>JAXGIH010000008.1:0-34593 GCA_040770845.1 Cloacimonas sp. (SeqCode)
TGCTATAATTTGGCAGAAAGTTACTACTTGTCATACTACAGGTGGAGCAACAATTATGGGGTCTTTTCCCTATCCCAGGAATGGAATTATTAAATTGGACTACGAGTATATCTTGATTTTTAAAAAATACGGAGCTTCGCCTCCTGTCAGTAGGGAAATTAAAGAACAATCAAAGTTAACTAGTGAAGAATGGAATCGGTATTTTACAGGGCATTGGAATTTTTCAGGTGAAAAGCAAGATAAACATTTAGCTATGTTTCCCGAAGAATTACCCAAACGCTTAATTAAAATGTTTAGTTTTGTAGGTGACACTATCCTTGATCCTTTTTTAGGAAGCGGGACTACTACTTTAGCTGCAAAGAATTGGAAAAGGAATTCTATTGGCTATGAAATTAACGAAAAATTTTCTTCCTCTAATTAAAGAAAAAACTTGAATTAGAACAGGGCACAATTTTTCAGAAGAAACTTATGAAATAATCAGACAGGTAAAATTTGATCTAAATTTTTCAGGATGAATTAAATATATTACCTATATCAAAAGACCCTATAAAATTTGACAAAAAAATTGAAGTCCACGAAAGCTTTCTTTATGGTAAATTTTACGCTTCCCATATCATTCCCTTATGCTTCCCATATCGTGATATGGGAAGCATAAGGGAATCTGAGGAGCAATATAGGCAGGAGAAAGAAGTTTCTAAACTGCGCGTTTAATTAGTTCTACAGCGTTTATTTTGTTTAGGCGTTTGAGAGGCAATAGCACGCTTAAAATAGTGATTAAATAGGCAACAACAATAATCAAAAGGTAATCTGTAAAAGCAAATTTCACGGGTAAAATTATGGAATTTCCTCCTCCCAAACCCAGTTTTACAATTCCCGTGTATTTTTGTATGAGCAGTAAAAGCGAGCCCAAAGTTAAACCCAGAATGATTCCCGCGGAACACAAAAAAAGTGCCTGCAGTAAAAATAAGCTTTGTAGGTCTTTATCGGTCAGTCCTAAAGCTTTTAGCAAGCCCAATTCGCGTTTCTTTTGGGAAATCGTTTTCAGCAGATTGCCGGTCAGGTTAAAGCTGGCAATAATAAACATAAAGAGCATAATTACAAACATCAGGAATTTCTCAAAGCGGATGGCAGAATAAAGATTGGGATCAAAACTGCTCCAATCCTCAATTTGAAAGTCCGGAAATGCCTTTTTCAGGGTTTTCAGTGGCTGATTTTTGCGCATTTGGGAAAAGGGTTTAACCTCAATATAATCTGCCTCGCCAGGGGAATAAGAAGCAAAAAAGACAGCGTTATCAATGCCCATAAAGCTGAAATTTTGGTCATATTCAGGCATTCCCGCGGCAAAAATTGCCTGCACTTTCAGAAAACGGATGCGCGGAATCATTCCAAATGCAGTTGGAACATTGAACATTGGTGATAGCACTTGAATTTCATCTCCCAAATAAACACCCAATTGTGAAGCCAGCCCTGCCCCTAAAGCAATGCCTGAAGTGGAAAATTCTTCCGGAGAAATATTTCCCACAAGCAAACCCTGAATGATTTCTTTGCTGCCGGTATCCGGTTTTTGCAAAAGGGAAGAGACATTTTTATGCCTATTTGGTTCAATACCAAAACAAAGCGTAGGCAAAACTACAGAATCATATTTCAGCAACAATTCATTCCGAATTACGGGACTGGCAGAGAACTTCATATCTTGCAATTGATTGCAAATAGCAGAGTAACCTTTGATGGTTTCCCCTTCTTTTGCCGAAATACGAATTTCTGCAAAAGTGCCTGTAATCCGGTTACGAATATCCAAGCGGAAACCATTCATCACGGAAGTTACGCAAAGTAAAGACAAAACTCCTAAAGTTATGCCAATCAGGCAAAGATAATGAGCTTTACCGATGCCTCTGGTTTTGCGTCCGCTCAGGTATTTGCGGGCAAGAAAAACTACGCTTTTATTAATCATCTTAGTTGTTACTGCTAACTGATAAGAGGGAAATTAGTCAAGTTTTGTTTTGGAAGTGTAGACGGAGGAAGCCACTTTTCTGCATGAAAATAATACGAAATTTGGATAAGTTACGGTTACACAAAATGCGGAGAATCAGCGTTCTCCGGCTACACCTTGAAGCTTTGTTTCGGGTTTGGTTTGTTTCTTGCAAGTTAAAAAAACAAAATATTAAAGATATGATGTAAATTCCATATTAAAATGCATAAATATTTTTTACTGTATGTGGATTCCTGGTTGCCCAGGAATGATAAAGGAATTTACATTCAAAAAATACTATGATAAGTAAAAACAGGTATGAAGAAAGAACATTTTGAGGCATTTTTAACAGCTAATGAAAAGCGCATCTATAATTATGTGTTAACTTTATGCGCTAATGAACAGGATGCCTTGGATATTGTCCAAACCGTATTTATAGCGGTATACAAAAATCTGGATCGCATAGATGAAGCCACAGCTCTTGCTTATACCTATAAAATTGCCCATAATAAATGTCTCAGCTTTCTAAAACAGAAGGCACATTATATAAATATGGAACCGGAGAGATTTAATTGTATTCCCGAAAAAACGGCTAACGCCAACGAAACGGACTACACAGTTCTAAAAAATGCAATCTCAGCTTTGCCTCCGCGTTTGGCAGCCGTAATTCAATTACAGTATTACGAAAAAATGTCCTACAAGGAAATTTCTGCTACTTTGGGAATCAGCATAAAAGCGGTTGAATCCTTGCTGGTAAGAGCAAAACGCACATTAAGGAAAAAAATTTTGCAGGATAAAGAAAGTTGAATGGTATAGTAATTGGAAGCAAAAAATATAAGAAGGAGCAGAAAAATGAGATGCAGTAAAGCCAAACGCTATCTGGAAAAAGAACTTGATGGCGAATTGGATACCCGCTTTCAGGCAAAACTTCAATCCCATCTGGATAAATGTCCTGCCTGTAAAGTTTTTCTGGCAGATGCCCAAAAACTGCATCTGATGCTTTCTAACCTCCCAAAACCAGAGTTTCCTTCCTGGATTCACGGACAAATTATGGATAAGGTGCACCGTCTGGAAGCAAAAAATCCGGGATTTTTCCGTCGTTATAAACTTGCCCCAGTTACTGCTATGCTCACTATTGTCTTAAGCTTATGGGCTGGTGTAAAAGTCGGTATAGTTAGCTACAACAACATAATTCCGGAAAAAACGGAATCCATTACTCTCACTTCCGTCGCTTACGGCAGTTTTGGTGAAAACACAATTCTGGATAATATAGCGGAAAATGGAGAACAGGGTGAGTAAACGCTGGCTAATAATAATCCTGCTGATTTCGGTGAGTTTTAATCTTGCCTTTATCGGCAGTTTCATTTATTTACACTGGTTTCACCCTCATCCTCAACCACCTGTAAGAAACGAAGAAATGCGAGGTTCCCGTCCCCATTTTGGTCCTCCTCCTTTTGAAAGGGATGAAGAAATCAGGAATTTAAGGGATAAATTTGAAACTATCAAACATTCCCTGATGCTGGAATTAGCAAAAGACCCTGTAGATATGGCAAAAGTGAATGCCCTAATTGATTCTTCCCTGGTGGCTCAAAACAATCTGGAAAGAAGATTGGCGGAAAGAATGGTTGCCTATCGTAAGACCTTAACGGCAGAAGAAGCACAGGAACATTTCCAACGCCGTGCTGAATTTGCCAAAAAACGCTTAAACAGAGATAATATACCTAAAAACAGGAGAAACAGATGAAAAAAATTATATTCCTAACCCTTGCCCTAATATTCGTTTGCGGTGCATTACTTGCCCAAACGGATGCCCCTAAAGATCGCTCTAATCCTAAGGTTCAATCGGAAGGGATTAAATCCCCGAAACCCGAAATGCCGATGCAAAAATGCCTTGAGGAATTGAAACTTACCGATGCCCAAAAGAAAAAATGGGAAGAATTAAAAATAAGTTTTGAAAAAAACAAAAATACACTACAAGCTGAAATTGAGAATTTAAGAATTGACCTGCAGAAAGCTTTGAAAGATGAAAACTACAAGCAGGCAAAGGATTTAAACAAACAAATAGCCACTAAACGCAATGTCTTAGCCGATGCTAAAGTGGATTTTTTAGCTGCCGGAATGAAAGAACTTACCCCCGAACAGAAGGCAACCCTGAAAAAAATATGCCCCAGTTTCAGGGTGGTATGCATAAACAAAAATTCAATAAAAATGCTAGAGAATTCAGAATATCAGCATAAGGAAAATTGTGCTGAATGCGAAGAATGCGGTTCTTTCGGTATGCCGGAGAAAAGATTACCTCACCCAAAATAAATCATATAAAAACAAGCCCCTAATAATCCCTCCTCAGCAACACACAGACAAAGCCACGGGTACTCCTCCCGTGGCTTTTTTTAAATAATATCATTGCTGGAATGAAATGCTCTTGTCATTTCTGCACAAGCAGGAATCAAGGATATTTTTTCAATGATAACTGCACTTTCAATGTGGAAACAGGATAAGAATGACACTTTTGCTTTTCCCCGATTTCAACTTATAATATTGATAGAAGGAGAAAGAATTATGCCCTATTTTCGCAGTGACTTGAAAGACAAAAAGCCCTCTAAAATAAGTGTTCCCGTTAAAAAAAGAATGATGTGCCTGAACGAAAGTTGCCTAAATCCATATCAGGCAATTAAACATCAATTTTTAGCCAAAATGGAAGAGATTGAACTTAACCGTTATCTCTCTCCTGTAACGGAAAAACTGCATTTATCCCTAATTTCTTACATTGGCAATTCCTTAACTAAAGAAAATGTCCTGTGGGGAAATGGAGCTGATGATATTCTCTATCATATCTTTCTAGGAGTGCGGGAAAATGATCAATCCTTTGCTATTTCCTTGGCACCTTCCTATTTTGATTATAAAACCTTTAGCGCTATGGTAGGACTGAAAATGCTATTTTTGGATTTGGATGAGGATTTCAGTTTCTCCCCGGAAAAGTATTTGGAACTTACCAGTCACCCGGATTGTAAGTTAGCCATATTATGCAATCCCAATAATCCAACGGGCAATTTGTTTTCCGAAGTGCAACTATTACAGATAATTGAAGCTCTGCCAGAGAAACTTGTGCTGGTAGATGAGACCTATTTTGAATTTTCGGGAAAAACCTTGGCAGACAAATTATTGCAGTATCCTAATTTAATGTTAGTGCGTTCTTTTTCCAAGGCATTTTCTGCGGCGGGATTGGTGTTTTGGCTATGCAATTTCTTCAGCGGAAAATATTTATGAACTTTCCAAAGTGTTAACTACCTTTCATACTTCTATTTTAAATCAAGCATTTGCTCTCTTTCTGGAACATCAGGATATCTTTAAAGCACAGGTGCAACAGACAATTAAGTTGCGGGAAGAGCTTTTTTCAACTTTGCAGAAAATAGAAAGAGGTTAAGGTATCTCCATCTGCTACTAATTTCCTTACTTTTCTCTTTATGAACGTACTCCAGATTTCCTTTTAAATACCTTTTAGTTAATGATTTTGCTGTGCGTGATGTGGGTTCTCATCCCTGTTTACAAAATTGTTTAAGAGTAACTGTTAGGGCTGCAGGGAAGAGGTTGATGCGTTTGTAAGTGCGGTAAAACAGTTTTTGGATTAAGGCCAGGGGGAAATCGAGAGGTCTTGAGGAATCGAGAGGTCTTGAGGTCTTGAGGTCGGGAGGTCTTGAGGTCGGGAGGTCTTGAGGTCGAGAGGTCTTTGAGGGCGAGAGGTTGGGAGGTTTTAATTTTCACTTCACTTGCTAAATCCTTTTTTATTTTCCTGCTTGACAGAAAGTAGTGCCTTTTTTTCTGGTTAAAATAATAAAATGGATGAAATTATAACTCTCAAGGAGAGAAAATGGCTTTAATTTTAAAAAACAACCCGCTTCATTGAAACCCAATAGATTGATACTTTTCAGGATATTTTAAGTGATTCTGCTACCACTTTTGAACTGGCGATGGAAGATTACCTCAATAACCGGATTGAACAATTTGAAACCCGTTTGGCTCAAATCAGGGAAAATGAACATCGGGCAGATGATTTACGGGTTAGCATTGAACGCTTTCTTTATGAACGAACTCTAATTCCGGAAAACAGAGGTGATGTTCTTGCTATTTTGGAAAATACAGATGAGGTTATTGATAATATAAAGGACTCTCTGGTTCAATTTTCCATTGAAATGCCAAAAATTCCAGAGTGCTTAAATGATTTGTGGATGCAAACAACTAAGGCATCAAGCAATGCCGTTGAACAGCTCTCTGTTGCAGTGCGTTCATTTTTTAGGGATTTAGCTGCGGTAAACAATTACATTCACAAGGTCTATTTCTTTGAACGCGAAGCGGATCATATAGGTGAACGCCTGCGTCGTGAAATATTCAATTTGGATATTGAACTTTCCCAAAAAAGTCAGCTGCGTTTTTTTGCCATACATATTGAAAAAATTTCGGATTATGCGCAGGTTGTTTGTGATCGGTTATCTATTTATGCTATCAAGCGTCAACTATAAATGATTTTTATTTACCTGCTCAGCGGTCTTTTTTTAGGTTGGTCTTTAGGAGCCAATGATACCGGCAATATTTTTGGTGCAGCTGTAGAAACCAGAATGCTGAAATTCAAAACAGCGGCTTTAATTGCGTCCATTTTTATCTTTTTAGGAGCTGTTTTTGAAGGTAGCGGTCCTTCCGGAACTTTAGGTCGTTTGGGAAGTGTTGATGCTTTAGGAGGTGCTTTTACAGTTGCCCTGGCAGCTGCTTTAACTATAACTGCTATTGTCAGAACAGGAATTCCGGTTTCCACTTCTCAAACCATTGTGGGTGCGATAATTGGCTGGAATTATTTTTCGGGTCGGTTAACTGACTTCCAAAATTTACTTACTATTGTTTCCAGCTGGGTGATTGCTTTTGTACTTTCCGGAATTATTGCGGCTTTACTTTTTTATTTAATTAGCCCCGTTATCAATAAAGGAAAAATTCATCTTTTAGAGCAGGATGTTTATGTTCGTTTAGGATTAATTATAATCGGTGCCTTTGGTGCTTTTTCTTTGGGTGCTAATAACATAGCCAATGTGGTTGGAGTTTTTGTTCCGGTAACTCCTTTCAAAGATATTAATTTGGGCAGTTTTACTCTTTCGGGTGTCCAGCAACTCTATATTTTGGGTGCAATTTCTATAATTGTCGGAATTTACACCTATTCGCATAAAGTGATGCGAACTGTAGGAAAAGATATTTTTCATCTTTCACCGGTAACAGCACTAATAGCTGTAACCGCAGAAGCGATTGTGCTTTTTATTTTTGCCTCGCGGGGCTTGCAAAATCTGTTATTAAGTATAGGTTTGCCTCCCATTCCTCTAGTTCCTGTATCTTCCACTCAAGTTATCGTTGGAGCGGTTGTGGGAATTGGTTTGGTAAAAGGGGGTAAAAATATCCGGTACAATATATTAGGCAAGGTATCTTTGGCTTGGATAGCTGCACCGGTTATTGCTTTTTTCTTTGCTTTTATAGCTCTTTTTATTGTGCAAAATGTGTTTGAACAGACTGTATGCCAAAAAACAATATACACTTTCAATCGCACAACTATCAGTCAAATAGAAAAAGAAGGTTTGGATGTCAATCATCTGTCCTCTGTTAATGGCCATAAATTTTACCGGGAGCTGGAGGTTTATAAAGAACTAAAGGCAGAGAAATATTTTATGCGTTCAGAAATATTAAAAATTATCCGTATCGCTGAAGTTTATCCTTTGAAAGTAGATACTAATCTTCTTCGGGATAAAGGTCTGGTCAATCGTTTCAGTAAAGAACAATGGGAAGCATTAGTTAAACTGGAAGGAAGAGAATTCAAGCATAAATGGCAACTAAAAGAAACACTGGCAAAAGACCCTTCCTGGCAAAAAAGAAAAGAAATTACTGAAAGAGATAAGCTGCATAACCAGGACCTGGAAGAACAATTAAACCTTCTATTTCGCACTTTCTATTTTCCTCCTACATAATGAATCCCTTTATTGAAAAGATAATTCCTCTTATTCTGGCTTTTTTTATAGGCATTGTCCTCAAACTTCTAAAGCTTCTGTCTCAAGAAGATGCACCCGTTCTTTTGAGGATTGTGCTTAATGTTTGTTTACCGTGTTTAACCATTATTGCCATTTCCAATATTCAGCTAAAAGCGGATATGGCTTTAATTCCTTTACTGCTATTATAATTGTCTTTCTGATGTATATCATCTCTTACACTATCGGAAAACACTTGAAAATGGAAAAAACCACTTTCGGCAGTTTTCTGGTAGGAACAATGATTATGAATACTGCTTATGCCTTGCCTTTTTTCTTTGCTGCTTTTGGCAATGAAGGACTTGCCAGAGCATCACTTTTTGATATTGGCAATACCTTTATGATTTTTACCTTTACCTATTACAATGCTATAAAATATGGAAATAATAACAAAACAGCGGCAATTGAGTGGAAAAAGTTTTTGCGTTTACCTCCCCTTTGGGCTATGTTAATTGCCTTTTCCTGGAAATTAACTAAAGTCCCGATTCCTCCTGTGGCTTTGAATTTTCTCAATTTTATGGGGCAACCAATGGTGCCTTTAATGATGATTGCTTTGGGACTTTATTTTAACCCCAAACGCTGTAACATTGGAAAGGCGGCAATTGCTATTTTTCATCAGAATGGGTGTTGGTTTGGGAATAGGTATTGCCCTATCTGCTCTTTTTGGCTTTGAAGGAATAACCAGAACTGTTGTAACCGTTTGTTCTGCTTTACCTATCGGTTTTAATACTCTTATTTTTTCCAATTTGGAAAATATGGATAGAGAGTTTGCTGCCACTATAGTTTCTATATCTATTTTTATTGCCCTATTCTATATTCCGTGGTTGATATATCTGTTCCGTTAAAAGAAGTAGAGAAATTATGAGGAAAATGGTATAGTGAAATGAGGATAAACTGTTTAAGAGAAGAGAATTTTTTCCTCTGTTTTATTCAGGAAGAGAAAATTACCGGTTTTAAGACGATTATTGATTTGTTTTCGTTGTTTGTGAGATTTATCTTGACAGCAGATGACATGAATGCGTTTTAAGACATAAAATTGGCTTTATAAAAGCAGGAACTTATTTATGGAGGATAAATCCTTGTTTAAAGAGCTTTGGCTTCTGTTGGAGGAAAAAGGATATCAGGCATATTACTATGCATCATAGTAATTAGCGGTTTTACTATCTTGCCTCTATCTGCCGATATTTTAATTCCGATGGATAATACGCAGACCAACCATTTAAAAGCTTATGGCATTGCCTTTGCCGGCTTGAAAGAACATCTTGTTGGCAGATGGCTTTTAAACTATCGGGGCGGAAGTTTTCTTTTTCCTGATTCCGAGAGTTTAATAGCTCTTTGTAACATTCGCGGTGTGCGTTATGAAAATGTTTCTTCTTCAGCTGTAGCGGCGATTTTAACAGAAATTCAGGCAAACAATATGGAAAGTATTGCTCTGGAAAAAGAACCTAAAATAGCGGTTTATATACCTCCAAATGCCCTTCCCGGGATGATGCAGTTACTATGGCTTTGGAATATGCCGAAATTGGATATGATCGGGTTTGGGATGATGAAGTTTTAGCAGGCAAGCTTCCGGAATATGATTGGCTACATTTACACCATGAGGATTTTACAGGTCAGTATGGCAAGTTCTATGGTTCCTATAGAAATACCAGCTGGTATCAGAATGATGTGCGCGTAAATGAAGCAATGGCAGCTAAACACGGTTTTGCAAAGGTTTGGCAATTGAAGCATGCAGTAGCGGAAAAAATACGCAACTATGTAATAAACGGCGGTTTTATGTTCGCTATGTGTGCAGCCACAGATACTTACGATATTGCTTTTAGCAGCAAAGGATGTAGATATTGTAGATGCTATTGACGGTGATGGCATAGACCCTCAATATCAAAGTAAATTGGATTTTTCCCGCACTTTTGCCTTTGAGAATTTTACTTTGCGCCCCAATCCTTATGAATATGAGTTTTCTGATATAGATGCCAGTGACTATTCTCTATTAAGAGGTCCCGAAGCAGATTATTTTCAGCTTTTTGATTTCAGTGCCAAGTATGATCCTGTTCCCACAATGCTTACACAATGTCATACTAATGTTATAAATGGTTTTTTGGGGCAGACCACTTCCTTTTTCAAAGATAAAGTAAAGAAAAGCGTTATTATTTTAGCTGAAGTTCCAGGTCAGAATGAAGTTAAATACATTCATGGCAATATCGGCAAAGGGACTTTCACTTTTTACGGCGGTCACGATCCGGAGGACTATCAGCATAAAGTTGGTGATCCGGAAACTATATTAGAATTGCATAAAAATTCACCCGGTTATCGTTTAATTCTGAATAATGTTCTCTTCCCTGCTGCAGAAAAGAAACAGCTGAAGACCTGAAAAGTAATGAAAAAATTTTATCCTAACCTGCGTAGCGTGCAAATAAAAACAGGTATCTGGACAGTTGTTATTTGTTTGATCCTGATTTTCAGCTATTTTTGGCTTAGTGGTCGGTTAGCAGTCCGTTCGCATTATGAACTGAAAATTGCCTTTCCTGATGTTATGGGTTTGGAGATTGGCGATAAAATTATGTATCGCGGAATGGAAGTTGGCAGAGTTAAAAACATAACTGCCCACAAAGATAAGGTGATCACAACTGCCAACATCAGAAGTGATATAATTTTAACAGAAGGAACTAAATTTTTGGTTTCGGATAGTTCATTGATGGGGGGAAAGGCATTAAACATCATTCCGGGAAAGGGAAACAATCCCTTAAATATAAAAAAATTACAGCAGGGAACTTCACCGGAAGGAATGATGGAATTGATTAGTAAAGCATCTGAGGGCTTGGATGAATTGAAAGAAACGGTTACATTACTTAATTCTCCTGATGGCTTACTGCAAAGTTCCCGAAAATTAGTGAAAGTGCTGATGGCACAGTAACCGATATGAGCAATGTAGCTAAAGAATTAAAACAAGAACTTGTTTTTACAGTGAATAAAATTGAGCGTTTAACTTCTTCTCTGCAGGAAGTTATATCCGAAAATAAAGAACCCCTGAAAAAATACTTTAACAGAAGGAAACATAGCTATAGAAAAACTTTCTGCTACTTTGGACTCGTTAAAAATTCTTTCTGCCAATTTGAATCGTTCTGCCAAAGCTCTTACTGAAAACGAAGGCACTGCCGGTTTACTTCTGAAGGATAAACAGTTATATGAAAAAATCAACACTGCAACCGATAACCTCAATGCCCTCATCAAAGATATTCAAGAAAATCCCCAAAAATACATCAAATTCAGCATATTTTAGGAAAGGTAATGAATAAACCACTCTATTGTCTGATAATCCTTTTTGTATTATGTAGCTCCGGTTTTGCTTACAGTTTCGGTCAAAATAAAATTAATATTGCTCCTCAGGATTTTTCTACCATTCAAACAATGCATTTTGATATTTATTTTCCCGCAGGGGAAGATCAATTTGGACGCGTTGCAGCTTTAATGGCTTGAGGATATATATTATTACATCAAAGCGGAATTCAGAGTTCCTATATTAACCCGTATTCCTATTATTTTTTACAGTACAAGCAAGAATTTTTAACCACCAATATTACTTATTATCTTTTAACTGAAGGCGTTGGCGGTTTTACAGAAAGTTTACATAACCAAGGTTGTAATTCCTTTTGAAGGTAGTTATGCTTCTCTGAGAAGAACTTTTAGCACATGAACTTACACATGCTTACATTAATGCGATGGATAACCGGTTTATAAATTCCAGTTCAATGCTTAGACCTACTTCTTTTCCTTTTGGTTTTCGGAAGGACTTCCCGGAATATCTTTCCATTGGTGGCGAAGATGACTATAATAATATGTATCTCTTAGATATGGTAATAAATAACAGCATCGGCAGATTGATCAATGCTGATGGCTATCTGGCATACCGTTTAGGCGAAAGTTTTTTAACTTTTATAGCAGAAACCCTGGCAGAGAAAAAGTTCCTGAGTATTTTTTTGCTATTCATTCCTCATTCAATCTTGATGAAGCTACGAAAAAGGTTTTCGGAATGGATTTTGAAGACCTGAATCCCGCTGGCATTATCAGTTAAAGAGAGATTATTATCCTCTGATTAACAGTCACGATATCTATGGAGAATTTTGAACAGCGAACATTTCATAACAAAGATGGTTCCTACTTCAATTTGGCACCCCGTTTTTCGCCCAATGGTTCACGCTATGTATATTATTCTAACACAGGTGGAAGATACAGTATTTGGCTGGCTGGAACTCAGGATTAGCTCAACCACAATTGATTTTTAAAGGGTGAGAAAAGTAGCAAAGCAGAAGAATTTTACTATTTGCGTTCAGCTCTTTCCTGGTTTCCCGATAATCAAAGAATTGCCTTTCTGCCAAAACTGCTACCGGTGATAAAATACAAATCCTGAATGTGAACAATAAAAAATAGTGCAGACGATCAGCATACCCGAAATGCAGGCAATTTATGAAGCGGATGTTTCTCCCGATGGTTTGTTTCTGGTTTTGGCAGGTCAAAAAATATGCAGTCCGATCTCTATCTTTACGAGATTGAAACAGGAAATTTAACTCAACTGACTAATGACAGTTATGACGATGCTCATCCCCGTTTTTCACCCGACGGAAAATATATTGCCTATGATAGTGAACACAAATATATGAAACAGGAAATTCGTTATGGTATGTTTTCAGACCTGACACGAGATATTTTCACTTTCAATATTGAGACCGGGGAAATAGTTGAAAGAACCTTTGAAAATTACGATTGTTTCAGTCCAATTTGGGCAGAAGACGGTTCCAAGCTCGTCTTTCTTTCCTATAAATATAACCTTGCCAATTATGAAATTCTGGATTGGGAAACCGGACAGCGCGCTGAACTCACTAAATGCATTGCCGGTATTATGAATGGCGATATCAGCTTTGATGATAGTTATCTAGTTATAAGCAACTACTTTGACGGTGCCTGGGATATCTATTTTGACGATAATCCCCTGAAAAATCTAATTTATGAAGAAAGCAGCCAACCGCAAAGTTTTGTGCGTGCTGATGACCTTTTACAGACCATAGACCTTACCCGTCTTGATTATTACGGAAAAAGAACTAAAGCACAACATCTTTCAAAACCACAATCCCCACAACAAAATCCCCGTCGTCCTCATATTTCCAATAATGAATCGGACAAAAGCGATTCCTTGAAACATTTTCAGGATTTTTCCTGGGATGATAAACCGGATAGTATTAATGTTCCGCCCAAAATAGAAAAATATAAAACAAAATTCGCTTTAGACAGCATCTGGGGCGGATTGGCGTATTCATCTTACACGGGCACCGTGGGAGCTATTGATCTCACTTTAAGTGATTTAATGGGCAATTATGGAATAGGTATCAGTTTGGGGATTTCAGGAAAAATTGAAGACAGCAATCTTTTCCTTTCTTTTATGAATCTAAAGCATCGTGCCGATTACGGAATAGGGGTCTATAATTTCTATGATGAAACGCTTTATAGGCATTATCGTATCGGTCAGGATGATTATTTTCGCTTGCGAGAACGCGAACTGGGAATGCTTTTTATTTACCGTTATCCCTTCAGTCGGTTTACGCGTTTGGAATTTGACAGCCAGCTGTATTATGTGAAACAGGAATGGGATTATCTGGCACCGGAGGATGTTCCTACAGAAAACTGGCAAATGGATATCTCCAAAGAGACCGATACGGTTATTGCACCTGGCTTGGCTTTTGTTTTTGATAATGCTCTTTTCGGCTCTACAGGACCTATGGTTGGTTGGCGTTATTATCATCTCATTCGGAAAAGCTTTGCTAAAAATGAGCTGAACTATTTTACCAACTATCTTGACCTGCGCTGTTACAACTTTTTTGAAAAACGCTATTCTCTGGCTTTTCGTTTGAATGCAGGAATCAGTACAGGTGAATCACCTCAGCGTTTTAATCTTGATGGTTTGTATGGTGTGCGGGCATTAAATGAAGATATAGACGGAGAAAGAATGATTTTGGGTTCTGCTGAACTGCGTTTTCCTTTCTTTGATTATCTCTATTTGGCTTTTCCCGTACCTTTACAGCTACGCAATATTCGCGGAAGCATTTTTGCCGATATGGGAGCTGCTTGGGATAAAAATTCTGATTTTAGGGGAGTGATAGACGGTAAACTGAATGATATAAAATTGGGTTACGGTTTCGGACCTCGTCTCAATTTAGGTTATTTTGTGTTAAAATTGGATATTGCCTGGCTTACCGACCTCTCCCATATTTCCAAACCGATGTATTACTTAAGCTTAACTGAAGATTTTTAATATCTTATAAATAACAATAAGGAGATCATAATGAAGATTGACATCATCCGAAAAGCCCCGGTAGATATGGATTGCAGCATTATTTTCCAGGAAGAAAATGGGGCATTGGACAAGGTAGAATTACTACCGCAAAACATTGCCCAAGCAGCTCAGGTCTATTGCAAGAGCGAAGATTTCAAGTTCGCTTACGGGGATATAAAAAATTTTGCCCTCGTAAATGGAACCCAACGCCAAAACATTATTTTATTAGGTGCCGGCAATAAAAACGAACTCAATAATAATAAAGTCCGTAATCTTTTAGCTTCTGCAATTCGTTTGGCAGGAAAATTAAAAGCAAAACAAATCTACCTGTTTCAAGGATTTGATTGCCCTATTAACGATGTAGCTTTTGGTCATTTGCTTTCCGAGACAGCTTTGCTGGTTACCTATCAATTTAACAAATACTTAAGCTCAGCTAAAAACGCAAGCGAAATAGAAGCTTTACATTATATGCTCCTCTCTAAAAATACCCGCCATTTAAACCGCGGTATCGTAGAAGGACGCATTTATGCTGAAACAACTAATTTTGCCAGAAATTTAGTAAATGAACCCGCCAATGTTATTAACCCCGAAAACCTTGCGGAAACAGCTAAACAGGCAGCTCTGCAATACGGTTTTTCAATTGATGTTCATTCCCTGGATAAGCTTAAACGTATAAAAATGGATGCCTTTTTAGCCGTGGGACGCGGGTCAACTCATGAGCCAAAACTTATTATTATGCGCCATTTAGGAAATCCTGAACACCATCAGGAAACCATTGCTTTAGTGGGTAAAGGTATCACTTTTGACAGCGGTGGTTATTGTATTAAAAGTGCACAAGGAATGTTAAATATGAAAGATGATATGGGAGGTGCGGCTGCCGTTATCGGAACTATGTGTGCAATTGCCACTATGAAATTGAAAGTTAATGTGGTAGGCATCATTGCTGCCTGCGAAAATATGATTTCCGGGGATGCTTATCATACCGGAGATGTAATTACCTCAATGAGCGGAAAAACTATTGAAGTAGTCAATACCGATGCTGAAGGTCGCTTAACTCTTTGCGATGCTATCAATTATGCTCTGGAAAAAGAACATTGCGACCGCATTATTGATATCGCAACTTTAACGGGTGCAGCAGTTACCGCTTTGGGAACACAAATTTCTGCCGTGATTACCAATAACGAACCCTGGTTGGAACAGCTGAAAAATGCCGCCGCCTTTACCGGTGAAAATATTTGGCAACTTCCTGCTTTTGAGGAATATAAAGAATTAATCAAGTCCGAAATAGCTGATTTGAAAAATTCCGGAGGTCCCTCTGCAGGCACTATAACTGCGGGTCTATTCCTGCAAGAATTTGTGCAAAATAAGCCTCGGTTGCATATTGATATTGCCGGAACTGCCTTCAAGGATAAAGAGATCCGGAATTTATAACTACGGTGCAACGGGAGCTGGTGTGCGTTTGCTCACAACTCTTTTAAAATATATGGAATAGAAGATCATCCTTGCTAACATCCTTTCTTCATCTTCACCTCCTCTCGTCCTCAACTCGTCATGCTAACTGGGAGAGGAGGATAGAGAGAAGACAAGTGGAGAACAGGTAGCTTGCAAGGAACTGGCTAAATGAGGTGTCCTAATATACATTCCATATTGAAAATACATAAAAAGAAAAAATTCATAAAGAAAATAAGGTTGAGAAGGTTTAGAGGGTTGAAATACCTTAAATCCCTTTAAGACAATAAAATAATAGCGAGTGGTGCCTAAGCCCCTCGGAAGAAAAGATATACAACCCCCATTCCAAATCTAATATTCTGATTCGAAAAGGGTTATTTGGAAGTTAAAAATCGGTTAAGAGGCAATCAGAAATGATTTATATAAAAAAAAATTATATTATATTATTCATTCATTGAAAGTCACTTATATATAAGATTTTATCGTTAAGCCATAAATAATAATTTTATTGTCCTGTGATAAAAAAATCAGGAGGGATGCTATAGGACAATGAAAGTAATGTCTTGTTGTCAGATATTAGAAAAAATTGAGCTGGCAATAGATACTTTACCCGATAATTCCGTAGTTCGTAGAAATGTAATAGTTGTAGTTTTTTCCTGTATGAAATTACAAGACAGAAGCTATGCCCCGTTCCTTATCTTGATTTATTAAATTACTTTGTGGACTTAGTATAACTGCCTGTTGCTTAATCACTTATTTAACGATCCCTTAACACTGCCGTAACGATCCTGTAACACTGCCTTAACTTTGTTAAGGAATCGTTAAAAGTGTTAATGTTACATAAAGATGCAACTTGGAGAAATAATGCACTGTCTAAAAACAGGTAAAGGTCTTGCCAATTACAAGTAAGTTATGTTAACTCAAAATAAATTTTTTATTTGGAATACTATAAATTATGGAGAGGCAATAAGGAAAAAAGTACAGAGGCAAATATTATCATATTATGCATTTTCAATATGAAAACTATATAAAAACTTGTTTGGCAATAATGACTAATGACGCCGGTAGCTTATTACAAAGTATTTTTAAATTGGATTACAGAAATTCATTACCAAAATTTTATTTTGGTCTGTGTAATCTTTGATATTCATGAGAGAGCTTTTTACCGAGAAAATTATGCTTGACAGAATATATCCATTGTATAATAAATATATTTTTTTAGTGTTTTTTACCATAGTAGTGATAAGTAATATACTCCAAAAGAGATAGAAGAAAGCGCAAAGATAAAAAAAGCGTATATTACTTCTCACTTTGTGTGGTTGGAGATTTTGAACAAAATTTATTTAAGAGGAATAAAAAAATATGGAGACGAAAACTTTAAGAGTAGAAACAGATTGTGATAAAAAATTAAACATCGGGTTTAAGAAAACTTGTAATTGCCCCGATAATCATATAAATTGTCTTACCCCAAAAGAATGGATTAAGGGACAAGTTGCTATTTGGGAATTATATTATGAAGGAAGAGATATTAGGGATAAAGATATCCATCCCGCTGTATTTCCAATTGCTCTACCCAAAAAGTGCATAGAACTTTTTACTCATAAAGGAGAATTAGTGCTTGATCCTTTCGTGGGTATTGGAACCACTTTAATTGCAGCTCAAGATTTAGAAAGAAATGCCGTAGGATTTGACCTTAATAAAGAATATATTGATTTTATTGATGAAACATTAAATCAATTACAAATTGATTTTGGTGAGGTTACTAATCAGCTTGCAATCTGTGATGATGCTCTAAATATTCCTAATTATTTGAATATAGAAACTGTTTCTTTATGCGTTACTTCACCTCCCTATGCCAATATGTTAAACCACAAAAGGTTGAATAAAAGTTTTCGTAGTGACATTAGAGAAAATAAACACTATAAAAAAATTCAACAATATTCTGACAATCCCCGAGACCTTGGAATAATGAAAATGAATGATTATATTGAAGCCCTTGTAGAAATTTATAAAGGAATATTGCCACTCTTAAAACCAAAAGCTCATTGTGTGATTAATGTTAATGATTTATGGGAAAATAATTGTCGTTATCCTACACATAGTTTCATTATAGAAGGAATGGAAAAAATTGGTTATCAGCTTAGAAATATAATTATTTGGGATAAGAGAAATTTAGTGAATAAGGTAGGAATTTATGGATGGCCCAATAACTTTATTACTCTTAGCACCACATTTGAATATATACTTGATTTTTGGAGGTCTCCCTGATGATTGGTTATAAAGAATTAATCCAAAAATTGAAAAAAATTAAGGAAATGGGTTGGATTAAAACGCATAGAGCTGGAACTACAGGAATTGGTAAGTCAACAGTCATCATATTTTTAAAATGGATTACGGTAATTCATTACCAAAATTTTATTTTGATCGGTGTAATTTGTGCTATCTGTGATAGTTTTTACCATAGTCGTGATAAGTCATATAAGCTAAAAGAGATAGAGGAAAGCGCAAAGATTAAAAAGCGCCTATTACTTCTCACTTAAGTATGTTTTTAGGGGAAAAAAATTCAGGAGGTTACAAAATGAAGAATATTAAATGGTTAGTGCTTATGGCACTGCTCTTTGCTTTTCCCTGCCAAAAACAGGAAGAAAAACCAAGTCCTTTGCTTTTGGCTTCAATTCATCCCTACGAGCTTATTCTAAAACAACTTGTGGGAAATGAATTTGAAGTTAAATGTATTATTCCTCAGGTGCTTCACCTCATACCTGCTCCCGGTCCTGCTGATTTAAAAAACTTCAGTTCTGCTTCTATGATTCTTGCTAATGGTTTAGGATTGGAAACAAATCTGGAGAAAAATTTTGCAGAAAGAAAAGATGTTTATATAGAGGCAGCTACTTTGCTGAAAGATGTTATTCCTCTACCGGAAAAGGAATTACCCGCAGAAGAAGCTATTCCTGAACCAATTGAACATCAGCATCAACACGCTCAAAACCCTCATTTATGGACTCTCCCTCTTTAATGATTCGCCTTATTGGTTTTCTGGAAAAAGAACTTAGCACTTCGCTTTCCCAATTCTGCTTTTGTGTTCAAACGCAACGCTCAACAAATGCAAAAAGAACTGGAAAATCTAACAGATAAAATTAAAACGGAAAGAGCTCAATATATTAGTAAACCCGGCAATTATTACCTATCATAATGCTTTCCACTATTTCCTCCAGGAATTTGATATTGAGGAATTGGGCTTTGTGCAGGAAAGTCCTGGTAAAGAACCTACTCCAAAAGAACTTGCTCTCCTGGGCAACATCATAAAAGAACATAATGTCCAAGCTATTTTTCTGGAACCGCAAATGGATAGAAAAGCCGGTGAAACCCTTGCCCAAGAATTTAGCTTGGAATTACTTACGCTTGATCCTTTAGGTAGTGACGGAAAAGCACAAACCATTGCTCAATTGATAGATAACAACTGGCAAAAGATGAAAATGGGATTTTAGCAACACTAATGATTCAAATTAAAAACCTGCAATACAAAATAAACGGCAAGATAATTCTGGAAGATATTTTTCTGGAACTTGCTGATGGTGAATTTGCAGCCATTATAGGACCTAACGGAGCGGGAAAATCAACTTTGATAAAATTGATTCTCGGTTTATTGGAACTGAAAGAAGGCAGCATTTTGATTGATGGAGTGGAACACTATAACTGGCTGAAAAATAATACCATTGGCTATCTTCCCCAATATGAGGATTTTGATAATGCCTTTCCTGCTACGGCTTTGGATATTGTTTTAATGGGTTTGGCAGGTCAACTTCCTTTGGGAACGCATTTTAATAAAAACCATAAACAAAAAGCAATGGAGGCATTGGAACAAACAGGAGTTGCTCATCTGGCAAAAGAACTGATTGGAAAACTTTCCGGAGGTGAATTTCAAAGAGTCCTTTTAGCGCGTGCCCTGGTATCGGAAAGCAAATATCTTATCCTTGATGAACCGGAGGCAAGTTTAGACCGTCCTTCCGTAGAAAGTTTTTTTGCCCTGCTAAAAGAACTCAATAGCAAAGGCAAAACGATTATAACTATTTCTCACGATTTGACTACTCTCTCTAAATATTGCAGCTTTCTGGTTTGCTTGAATCGCCGTTTGCATTGTCATAATCAGATGGAACTTATAGATGCGGATGTAATTCATAAAACCTTTGGTGATAGTTTGCGGATTATTGAAAAGGATTATTAAACCAAAATGTTTAGCTTTTCGTTTCTGGTTTATGCTTTTCTAGGGGCATTGCTATCGGGTATTTCTTTGGCTGTTTTTGCTCCGTTTGTTACTTTAAGGCGGATATCCTATTTGGGTGAAGCACTTTCCCATATTGCTTTTGCCGGAATTGCCCTGGCTATATTGGCAGGATTGAATTTAACTGTTACTACCCTGATTTTTGTGATGCTGATTGCTTTGGGAATAACATTGCTCGCCAAAAAGCATAACATTCAGGAATCCAATACGATAACCATATTTTTATCCTTAAGTATGGCACTGGGTATAATCCTAATTTCTCTTTCAAAAAATTACAGTTTTGACCTTGCCAGCTACCTTTTTGGCAATGTTCTGCTGATTACCAGAAACGAAATAATTGCTCTGGCTGTTTTATCCGTTTTGAATATTGCCTTTGTCTGCTTTTTTTATAAGGAACTCTTTTATTTAACCTATAATCCTGTGATGGCTAAGGTCTATCGGATTAAAACAGACCTGGTGAACCTGATTTTTATGCTGCTTTTGGCTGATAATATTGTTATCAATGTAAAAAGCGCAGGAATTATTCTGGTAACGGCTCAACTTATTTTGCCCGCAGTAATCGCTTTTAATCTTGTGCATCGGCTTTCCAAAGCAATAGTTATCTCTGTTCTGGTAGCTGTTTTTTCCGCTTTTATAGGATTTTATTTTAGTTTTCTGCTGAATTTACCTACTGGTGCTTGTATTGTTGTATTTGAAGCAATCCTTTATTTTCTCTCTTTGCTTTTCTCTGTGTAGAAGGAGGATCCTATTCCTCCCATACCTATTTTATCCGTGTTAGAAAGTGTAACCTATGAGAGGTTTTGTTATCGTCGTGATGAGTCCTTTGCGTCCAAAGGTTATCAACAAGGACAAAAGTTATAAAGACGCCAATGACTCCTCACTTGAAGTGTAAATGATTCTTAACTTAAAAGAAGGTAAATATGAATAAATTGAAACATCACCTGATACCTTTGCTCATCGGTCTTATTTTTGCCATAGCAATTTGGCAAATAGCAGAGACCCTTATTGCCGATTTTTGGAGTAAGACCTGTTTAAGTATTTTTGGCAGTTCTTTTGTGGAAATGCCTACAATGGATAAAAATGGCATTCCTATGCGTTATTATCCCTCTGCCGGAAAGGTTTATGATCCTGAATTCATTGCTTATGAGTCCTCCCGCTTTTATAAAACCCGCATTGAGGAACCGCGGAAAAATGCCTTTTTGCTGTATAGTAAATGGCTGGAAGAGCATCTGGATGAAAATAGTAATATTCCCCATCATTATGATTACCCAAAAGCACATTTAAAAAAACCCTGGTTCAGTTCCGCCAGTCATAGTGCAACAATGCTTGCTTTAACAGAAAGAGCAGGCAACCTGCGTAGCCCCGAAACATTTATTAAAGCCAGGAAAATGCTCTATACCCTGCAACCGGAAAAAGGCAATTTCAGTTTTTATGAAAAAAAAGGTGGCATTTGGTTTCAGGAATTTCCTACCGAACCCTATTCCCTTTCCGGAATGTTGAAAACACTCGTAAATTTATCCGAATACTATAAATTGGTGGACGACAGCTTATCCTGGGAACTTTTTCAACAAGGTGTTATAGCTCTACAGGCAAAACTGCCCGAACTGGCAAAGAAAAACTTACTGGATGATAAATATCACTATAAAAACAAACGCAGTGAACACCTAGAACTTGTTGCGCTCTTGGAAGAAGTAAATTCCGCTACCCCGGATTCTGTTTTCACGCCTTTTATACAAAATTATCAGGCAAAAAGCAAACAGTTTGTCCTGTTCCAGTTTTTTAGTCCTTTTCAACCAGGCAGAATTCTCGGTTTCCTTATTGGTTGGGCAGTTCTCTATTTGCTTGCTTACTTATTTTTTAAGCCATTGAGGACTGGAGAGCACGAAGGCGAGAGGTCTTGAAGTCAAGTGGTCTGTCTGCAGTTTAAAAGTTCTCGGTGTTCTCAATAGTTAAAAAAATCCCGGGCATTTTCACCCGGGATTCTTACACTAACTTCCGCTTTCAGCGAATTATTTTGTCAGTAGCATTTTTTTGCTTTGTTGGAAATTATCGGTTTTCATACGATAGATATATACGCCGCTGCTAACTGTTTTACCTGTATCATCTTTGCCATCCCAATTCATTCTGTAAATTCCCGCTGAATTATGGTTGTTTATGAACGAACGGATTTTCTGTCCTTTGGAATTATATATTTCCAAAGTTACAGTTGCTGGTTTAGATACGCTGTAACTTATAACCGTATTAGGATTAAAAGGATTAGGATAGGCATTATACAATTTTGTTATAATTGGCAATTCAGGAGTTTCTGGCTCAGAACCATTTTCTCCCGTCATAACAAAAACAGGGCCAAAATATTGCGTTTCACCATTCAAAGAAATACTTTCCAGCCAGTAATAATAAACCGTATTAGGCGCAAATTCAGAATCAATAAATTTATATTTAATCTGAGTTCCAAGTTCGGTTCCTTTATCTATCAAAGCTGGATTTATACGAATAGCATTGGCAAATATTCTATCTTCGCTACGCAAAATATTATAACCGCTATGATTTGTCTCCGATTGGCTTACCCAGCTTATGGTAACATAATTTTCCGCTGTGTATATGGCATTAAAATATGATAGCTCCACTGGTAAAGTGGATTCTGCATCCAGCGGAAAAACAATATCCACATCACCATCCGCTTTAGCTTCCAGAATAAAGCTAACCGTTTCAGCAGTCCAGGTTCCCGGATTGGAAATAATATGATATGTTTCACTGGGTAAAATACGATAAGCAATCTGGGAAGGGACAAAGCCAAGCGAATGATTAATCGTTATATGTTTACCTGTAAGATTAACTCCCGAACTGCTTAACTGAATTACTAAACCAGCATTAGGTAAACCAATACCTTCCGGAGCAAAACTGGCACTGGCACTTATTACTGTTTCACCTTCTAAGCCGGAAATTTCTACGCTGGGATTTATCGGAACATCATTGATGGTAACTGTACCGGCACCAACCGTGGCTGTTCCAGTGGTAGTAAAATTCCAAACAGGACAATCAATTGCTTCCCCTATTGGATTTACAGGAACAACCTTCCAGGAATATGTTGTTCCATAAGCTAAAGCTGCAGGAGTGTAATGTGGCGATAAACATTCTACGGGTGTTCCGGGAAGAGTTTGTCCTAAATATAAGTTATAGGAAACAGGTGCATTGCCTCCCGCATCCCAAAACAGTTTAGCATTAAGAGGTACATCTTGAGCATTATTTTCAGGAATGGGATTTTGAGCAGCTAAGGGAAGATTACTGAAAGCGGCAACTTCTATATTGTTAATCATAACATCACTATCGGCATTAGAAATTGTGGAACCGGCATAAAAGGCAAAACGACAGTGGCCACTATGCCCGGTTAAGGGAATAACTACTTTCTCTCCGCTGATTCTGATATCATTATAAACATAAGGAGAACCCGTATTATTCCATTCCCTTACAATATTGGCTGTAGACCAACTATATCCATCTCCAATTAAAACAGCAAATCTATCATCCGGAGCATAAACTGGAGGTGTTCCGGTTGGGGTTTGATTATATTTTAGCACTGCCAAATCAAAAGAAAGATAATAGCTATCATCCGGTATATTAAATATGGGAGTAATCAACCAACCATTTATTGTACCCCAAATATTGATTCTGGCTGCCTTATCGGTTCCAGGAATATTCAGCCAGTCATCCTGTTCCCATATACTTGTAGGACTTAAAGTGATTGGGTCTTGCAAAACTCCTGTTCTCATTAACCAGTCGCTATTGGGAGGAAAAGTGCCATCAAAACTCTCCTGATAAGGAAAAGTGGCAATGGAAGGATCATCCATTGTAGTAAAACTCCAAATTGGACAATCCTGTGCATCGCCAATAATATTATGAGGTATCACTTGCCAGTAATAGATAGTCCCATAATCAAATCTGTTTGCAGGAGTGTATTTGGTTGCAGTAACAACTTCATTATAAGCAATATTGGTTGGAGGATTATCGGTTCCCAAATTGACCTTGTAATTTATGGGTGAACCACCTCCGCTCGCCCATTTCAGTTCTTTATCAATTACTACTCCTGATGCACCATTTACAGGATCAGGATTTATTGCAGGATTTGGTATAGAAGTGGGAGGTGTGATAATTTTAAAACTGGGATGATTGTTGGAAGTGGTTCCAGCACTGGTTGGAAAAGAAGTTCCGGTTCCTGATTCTTTGTAAACTGCCATATTGCTTTTGGAAGTATAATAAAATTTGGGATAACCACTGCTGATTTTGCTGCCATCCCAGTTTTCCCACACAACATCTAAACCCGCATAACCGTCCCAAGTAAAATTGAAAGGTGTGGTTAAAATAATTTCCATCCAGCCGGGTCCATTAAAAGTTATACTGCCATCATAGACCTTGGTAAATGAACTACTGCTACCGGGATTGGGATAACTTGTTGAACCAGAAAGAGTACTGTTATAATTGTAACCAAAATAGATCTTCTGATTATCCATAGTATAATCGGAAACATCATTGTTAATTTTGAAAGCAATAGAATAAATAGTAAACGAACCGGTTATTCCCGCATTACTCATCTCCGTTGCTGTAAAAATAAATCGGCTCCATCCATAATTGGAATTTCCGTTAACGGGAATACGATAACCATTGGAGCTACCATCTACAATGGTATACTCCGCGGCAAAGAGAAAACCGCTCATTGTCAAAACAATAAGCAGAACGACAAGTGATTTTTTCATCTTTCCTCCTTAATTAGTAGGTAGTAGTAAAAAATTGTTTTCCTGATTGCTTTATTGATACACCGCCCCAGTGATAATGTTCCCTTTTTCTGAACAAAAAGAGCGGAACCGAAATAACATCTTTTGATAATCGTAAGTAAATAAGGAATAAACCTGTTACTACGCTCCTTAACCAAATATATCTATATTTCTTCATCAAGAACAAACTATCGTTCTTCTCTTGCCTGGCAAAAAAACCATTCCTCTTGCAGGAATTTAACTTGAAGCTGATATTTTTCATCTTCATAAACTCCTTTCTCTTCAGTCCTTTATCGCTTTTCCATAATTTCGGCAGAAACCTTCACATTTCATAAAGACACTAATAAATATCCTATTTATATTGTCAAGAACTTTTTGACAATTATAATGCATCTGCTGCAGTGAGGATTTATGATGCCATTAAGCAAAAAGTTCTTAGTTTGTAGTGCTGGAGTTAAAACTTGTTGTTGTGGTGGCAAAAGAAATAGGAGGCAGACAACCGGATCTATTGGATCTAATAGACAAAAATATAATTGCGGGAATCCCGAGCAAGACATCTGTTTTGGAGTAAGAAACCCCTTGTATTAGATTGCCAGGGAAAACATTTGGAAATAAAACTATTAGGATTTGAAAGTCCACTTGGTCCAACAATAAAAAAACCTATGTTTTATTGATCTTTTCGGAATAGCAATATCTATATAATAGAAAACTCAATTCGGCTTGAACAATTTATGTTTTGATGAAGTGATTTAGGTTTAAAATTGGTTCTTGTTTAGATGTTTTAGGAATAAGAATTTTTCTGTCCCAGAGCTATTTTTTGAAACCAGATAGTTTCCTATTATCAGGTTATCCAAGCCAGAGAACCAATAAATAATATTCTATTATACAGCTCTCATTCTAAACTAATCAATATCTACTTGTTTCGTTTCTTGTATTGAAACTCTATACTTGTAATATTCTGCTATGAATGACTGGGGAAATATCCTTTTAGCCAAAAGTAGTAAATAATCACTATATGATCTCAAATCAGATTTTAAAAGCTATGCTTGGATAATTACCACCTCTTCATTACTCACTCAATAAGATGATTAGGGCAAATCTGTTAGTAAAATCCTATTGTTGAAGGACATCATCTCTTAGTCAGAACCTTTCCTGTAGAAAAATGAAATTACAAAAAAATACTTGACATAAGCTGGGCTTTCCAGTATTATATTATAAATGGTATAAATAATAGAGGTAAAGTGATTTTAATGCCTTTAAGCATTTGCAAAGAATGATAATGTATTCCTGCTTTCTTTTTCAATAAGGACAGAGAAATACATGAATTACAAGTATATATGGTATTAGCCAGTTTCAGGAAGGCGAGGTAGCGATGAAACATATTTTAACCAGTTATTTATGGGGTATAAACTACTTTACTTAATGGCTCAAGTATGAATTGCCTTTGGGAACATTCGTCATAGTTCCAGAGATGAAAATGGCTATATTCATTTGCGTTGGGAGGACTTGCCGAAGGTACCTTAAACTGGAGTTTTATTATAGTGCTAATGATGCGCCCTGGCAGAATTCAACTATTTATGATATATCTGCAGGAGAAAAGGAAGCATTGGCACCCTATAGTTTTAATCAAAAATTGCGTTACCGTCTTCATTATAGCATTGAAGAAATGGGTGAAACTATAGCAATGATGTATTCTGCTTATTGGGATAGTGATACTTTTCCTCCACAATTAAATAGCCAAGCCATATTGGAACAGATGCAGAAGGGGATAGTGTAACTGTATATTCTCAAAATCTGATTTACGGGGAATCCTACACTGCAATTAGTTCCGATAAAATATATTTTACAATGAAGAACTGCAGCGGTAGTTTTCCGATAATGAATTGCCAATCAGTTACAATGTATCTTGTTGTGTTGGGCAATATTACCTCGTTGATAGATAGTGTAGGTTATGCGATGGGTCTATAGTTTTAATATTCCTGGTTTAATTTCCAGCGGGTTGTATAAAGTTGGTTATGATTCTTCCACACAGCAACCTGTTTTTGCATAAAAGTAGGGCAATATTCAAAGTCAGGTTTCCGGAGGAGCATTAAATCTTGCTTGTAATATCAGCGATTTAACTGCCGATCCAAATTTTGGTGCTTTACCGGATGCTATAATGATGTTAGGGCTCACGCTGAAAGTAGATATGGATTTAGCAAATTTGGAACCACAGATTGGGCTTGGTGATTATAGCACGCCTGCCTTTATTATCTTTCAGGATAATTATTATCAGGTGAGCCAGAATACACTTCCTGTTTGCACTTTCAATAGTTACAATCCCTCAACGGGAATTTTACTGATTGATTATTGGGATGCGGATGCGGATTTTCCTCTAATAAGTGAAGCTATCTTACCGGATGGCACAATATTGCAATTTTTGCCTACAGGTTTGGATTATTCTTTCCCTGTAACTTACACTTTACAGTTACCTGTTATAGAAGTTGATTCCCTTATTTGGCGGTTTAGTGACAACGGTTTTGATATAGTTCAGGATGTGGTTCATTTTGTTGGAAATCAAGATAGTTACCTTATTCCCTCTTTATTATCCTGCACTATGCCCAATCCGGTTTATTCTTTGCCGGTAAATATAAATTTGAAGGGCTTGTGTAACTGTCCTGTAAGCATAGAAATTTATAATATCAAAGGACAAAAAGTGGCAGAAATAAATCAGTCCCCAACCGGAAACGGCGAATTAAATATCAATTGGAAAGGAATGGTCTCCGGAAAACAATTATCTTCAGGAGTATATTTTATGAAAGTAGAAAACGCAAAACAGACGCTTAAGCGCAAATTTGTGGTGGCAAAGTAACAGCAGATATGTTTATTGACTACGCACGAATAAAAATCAAATCCGGAAACGGAGGTGATGGCACAATTAGTTTCAGACGCGAAAAATATGTTCCCAAAGGTGGTCCTGATGGAGGAGATGGAGGAAGGGGAGGAGATGTTATTGCTATTGGAGACAGCAATTTAAATACTCTTTTGGACTATCGTTATCATAAATTCTTCAAGGCAGGAAACGGAAAACCAGGTGCCGGAGCTAAAAAAACCGGTTCTTCAGGTGCGAATTGTATTCTGCGTCTTCCTTTAGGCACTGAAATTTATGTGCTTGAAGAAAACAAGAAATATAAACTGGCTGATATAACACAAGCCGGAGAAAAGGTTATTTTATCCGCAGGTGGCTCCGGAGGAAAAGGAAATTACAATTTTGCCACTCCCACAAATCAGGCACCAAGAATTGCAACTCCAGGTGTTAAGACAGAGGAGATGGAGCTGGAACTGGTTTTGAAACTGATGGCTGATGTGGGTTTAGTGGGTTTTCCCAATGCAGGTAAGTCCACTCTTTTAAGTGTGTTATCTTCAGCTCGTCCTAAAATAGCGGACTATGAATTTACCACTTTGGAACCGATGCTGGGGGTTGTTTATATTGGTGATTATCAGAATTTTGTGATGGCTGATATTCCGGGAATAATTAAAGGAGCGCATTTAGGTAAGGGATTGGGAGATCAATTCTTGCGTCATATTCAGCGAACTCATCTCTTGCTTTTTTTAATTGATATTGCCACTCCCGATCCTTTGGAAGCATACAGAACTTTGAGGTCGGAGCTGTATCTTTATGATCTCCTTTATGGATAAAAACCCCATTTAATTGTTATCAGCAAAACAGATACTCTTTCTCCCGAGGACTTAAAGCAGAAATTGACTTTTTTTTTTTTTTTTTTTTTTTTTTTTGAAATACGCAATGCCTTCAAAAGGAATATAATGATGAAATTTTTGCTATTTCCGCAGTCAGCAAAGACGGTTTAGATGAACTTAAATACAAAAAATTTACAATATATTACAGCAGAGCCGTTAGATGGAACGCTATAAAGCATGGCTCTGCCGGTAAAACTCAGCTCCCCTTTTAGGTTCAAAAGGAACACTGGAACTTTTACAAAGTTTTCCTGATCCTCAAGAATTTGTGGGCAATCCCTCTCATCCGCTTTATCAAAATGGCAAACTAAACCCGCCACAATCAAGCACTTAAGCGAATTTACCCTGCCTGAAGACAACAAACGAATTTTAACTTTAACGGAAAACATCAGCTTCAATATCTCTGTTTAACCGATCCTGATTATCCCGCTGCCTTAAAAGTTAGAAATATTTGATCCACCCGATTTTGTATTACCAAGGTGACCTTACGGGAACCTTGAAAGACCTTTATCGCAGTTGTAGGAACTCGTAAACCAACTTCCTACGGACTGGAAATGTGTCGTAAACTTCTTTCTCCCTTTGCGCGCAAAAGGAGTGAATGTTGTCAGTGGCTTAGCCATGGGAATTGATAATTTTCAGCTCATCAGACAGCTCTGAAAGCAAAAAAGCCAAAACAATTGCCGTTTTTGCCTCCGGCTTGGATAATATCTATCCCCCTATGAATAAAACACTTTGCAGAAAATATATGCGAAAACGGAGCTCTGGTTAGTGAATATGAACCTGAAGCAAACTGGAACGCTGGAATTTTCCTAACCGTAATAGAATAATAAGCGCTCTTGCCAATGCCGTTTTAGTTGTTGAGGGCTTCCAAATAGCGGAGCTTTCATGCTCACTGCCAAATTTGCCATTGAACAAAATAAACCGCTCTATGCTTTGCCAGGAAATATCAATAACCGCAATGCCCACAGTCCTAATTTGCTCATCAGACAGGGTGCTTCCAATCAGTTCTGCCAATGACCTTCTAATGGATTTGGGCTTAGCAGCTCCAAAAGAACAAATGGAACTTGTCTTGAACTGTCATCCGAAGAACAGACCCTCTATGATATTTTGTCTTCTGCACAAAAAGAAATTACCTTTGATGAATTTATGCTGAAAACGGGTCTCGGTTTTGGGAAACTTTCTACTTTACCGTTGACTTTGGAATTGAAAGGACTGATAGCTAAAAGTAGTGGCAATTCTTACATCAAATTGTAAAATAGCGAAATAGTGGGTTCTTGTTTTGACTCTTAAAGCGACCCTTTTGTGTTTGCAACTATATTCTGGCGTAACAGGAAATTTTGTTTGTTGCCTTCTACTTTCAAAGCTGAAGCTCGGTTTAGAGTTAAAACGAAAGTATTCCCCGAAGTCACAAATTTTGAACAATTCCTACCCCACATTTCTGGAGCGGCTGAATATATATTTTTTCCGTGACCGTAGAATTTGAGGGAATGTTGTAGTTCGGTTGACAGTGTGCAGGGTTCTTGTTTTAACTCACAATTTTGAAATGAGGGAGACCAAATGTAGTTCGGTTGACAGTGTGCAGGTTCTGTTTTAACTCACAATTTTTAGATTGGGAAACCATTTGTAGTGCAGTTGGAAGTGCAGAAGCAAGAGAAGTGGTGATAATTGGGAGAACAAGTGGAAAATTCAGAAACAAAACTTTCTCCCCGGTGAAAATTGTAAGTTAAAATAGAATATGCGTCAGGGTTAAAAAAAAACCCGTCGTTACTCTAACTGCCATCACTATAGGATTTATCTTATTATATAGGAGTTTATGAATATTAAAACTATATAAATAAGTGACATGGCAATAATATTTTCTTCTTTCCCCCCTAAATTTTTCTAACTCCTATTAATTAAATATAATTCCGTTTTTTCTCCTTAATAAGCATTGCCACTATTGCTACCCATTGCTAATCCCATCCGTAATGGGTAAGCAATGCTTCAGCAATTCAAGCTGGGAAAAGCTGAAATGCTCTGAAAACAATGGACTTTACTTTAACCCCAAAATGCAGTTGAGAACAAATGCATTGGCAACTTCCAATTTACTACGGAACTTATTCGCAAAAAGGAAATAAGATATCTTCCAACTTCATAACACCGGGTTAAAATCCGTCGTTAAAACCTGTCGTTTCTACGGAATTTCTTCTTGGAAAAAGAGATAATGATTCCTCCTGCTTGCTTTTCACCGGGTTAAAACCCGTTGTTAGTATCTGTCGTCTTTACGGAATTTTTTCATAAAAGGCAAATAAGCGACTCTTGTTCTCTTCTTCACCGGGTTAAAACCCGTCGTTAAAACCTGTCGTTTCTACGGAATTTCTTCTTGAAAAATAAAAGAGCGGCAATAACTGCAAGCCATACAATGCCATACGAAAACTATTTGAAATAATCGTGATATCGCAAGTCAGCAAAAACGCCGATTTGAAAAATAAGTTAGAACCCATAGTGCCTTCAGTGATCTCGGTGTTAAAAAATAAAAACGATTTTACTTGACATAGAATCCACCTCCAAATTTTTAGCTTAAAAGATAGGCACAAAAAAGGTCCAGTAACTCAGCGGTAGAGTATCTGCCTTTTAAGCAGAGAGTCGTTGGTTCGATTCCAACCTGGATCACCAGTTTGCGACCCCTTCGTCTATTGGTTAGGACTCAAGATTTTCATTCTTGCAAGAGGGGTTCAATTCCCCTAGGGGTCGCCAATTTATAGGGTAAAAATAAGGAAACAATTTGTGTCCCGTTCGTCTAGTGGCCTAGGACTCGTGATTCTCAGTCACGCAACAGGGGTTCGATTCCCCTACGGGATGCCAAATAACCATTTTTGGTTCGCATTTTGCATAATATAGAAAGAAAAAAGATAAGAGAAAAGGACGCCAGTGGAAAACGAATTTATCAACAAAGGTAAAATGAAAATAAGCTATCAAGTTGGAATGGATGGAGTTAAACACAGCTTCACCCTGCCTCATTATGCCTTTATTTTGATAATTGTGCTTTTGGCATTTTTGCTTGTTTCCACAATTATTATGTTCACAATGGCAGGTAGCAATTCTCATCGTAACGAAGTTCTTAAGCGGTTGGAAACGGAAAATAAGGAACTACGTGCCAAACTTGATTTTTACTCCGCTACTGTAGATTCTATCTATAAGAGATTAAATGAATTACAAATAAAAATTAATGAGAACTCAGAGGACTATCCTGCCCTGAATTTTAAGCAGGGAAAAAAGGCGGACTTTGTTTTTGAACCGGCTTTGCGCAATCAGATGGAAAACCTGGAAACAAAGCTGGCTACAATTCTGGTGCTGATTTCAGAACCGGTGCAAGCAATTCCTGCTTTGCCTACAGGGGAAAATCCTGCCGATTATATACCTTCTATTTATCCTACTTTCGGCAGAATTTCAGACGGCTGGGGTTTGCGAGTTCATCCTATTCGGAATGAAATTGAATTCCATTATGGTCTTGATATTTCCAATGAGGCAGGAACTCCAATTTATGCCACTGCAGCCGGAACTGTGGTAACTACCGATTATGAAACGAGTTATGGTAAAAGGATAATAATCAATCACGAAAATGGATATCAAACGCTTTACGGTCATCTCTACAGCTATATGGTGCGTTCCGGAGATCAAGTTATAAAAGGTCAAATTATAGGTCTGATGGGCAGTTCGGGAATTTCTACAGGTCCTCATTTGCATTATGAAGTGCATAATAATCTGGGAAAAGTAAATCCTGTTGCTTATTTGAACCGAATAGATGAACCTCTCTATGCTATGCATTAATAATAACCGCGCTTATATTTTTACCAATCACGCTCCCCAAGATATTGTTTCCCACTATCAAAATATCCAAAGAAAAGACCATTTAATCGCTGTTGATAACGGCATAAAAAAATTGATGAGCTTGGATTAGGAACCCTTGTTCTGATTGGAGACATGGATCCCATTGAACCCGAAATGCTTGAAAAATATGCTTACATCCCCTTCCTCACCTGTGCGATCCTGGCCAGAAAAACGAGACGGATACTGAACTGGCACTGGATTGGTGTTTAAAGCAACAATGCTATCGGGAAATAATTATCTGCAACGATATGGGGCCGCTTTGATCACGCCTTGGCAATTGCCATAAATTTGTTAAAAATAAAAAGTCCAAGAGGCGAAAGAATATCCTACCCTGTTCCTTATAGGATTGAAAGTGAAAACCAGTCCATTTTTATTCTGCCGGATAGCATAGAATTTAACAATTGCCAGGGAAAATTTCAGTCTTCTTATCCCACTCTCCGAAAAGTTGTTTTTTCCTTTGGCCCCAAAACCTGAAATATCCCCTAAACGACCTTGTAATAAGGGATTATAATCACGTTAATCATAATATTATAACTGCTTCGTCAGCAGGTATTATCAAAACGGAGGGTATTTGTTTGGCGGTACTCCGGATGGTTGACCTCCAGGTCAACAAATATAAACGACGAGGACGTCGTTTTTCCAGGAAGGTTGACCTCCCGGTCAACCAATATAAACGACGAGGACTTCGTTTTTCCGGCAATCAAACATCCAAGATTTGTTCTATTTCTACTTCTTCCACAGGTAATTCCTGCACTTTATCCAGACGCTTTTCTATTTGCCTGCTGCGGTAACTTGCTTTTTCAATATTATTTGATGCTTCCTGCAGTTTCTTTTGGGTTTGATCCAAAATAGTTCCAAATTTGCTAAATTCCTGTTTGATAGAAGCCAGTATTTTCCAGACCTCAGAGGTCTTTTTCTGAATTGCCAAAGTGCGAAAACCCACTTGTAAACTGTTAATTACTGCGGCAGTAGTAGTTGGACCACAAATGATAACATGATTATCCCGCATAATAGTTTCAAAAAGTCCAGGAATTCTTAAAACTTCAGCATAAAGACCTTCAAAAGGTAGAAACAGCATTGCGAAATCAGTAGTAACTGGTGGATTGATATATTTATCACATATATCTTTAGCACAACTTTTTATCCTTTGAATCATACTTTTTCGGGCACTTTCCACAGCTGCTAAATCTCCAGAATCATAAGCATTCATAATATTTTGATAGTCCGCTATAGGAAACTTGGCATCTATAGGCAGATATACAAATTCCTCTTTTTCCGAGTTTCCTGGCAGGCGAATGGCAAATTCTACTTTTTCATCACGGTTTTTATTGGGTCGGAAGTTTTTCTCATACTGCTCCGGAGTAAGAATGTCTTCCAGTAAATTCGCTAATTGGATTTCCCCTAAAACTCCCTGCCTTTTTACATTGGTAAGGGCTTTTTTGAGGTCTCCCACTCCATTTGCCAAACTTTGCATTTCACCCATACTTTTATGCACCAGCTCCAAACGCTCACTAACCTGTTTAAAACTTTCCCCTAAACGCTTTTCCAGGGTATCGTGCAATTTTTCATCTACCGTTTGACGCATTTGTTCCAGTTTGGTCTCGTTATTTTGACGAATTTGTTCCATTTTAGTTTCCAATGTCTTACGCGATGTTTCTGCTTCCTGTTGTTGAATATTTATCAGGTCTGTCATTCTGCGGGTAAAATTCTCGGAAAGGTCGTTCAATGCTTTTTTCTGTTCTTCCCGATTAACGGCAGAATCGTTATTAATCTGTTGTTTTAAGGTATTAAAGGAATTATTCAGTTCTTCCCTGCTGGCAGTGCTTTGTTTTATTAAAACCTCATTTTGAGCTTTAATAGAGTCACTAAGTTCTTTTCGGTTTTCAGCACTGATACTTAAAAGTTCAGTTCGTAAACTGCTCATTTCTTCACGATTATAGCGTTCAAAGGTCTCAAAGGCACCCTTCAATTCACTGATATTTCCATTTTCCTTGCCTTTATGCCGTTGAGAAAGTAAAATATATAAATTTACAATAGCAAAGACGATGGCTACAATAATAAGAAGATAAACTAAAGTCATTTACTTATCCCTCCTTAAGGTAATATCCTGAATAAAAAATATAAAGAACCGATTAGTGTAA
>JAXGIH010000009.1:0-34425 GCA_040770845.1 Cloacimonas sp. (SeqCode)
ATATAAACCACTTGGCTATTGTAAAAGATATGAGCTCCGAGGCATATAAAGAAAAATATAAAGATGATATTTCTTCTGAAAATTTTGCCCGTGACGCTCAAAGATACTTTGTCTTAAGAAAAATCGCTCAAACCTGTGAGTTCGTTATTAAAGAAGAACCCGAGGAAAATAGCTACCCGGAATCCGAGATAGAAACAATTAAGGAGGAACAATGAGTTTTGTACCTATAGTTATAGAACAAGTAGGCAGAACAGAACGTGCTTATGACATTTATTCGCGTTTGCTGAAAGACAGAATTGTCTTTGTCGGTGGAGTAATAGAAGATAATTTGGCAAATACTGTTGTTGCCCAATTACTTCATTTAGAAGGTGAAGATCCTGAACGGGATATTTATATGTATATAAACAGTCCCGGGGGAATTATTTCTGCAGGACTTGCAATTTACGATACAATGCAATACATAAAACCCCGCGTAAGTACTATTTGTATTGGTCAGGCAGCAAGTATGGCAGCTGTTTTATTAGCAGCAGGTGCTCCTGGAAAAAGAAGCGCTCTGCCAAATAGTAGAATTATGATTCATCAGCCGATGGGAGGAGCACAAGGTCAAGCAACTGACATTGAAATTCAGGCAAAAGAAATTCTTTATTTACGTGGCAGGATGAACGAAATTCTGCATAAACACAGTGGTCAGAGCATTGAAAAAATTATGGAAGATACTGAAAGGAATTATTTTATGAGTGCTGAAGAAGCAATGGAATACGGTATTATAGATGAAGTGATTTCAGTGCGAAAATAGCTTGACTAAATTTAAGCAGTCAGATAAAAATGACTTACAGAAAGCGGATAAAATTTTGAAGTAAAGAAAGTAAATTAAAAAGGAGGATTCCTTGGATAAATACAGAACATTAACCTGTTCCTTTTGCGGAAGAGCAGAACATGAAGTTAAAAGTTTAATTAGAGGTATTGCAGGAAACATCTGTGATGAATGTATTGTGATGTGCCACAATATAATAGATTCCAGTAAAGAAGAAATTAAGCAAGAGGATTTTGAAGCACCTATTCCCAGTAAAATAAAGGCATATCTGGATCAATATGTTATCGGTCAAGATAATGCTAAAGAAATAATATCTGTGGCAGTTTATAACCATTACAAACGCATTTTCAAACAGAAATATGAAAATGATATTGATTTGGAAAAAAGTAACATCCTGATGATTGGTCCTACAGGCGGTGGTAAAACCCTTATTGCTCAAACGCTGGCACGGTTTTTACAAGTTCCTTTTGCTATTTCGAACCTTCTGCTTTAACCGAAGCGGGCTATGTAGGTGAAGATGTAGAAAACATTCTGAAATTGCGTTTACTGCAAAATGCCAATTACGATGTTGCCAAAGCTGAAAGAGGAATTGTTTATATTGATGGTGAAACCTGGAAAATCAGCCAGCAATGATCATTACCTTCTATAACTCGTGATGTGAGTGGTGAAGGAGTGCAGCGCGGGCACTACTTAAAATTTTGGGAAGGCACAAAAGTAAATGTTCCTCCCAAAGGTGGACGCAAACATCCTCAACAGGATTTCATTAAAATGGATACTAAAAATATCCTGTTTATAGCAGGTGGAGCTTTCTTCGAGCTGGAAAATATAATCAAAAGAAAGAATGGATAAAAAGGCAATTGGTTTTGATGTGGAATTGGGCAAAAAAAGAGATGAAGCTAACATCTTTGATTATACTATTCCCAAGACCTGTTAAAATATGGTTTGATTCCTGAACTCATAGGCAGAATGCCGGTTATATGCTACTTTGCATGAACTTAATGAAGAAGCATTGGTAGACATTTTGATGAAACCTAAAAATGCTATCTGCAGGCAATATCAAAAGTTCTTTGAAATGGATGGAGTCCGTTTGGAATTCTCAGGAGCAGCATTGAAAGAAATTGCTAAAACAGCTATCAAACAAAAAACAGGTGCCGAAGTTTGCGTTCCATTATGGAAAAATTTATGCTGAAGATAATGTTCAGTATTCCAGACCGTTCTGATATTGAAAGTTGTATCATCACTCACAAGTTGTAACTCTTACGCAAGAACCCAAATATATGGCTATATCAAGCCAATCAATTCTCGTAATAAAGTAGCTAACGAAAAATAAATTGGAGACCTGATAATGACGGCTGAAGTAACTATCCCACGCCGGAAAAACTGGCTTTTCCACATTAGAAGAAAAAGAAGCAATAATTATTTTTGCTGATGAAGAAGTAAAGTTAGAAAAATTCAAACAGGATAATGATTTCCTCTGTAACCGGTTTACAGATTCAGAAGCAATCTATTTTGCCTGTAAGGACAAAACGGAACTGGAGAAATGCTTTTATTGAACACCGTCAGGAAAAAGCGATTTGGACTGGGCGCTGTAATGAGCAGAGAAGAAGCAAGTAAAATAAGCGGTTTACCACAGGATAAAATTTATTTTCTGGATGAGTTTTTAACTGTCCTTTCCGTTTTATTGTCCTGTTATAAATAAGATATGGGCTAATATCGGAATTCAGGCATTGAATAAACCGCCTACAAGGCAACTTTTTCACCTCTTCCCTATCCGCGAACGCTATCCCAATATAATCATTGAATCCCTTGAAACACTGATAACTCCTTTGCGGAAAGTGAAAAGTGAATGGGAATTGAAGCAGTTACAAAGGGCAATTGATATCACCGGTAAAGCTATTATAGATGTTTGGGAAAAAGCTGAACCCTCAATGATGGAATATGAACTGGAAGCAATAATGTTTTACCGTTTGCAAAGAATGGGAGTTAAACATTGGGGTTTTGCTCCTATTGTAGGCAGTGGAATCAATGCGGCAATATTGCATTATGAGAAAAATGAATGCCCTATTGAAAGCGGAGAAGTTGTTTTAATGGATGTAGGTGCTTCCTATCTAAATTACAGTGCAGATATAACCCGTTGTTTTCCTGTTAGCGGAACTTTCAGTGAACGCCAGAAACAAGTTTATAATGCTGTTTTAGATGTGCAGAAAAAGATTATTGAAATGATTAAGCCAGGTGTAGAACTTTCAATTTTAAATCAAACAGCACGCGACCTTTTAGCAAAAGGAGCAATAGAACTCGGGTTAATTGAACACGAAGAAGATATTAAAAAATATTATATGCATAGCATCAGTCACTTTTTGGGAATGGATACTCATGATGTAGGAGGTCGTAATGCTGTGCTGGAAATAGGTAATGTAATTACTGTTGAACCAGGACTCTACATTCCGGAAGAAAAACTTGGCATCCGTATTGAGGATGATGTTTTAGTAACCGAAAGCGGTTATTGTGTTCTTTCCCAAAACATTCCCAAGGAAATTTCGGAAATTGAAGAAATTCGCTTGCAGGCAATGGCTAAATAATGTCTAAAGCAATCTATCCTGGAACTTTTGATCCCTTCACCTTAGGTCATTTGAATATACTGGAAAAGGCCTGCCACATTTTTGATGAAGTAATTCTTGCTGTTGCTGAATATAGCGGCAAGGAAAACCTGTTTAATTTGCAGGAACGCTATGAATTGTGTAAAAAAGCCACTGAACATATCCCCAATTTAGTAGTCAGCACTTTCCAGGGATTGTTTGTGGATTATGCCAAAAGTCAGAATTGCAAAATAATGATTCGCGGAATGAGAGCTGTCTCTGATTTTGAATATGAACTTTCTCTGGCAATTACTAATAAGAAACTTAATCCGGAAATAGAAACTATCTTTTTGGTTCCTTCTTTAAAATATATGTATCTTTCATCTTCAATGGTCCGTCAGTTAGCCGATTTAAACGGACCTTTGGAGGATTATGTTCCTGCCTGCGTTGCAGAAGCAATGAGAAAAAAATATGTGAGCTAAAGTTATGGCAAAATTGAGCGAAGCGGATAAATTGAATAAAGCACAGACGGAAAGAGCTCTGCCTGCCGATATTAATGCTGAAGCAGCTTTGCTTTCAGCTATGCTGATTGACAGTGATGTAGTCAGCAAAGGCATTGAAAAGATAAAAGAAGAATATTTTTATCGTAATGCACATAAATTAATCTTCCGCACTATGCAGGAGCTCTTTTTTGAAGGAATTGAGATTGACCAGTTGACTTTAATTAACCGTCTGGAAAGAAATAACCTTCTGGAAAAAGTAGGAGGAATTCCTTATATTAACGAAATTGCGGATTTTGTGGTTTCTTCTGCCAATTTTGATTATCATCTTAATATCGTAACCGACCAGGCATTATTGCGTCATTTGATTTTAGCTTCCAACGGAATTATTGAGAATTGTTACACTGCAGCCAAACCTGTTAAAACCATTGTAGATGAAGCAGAACAGGCAATTTTTGCCATTGCTGAATTACCCAGTCATCAAGGTTTTGTGCGTTTTGATCAAGTCAGCCAGGAAGTTCTGGATAATATAGATAAAATTGCTTCTACCAAAATTCCTGTTACTGGCGTGAGTAGTGGTTTTGCCGATTTAGACCGTTTTACAGGTGGTTTCAGACCCGGACAATTTATTATTATTGCTGCGCGTCCGGCAATGGGAAAAACCTCTTTGGCTTTAAATATTGCAGCTAATGCAGCAGTAAATTTGAACAAGAAAGTTGCTATCTTCTCTATGGAAATGGCTGCCGATGAAGTTATTATGCGGATGTTCAGTTCTGCTTCCGAAGTTAGAATGGATGGTATGTTACGCGGTTATGGAATGAATGAAGAAAAGCTTATTCGCATTATGCAAGCGTCGGAAGTGCTTTCTGCCAAACATATTTACATTGATGATTCAGGAACCAATACTCCTTTGGATATTAGAGCTAAAACCAGACGGCTGGCAGCTGAAATCGGGGGTTTAGACCTTGTTTTAATTGACTATTTACAATTGATGACTCTCACTCGCGAAAAAGATAATAGACAGCAGGAAATATCTGAAATATCAAGAGCTTTAAAGATTTTAGCCAAAGATATGAAAATTCCGGTGGTGGCACTTTCTCAACTTAATAGAGCTGCGGAAGGCAGGGAAGATAAAAGACCCAAACTGGCGGACTTACGTGAATCGGGAGCTATTGAACAAGATGCCGATTTGGTAATGTTTATCTATCGCGATGAATATTATTATCCTGAAACAACACAAAAACCGGGAATAGCAGAAATAATTATCAGTAAAAACAGACACGGAGCTACAGGAAATCTGGAACTGGGATTTGAAAAGGAATTTACCCTTTTCCGTCCTCTTGAAACAAAATATGAACAGTAATCTTTTTGCCGGCATTGGAGAATATACTATTTTTGTCGGTAAATGCCTGGGCAAGATTCCTTCTCTGTTTAAACGCTATCAGGAATTTCTAATACAATTTAAGCGTATTGGCTTTGATTCCCTTTTTTTAATTTTATTAACTGCTGCTTTTACAGGACTGGTAACGGCATTGCAAGCAGTTTATCAATCCAAAGGTTATGTGCCATTAAATCTTTTGAGTGTGCTCATTGGCAAATCTACAATGATAGAATTGGCACCAGTTTTAACTGCTTTAGTTTTAACCGGAAAAGTTGGTGCCTCCATAGCAGCTGAAATTGGAACAATGAGAGTAAGCGAACAAATTGATGCTTTAGAAAGTATGTATTGATCCTTATGAATTTCTTTATATGCCCAGGATTATTGCCGGTGTTTTAGCATTTCCTTTAGTTACTGTTTTTGCCAATGCAGTAGGAATAATATGTGCTTGGTATTTTTCATGGTTGAGTTATGGGATTCACTATTACCACTTTTTTCAATAATATGCCAGTTATTTTATTTCTTCGAATCTTTAGGGCAGTTTAGCCAAATCTCTTGTTTTAGTTTTATAATAACCAGTTTTGCCTGTTATCATGGAGATCGTTGTTTTGGAGGAGCAGAAGGAGTTGGTAAAGCAACAACATCAACAGTTGTATATTCATCGGTAGCTATTCTAGTGATGGATTTCATTGTTGCCTGGTTTTTGTTTGGAGGATATTAAATGAAGGTCTGGAAATTATTGCTATTATTGTTTCTTGCCCTTATTTGTTCTTGCGGAAAAGAAAATAAAAAACAGGAAAATACATCCGGCAAACACAAACTGGTTGTTTATGCTACTGATGAATTTCGTAAATCAGGTTTGGAGCATTCTATTGTTCCGGATTTTCAAAAAAAGCATAACTGCCAGCTGGAAGTGATTCTATTCCGTAATACTGCGGACTTGAGCAAAGCAGTTAAAAGCAGAGCTAACTATGGAAAATATGATCTTGCAATTGGAATTGACAACAGTTTTGTTATGTCTGAAACTCTTGCAGTCAATTTTGTGCCACCGGAATCATTTGATACAGACCTGTTAATTAAAGAAACTGTTTTTGACCCTTCTTTACGCCTTATTCCTTATGCTTACAGTAATCTGTCATTGGTTTATAATACTTCTTTAGTAAAAAATCCTCCTCAATCCTTTGGCGAATTGCAAGATGCGAAATATCTTTCTCAAATAGCGATCTGTGATCCTCAGACATCTGGTTTAGGACGAACTATGCTTTTTTGGAGTGTAGCACTTTTTGGAACAGAAGGTTACGAGCATTTATGGAAAAGTTTACGCAAAAATATCTATAAAACATATCCTGACTATAATGAGACATTGGAAACCCTGAAAAGAGGTGAATGTTCTTTTATTATCGGTTATAATACAACTCCTGCTTTTTTACAGGAACTTGATCCCTTAAATAATAAATTTGAGGTTTCTATGCTAAAAGAAGGCAGCTATCAATATATTGAAGCAATTGGAATTCATCGCGGAACTAAAAAATCATCCTTATGTAACAAGTTTGTAAACCATTTTCTTTCATCAGAAGCACAAAAAATGGTAATTTACAAACTGGGAATGTTTGCTGCTAACCGAAAGACACTTTTACCGATGCATTTTGCTACTATTCCTTTTATTACCTACTGTGTAAATGATCGCCTTCCACAATCTATTATTAAAGAACAGATTAATACCTGGCTGGATTTTTGGGAACGACTTTTTGGATACCAGATAGCTAAGGGCTTATAGAAAAAACGATGTCCTCCTCGTTCATTGGTTATGAGGATATCAACCATCCTGAAGAGGGATATTTAATTCTTCAGTGCCGGGAACAACAAATCTGCCATCTCTGATAATATCAAATCTTTCTCCGTTTTTAGTGACGGCAGTTATGGAGCCCAGCATTTCGTAGGGCAAGGTAATATCTATATGTTTTTGCAGATAAGCATTAAGCGGGTCTTCTTTACGGGTAATGGATTTTTCGTTATCTACAGCAATCATTTCTTTACCGTTTACAAAACTGGGATGGGGACTATCTTCCTCATGGCTGTAACAGGTATCTCCAATAGCAAAGTGAGGTCCCATTTTCTCTATTATAAGAATTGGCAGAAGAGGCAGAATATTATATTTTCGTGCCATCTGATAAGCCAAAGTGTTTGTGCCTATAGCAAATTCACCAATCGGAAGTGATTTATGGGGTAAAAGCAGGTTTTCATAAATATATTTCCTGCCTTCTTCCGGGTCTTCAAAATTAGTGCAGGAATAATCTTTTATCCATCCGTCTTCAAAGTCAATTTTCAAATTAAAATAGCGTAAGGAACCCAAATAAATATCTTCCACCTGTAAAGTTCCGTTTGTACCTTTTAACACGGGAGAAGTGAAAACCTCACCTACAGGAATATTAACATCTGCCACACAATTTTCAAAGTTGGTTTCCTTTTCTGGATTTTGTAAGGTATGCAATTTAACATTGATATCTGTGAAATTACCCGCTTTTCCTTTCACATTCACATAATCAGCTTTATCAAGCACATCAATTATCTTCTGCTGAATCTCCGCATAATGATTACTATCCAAAAGATTGATTTTCAAGGTATCGGCAAAAATATCCGGGAACTGTTCACCAATTTCCGGTGAAGGAAAAGCGATAATGCAAAAACTGGCTTGGTCTCGTTTATAATATTGATAATAAATTTGAGAGGTCTTGGACATCATTTCCCGGGAAAGTTCCTGCTGTTCTTTGTTTAAAGTTAAAACACTGTTTTTTACTATCGGAGAAAAAGGTGTTTCACCAAAAAGTTCTACATAAACAGGACCGGCATCACCTTTAATCAGTTCTTGAATATCATCTACTACTTCAGCATAAACATTAATAGCCATATCCGTATAGTCCCTGTCTAAAATCAGGGCACTATCAAAACGATGATCATAATTAAGCTGTTTATTTTCATAGACCTTATAAGGAACGATAAATTGACCTTGAATGCCTATTTTTTCCAGTTCGTTATCAACAAGGCGTCCTAAAAGTTCCATTCCACAAGGAACAATAATAGTAGCTGTCTTTTTTATCCGATAATTTTTTCCGGCTCTAATAAAACCGTCAATCCAACACTGAACTATATAACGGGCAATATCATTAAGTTGTTTTTCCGGATAGTTATTGATGAATTGAGCCATTTTTATGCTTGCATCAGTTATAAACATTCCATAGCGGTAAAGATAGCGCACATCATTCAGGTCGGAATTCATAATAAGATCATAATTGATATTTGCTTCCGGATAGTAATTTTGATATAATTTCCAATAGAGTTTGGTTTTATGGTTTTCTATCACAATTTTCCGATATTCCTTTAACCAGTCCGCATAATCAGTATTTCCGCTAATAGCTTTGTCGTATAAGATAAAAAACAATCGCAGATTTTCTTCCATCTGTAAATAGTTATTAGTTGCCTGATTCACGTACATAAGCATAAATTGATAATAGAGAGCAGAAAGAAATCTGCCCATCTCTTCACCATACAGTTTTACTGCATAATCAGGATTTCCTAGGCAATTATCGTAATTTCCCAAAGCAGAATAATAGTCATTGTGCCAAGTGGAAAGTTGATCTAAAGGTATTGTTTTTAAGTGGGGATCTTTTTCCAGGAAAGCAGCAAACTTGTCACTCTGCAAACAAAGATTCTGCAAATCCTGAAAAAATTTGGCATAAGGCATATCAGATAAAATATCAAGTGAATTAAGCCGTTGTAACAATATCTTGATATGGTTTTTACAAGCCAAGTGATGCGCGCCGTAATATCGTTTAAAGTTGCTTTCTTACTTTAGTATCCTTTTGAACTATATTTCGAAAAGAAACTTTATACCCGTTTGGGAAATTTATCTTTTTTTTCGGCAGAGAATTGTGTCATGATAATCCTGTGCTCATATTTACCAGTTTATTAATTGCTTGTCCTTCTGGCACAAAAGTACAAATCCTATCAAAATTTAATTGGATCGCTATATTCTTAAATCAGAATCTATCGTCCTTAGTCCAATCTTTAACGACTCTTTAACGGATTCTTTAACGATTCTTTAACGATTCTTTAGCGCCGTTAAGGAATCGTTAAAGAAGCGTTAACATTGCATAAAATGATCACAAAAAAGAAGGATTGTTTTCACTTACCTGCAGGGGGTTTTTCTGATATAGATTTGAAAGCTTAATTCATAGCCGGTAGAAGAAAGCAGTGAGGAACTTTCCTGCAAAAGCCACTCCTCATTTGAAAAAATAAGGAAAATATGTATCGCCTTCAAATTCAGAATGAATAAGGGTTATATAAGCATTTTATCTGCTAGGGTAAGAATTGCTTAAAAACGCTGTAAGTACCTCCGATAACATAGGCATCATAATTTTCAACCAGTTTTAATGTTTTCGACAACCATGGGCTACAATAGCGCCCTGCGGTTGAAAGTTCTGATCTTTGTCGTTAATGATATTCTGTCTTCCTTGTAATGGTTTTCCTAATGAATTCCAAGGTAGTTTTTTTCCCATAATAACCGGATGCCCCATTGTAACAGATTTAAATCTGCTGAGTGTCTTCAGGAATTTTCCAAGGCAATTTACCGTTTTTGCCGATTATACGGTTCAGATCATAAGCAGCAATAATTAAAATACTCAGAATCTGCCCACTTTAAAAAATGTATCAATTTGAGGTATTCCAGCTTTTTGTGCTCCTTCCAAAGTCCCGTTAAAAAGCATTTTACCTTGCTCCAGAAAGATAATTTTATCGGCAATTCTATGGATGGATGCCAGTTCATGAGTAACAACTACAATGGTCATTTTTAATTGTTTTTTAAGCTTAAAATAAGTTCATCCAAAGAAGCAGCAGTTAATGGATCAAGTCCTGCAGAGGGTTCATCACAAAAAAGAATTTGAGGATCAAGAACAATAGCTCTGGCTAAAGTGTTTATCCTCCGGAAAGCTCTGAAGGAAATTTATAGATTGCCTCGCTTAAGTTTACCAGATTCAGTTTAACTTTTATTATTCTATCTATCAGCGTCCGAGGAAGTTTAGTATGCAATTCTAAAGGGATACTGATATTTTCGTAAATAGAAATAGAATTGAGTAAAGCTCCACTTTGAAACAGCATTCCTATTTTGCGTAAAATATTTCCCATTTGAATATCATCTAAACCCAAAACTTCTTCACCCCAGAATTTAACACTTCCCGAAACCGGCTCTACCAGGCGTAAAATATTTTTTAAAAGAGTTGTTTTTCCACAACCGCTACTTCCCAAAATAACGGTTATCTCCCCAGGAAAAATATCCACGCTAATATCATCCAACACAGTGAGATCGCCATATTTGGCAATCAAATTTCTAATGCTGATTACTGGTTCCATAATTATAAATAGAGTAAGCTGAAAATAGCATCCCAAATAATGACAGCAAAGATGGAAGCAACAACAGAAGAAGTAGTTGCCTTGCCAACACCCTCTGCTCCACCCTTAACTTGAAAACCACAATAAGCACCAATTATAACAATTGTCCAGGCAAAAATAACACTCTTGCCAAAACTGGTTACCAAATCTTTCAGGGTAAGAACATTAATGGAGCGTTGAACAAAAGTATAAACGCTCAAATCCAAATAATCAATGGCTATAATTCCACCTCCAATTTCCGAAACCAAAATGGAAAACATCACCAGAATCGGCATCACAACAGTAATTGCATGAAACTTGGGAACAACTACATAGCGGACAGGGGACAAAGCCATAGTTTTTAAAGCATCAATTTCTTCTGTAACTTGCATTGTGGCAATTTCGGAAGCAATGGCTGATCCACTTCTTCCGGCAACAATAATTGCCGTAATTAAAGGAGCAATTTCCCGCACCATAGCAAATGCCATCAGGTCTGCTATAAAAACATTGGCACCAAAATTAGCCAGTTGCACCGATGCTTGTAAAGATAATATAAAGCCAACTATAAAAGAAAGCAAGGATAAAATCGGCAATGCCTGTGAACCTAAAAGCGAACATTGAACAGCGAAAGAACCCTTCCGCTGACCTTTTCTGCTAAAAATTCCTATAAGTGCCCAATAAAAAACTTCGGAAGCTAGTAACATTACATTATAGAAATTCTGTCCTGCTAAAACAAGCGAATCCCCTATTTTTTCAAAAAACCCCATCTTTCTTTCTTGTGCGGGAAACTCTAATTTTAAAGAAGAAAAGGTTTTTATAACTTCCTGTATCTCAGGATTTGCTCCCTGTAATAATAATATCCCTTCTGTAGTTAAACGACTTTGTAATTCATCCAGAAAAGCAACCCCGGCACTATCCAAAACAATTATATTACTTAAATCAATGGTATTGGGATTTTGATATTTTAGCAGCGAATTAACTTCAATTAAGGTTTCCGGAACCGTTTCCGCATTTAAACTTCCTTCCAGATAAAGAATGTTATTAACTATCCTGCAGGACATTCTGCCTCTTAATAAAACAGGGATAATCGTAAGAAAGTGGTATAATCATATACCGTCCAGGGTTTTTTGGTTTCATCATAAGAAATATTGAATTTAACATCTAAAGAAATGTTTCTGAACAATCTGAAATTTATCCTGTTTTCGTTTTCCAAACTGTAAGAATGATCGGGTTCTCCCATCCGGAAAAGAACATCCAAAGTAGAATTGATGCTTACAAACTTGAGCAGATTCAAGGCAGAAAGAATAACTGTGGATTCAATACCTTTGGAACTGCTATTGGGTTCTTCTTTATACCTTTCAAATTCATAATTTACTCCATCTAAGGAACTTGTTACCGTTTTATCAAATACATAGCTATTTTTATTATAATCCTGAGCCCAACCGTAGCCAACGCGTAAACTTGTCCTGGCATTGGGCTGAAATTAATTTGATAGGTTAAACCTGATTCCTTCTTTCAGTCGTAAAGGATAGAAGGCAATTTTGGTTTTTAATTCGGACTGGTTCAAAAGAAGAGATATTGTATCGCCAGCTGAATTTTCTAACATAATATTCTTGTTTTCTGAAAAGAAGGTGGTTTCATCAAATATATGGGTATTCAAATTCATTCTTCCGTAAAAAGCGAAATTTTTAAAAACTTGCTTTTTTCCATAGGATATAATAAAAGAACACTTTTCAGAGAATAATCATCCGGACTAAATACAAAATCCTGATTTGAGGTTAAATTTAACCAATATCATAGATACTCCGAGTAGTAAATTGAAATGGCTTAAGCAAATCGTGAGTATCAATACTGTTATCAAATTGCCCTGTAAGTGAAGCACTTGTAGTAGGTTTATTTTTATCTACATTATTATTGGAAGTTAAAGATATATTACTATGGATCGCCCCCCGGTGAATTCGTTTTGAACCTAAACCAATATCCTCATCGGTAAAAACACCTGCTCCAATTAAAACATTACCTTCAGCAGCAGGATCTACAATCATTGAAAGGGTCTTTTTTTCTCCTTCCGCTATAGTAACTGTTGCAAAGTCCCTCAAATCACTCCAGGAACCACCTCCAAGCTTTACTAAATAGGAACCCGGAGGTAAAATCCAAAGTTTATCTACAGCGCCAACTTCGTCTTCTCCCATACTGAACATACCCCCGCTGTAAATTTTATAGCCCTCGCCGTCTGTATTTTTTTTCCAGAGATCATAGCCCATTCGGACTCTGGCTTTGGATTCATCCATAACAACTATTTTTAGCTCTCCCCAGTTTGGCTTTACAACTGTTCTCTGACGGGGTAAAATTTTAACGGGAATAATTAAATCACCCATTTCACCAATTATTACTCTGTAATTACCAGGTGTTAGTAATGCCGGCACACCCATAATCAATTCATCCGTAGAGATTACTGTGTTCAACGAGTCCAATTCTTCAATAGTGTAACGAATTTGCTCCTCTGTTTGAGTTTTAGTAATAACCATCAGCTCTCCAAAGTCAAAATCTGTTTCCCTAACTATCATTTCTTCATAAACATACTTGGCAATCGGAGAAGTTGAAGCAGCCAAAGATTTACTTTCAACAGGCAAGCCACTGAAATATAAATTGCATTTTGCAGCAAAGAGGTCTGTCTCTTCCATAATCATTTCATTAAATGCCTGAACAAGATAGATCATTGAGGGATCAATCAGCTCAATGGAACGCTCCCCTTTATGAGTAAAAACTATCTTTTCGGAAGTGGAATCCCGCAACACAAATTCCATATTCAAATAAGCTCTGGGTTCTGTGCCTGCAATCTTTTCAATGTTATAAACCTTTGTCTCCAGAAAATAGTGGGGATTTTTTTCCAGTTGTTCCCCTCTGGAAACTGTTCCGAAAATATTATACGCCTTTAAGCGCTGGACAATTAAATTGGGAATAGCATCACGTAAACGGGTTGCCCAAACATCCGTCTGCAGAAATTTCACATTATAGAAATTTTCTTTCACTACAATTTGACTTCTATCATAAGTTCTATTCAGAACAGTATCCAGCACCTCCAGATTTTTTCCTGTATTTGTAGTACGGCGCAATTCTGGTTTTTCTGTTCCCGGTTGATATTCCAAAACATAATAGTTTACAGGAGTTCTTTCTACTTTTTGCAAACAGCCGGTAACCAAAAGTAGAATAGCCAGAAATCCTGAAAAGATGTATAGACATGTTCTTTTAAGCATTATAGCTCCTAATTTCCGCGTAGTAAAATAGCAGGTGTATCTGCAATCTGACGAGAAAATTCATTCAGGTTTTCACTCGTCTCTGTTAAAGTACTTAAAATTTCCAGCAGGTCACCTTGTCCGCGAGTTACAACTCTATTAAGGTTGGAAACCAGAGTTCCGGTTTTTTGGATAGTTGTGGAAAGTTCAGTGACCATCCCTTTCAAATCAGTTTTGGAAAGTTCACCACAAAGGGTTCCCAGATTAGTCATTAAGCTGTCAAAACCTGGAGTATAAAGAATGGCATTAACCTGATCCAATGCTCTATTGATATTATTGCTGATAGTTAATATTTCGCGTGTTGCCTCTAAGATCATTTGATCACTATGTTCACCAACGGTGGTGACCTTCAAATTTGCCTCGCGAATTAAGGCAGAACCATCATTGGTCAATTGAGTTAAGCTTGTTTCCAGTTTTGCAGTTAGTTCCTCCAGTTGTTGATTTACATTATTGGTAACACTAATCAAACTTGCCTGTGAGGTCTCGGAAACATTTTGAATATTGGTTGTTGCACTGCTGGTGATGGCATCAAGATTTTTGGTAAGATTTTCTGTAACCGCGCTTAGGTCTTTGCTTAGTTCTTCTGTTAAATCCGCAGTATTATTAGCTATGCGACTAATACTTTGCATAGTTGTAGCCAGATTTTCATGGGTGTCTTTTAATATTAAACTTGTTTGAGCAAGTATGGTAGAAATATTGTTTCTGTTTTCCTCACCGGTTATAGCACTCAAGTTGGCAGCAATCATATCAATTTTATCTACAATAGATTTTGCCCTTTCGCTAATATCTTCCAATACCGTTGTTCCGGTTTTAATGTAACTTTTGGGTTTTAGTAACCTTGCTTCATTTGTCCCACCTCTTAGTTCCACATTTTTCAGTCCAGTTATTCCTGATAACAATAGAACTGCTTCGGTATCTTCTTTTATAGGAGTTCCTCTATTTACGCTGATAGTAATAATTATTTTGGTTACATCCTTAGGATTAATTCTAACATCTTCAACTCTACCAATTTTTATTCCGCGATAATTTACTGAACTGCCAACTTGCAAACCACTAACAGAATAGTCCTCAAATTCAATATAATAGATATCTTTCTTTTCTACTAATCTGCTACCAGCTACAATTGCCGCAAAAATTATAATCAGAATTGCCCCGATAGTTAAAAAAACCCCTAGTCGTATTTTAGCAGCCTTGGAAACCATATTCATCCTCCTGCTTTGTCTTGAGGGAAATTTCTTTGCATATCAAAATTCACTTCTCCGGTAAGCAAACAATTTTGCACAAATACCGGATTACTGGCTTTTAGAGTTGTTTTGCCCTCACAAATAACTCCTTCTCCAAAACTTACATCCCCGTAAATTTTCAATTCCTTACAACCGCTTAAACAAGGGATACCTTTGCTAAAACGCTTTTGCATATCATCAATTTTCCCATAATAGATTTCATCCAATTCAATTACCGGTGGTTTTTCCAGACCACGCTTCAACACTACCTGATACATATCGTTCAGATCATAAGCATCCGACCAAAGAGCTAAAAGATCATTCGTTTTTTTTACAGGTGCAAATCGTTCCCTGGCTTACTACCAATGCCTAGAATTGTTGAACAAACTAATGGCTGAACCCATTGCTGTTTCCAATTGATAAACTGGTGTTCCATCCACTATTTTTGGATTAACAATTAACGGCAACAACATCAAACCCTCATTGGATATTTGCCATTCCAGAGCTCGTAAATCAATCCACATATTGTTGGTATTAAAATATTTGTAATAATCAATATCCTGAAAGACAGGCAAATCCTTTTCCGGACATTGAGCAATTTCTCTTAAAAGCAATTGTCCCGATTTATCTTCACAAAGGTGACCGCCTTTTTTATCCATTGGACTGCGTAACAGACCTCCATCACAAAAGGAATATTGTTATCCTCCATAAAAGCCGGTATTGATGTATCTACAACTGCTCCCAGATTATCAGCATTAGAAACAAAGGCATAACGATAATCCTTGGCAATCATTTTCCCCAGTAAATCTCCCAAAGCAGTATAAATATCTCCATGCCCGGGAGGATTCCACATTAATTTTTCTCCTTATTCTCATAGGGTAACAAAGTTATCCTGACGAATGCGAAGAAATTTATTCTGTAAAAGGAAAGAGGGAAATCCTGCTTGCTTAAATCCGGGTATTTTTCCAGGTATTTTAAAGTGTCTGCTTCAGTATTGAAACTATTCATAAACAACAGAAGAACATCATATCCTGAAATTGATCTTAAAGTAAGAACCTGACGACTGATAATATCCAAAAAGTTCAGATTATTTTTCACAGGTAAAAGTGATTTCGCTTTAGAAAGCCCCATACTTGTTCCCAAACCACCATTCAGTTTAATTACTACAGTATTTTTCAGCAAGGAGGTTCGGGAGAGATGTTTTATCTGTTGATAATCAATTAGATTTTTTTCTGAAGGTGGTTTTATTTCATCTTCACCAATAAGCCCTTTTTCACCATTGGCAAGTTTCTGATAATATACCTCAAAAGTCCGGATAACCTCATCTCTTAAACCTTCCTGTTTCATCAACCGGATAAAGGGAGTGCTCATATTTACGCTCCAAATTCCTTATTTACGAAGTTTTTACCATTTCTTCATCAATCTTTTCTGCAAGTGTTATATTGCCTTCAGCACTATGTTTTTCGTTCCATGCAGTTCCGGTTTTAATGGCACGCCTTCATTTGAGCCCAAGCTCTGCGTGCAATTCCACCCATAACATCCCAGAAAGACCATTTTTTACTACTTCATCCATTCTTTCCTGCCATCTAAAACAATTCCATTCCCACCATTGATACAACGGCTTACTCCAACTCCACCTCCATTGGAAAGAACTACCATAGTCATTCCTCTGGCAATATTTCCGGCAAAACAATGAGTAGCCATTTCAGCCATTAAATTTGAGCCGTCATAAATATTGGCTGTTTCGCGGAAAGGAGAATCCGTCCCCTGAAACATCGTGATGGTCTCTACCCAGCATAACATGATCAATTTCACCTTTACGAATCATTTCGTTAAACTTCAGTCCCAGTTTTATTCTGCTTTCTTCATCAGCATACAGAATTCTGGCTTTAGTTCCCACCACCAGTTTATTCTCTTCCGCAGTGGAAATCCAATAGTAATTATCTCTATCCATAGCACTACGATTGGGGTCTATCAAAGAAATAGCTGCCAGGTCTGTTTTATGCAGGTCTTCATCTTTTCGGGAAAGACAAATCCAGCGAAAAGGTCCGTAACCATAATCAAAACAGATAGGACCCATAATATCTTCTACATAAGATGGCCAAATAAAACCCTCGTTGGTATTTATTCCGTTGCGGGCAATTTCTGTTATCCCCGATTCAAATACGCTTGCCATAAAGCTGTTGCCATAATCCCAAAATTTAGAGCCCTTAGCAGTTAAATTTTTCAGCACATTAAAATGCCTGCGCAGTGAAGCATCCACTTTTTGCTTGAATAATTCAATATTTTCAGCCAAAAGTTTACGCCCTTCTTCATAAGTAATTCCTACAGGAGTGTAACCACCTTCATATACAGCATGACAGGATGTCTGATCGGAAAGCAATTCCACTTTTATGTTATGCTGATCTATGTATTCCAGTAAATCAACTATGTTACCATAATAAGCAATGGAAAGCGGTTTTTGGGTATGTCTGGCTTCGTCTACCCAGTTAAAAATTTCTACTAAATTACTGGAGACCTTACTAACCCAGCCCTGATTATATCTGGTTTCTATTCTGCTTTTATCCACTTCAGCAATAATTCCAATGCCACCTGCAATTTCTATTGCTTTACTTTGAGCACCGCTCATTCCTCCCAAACCTGATGAAACATATAAAACCCCCGCCAAGTTTTGGTCTTCTGGAATGCCTAAATATTTTCTGCCTGCATTCAGCAAAGTTATATAAGTTCCATTCACAATTCCCTGAGGACCTATATACATCCATCCGCCAGCAGTCATTTGACCGTAATTTGCTACTCCTAAAGCTGTCAGGCGTTTAAATTCAATCGGGTTATCCCATTTTCCAACCATTAAACCATTGGTAGATATAACTCTTGGGGCTTCCGGACGCGAAGGAAAAAGCCCTAAAGGATGTCCCGAAGCCACAACCAATGTCTGATTTTCCGTCATTATTTCCAGGTATTGTTTAATTAATCTATATTGCATCCAATTCTGACACACCTGCCCTGATTCTCCATAAGTTACCAGTTCATAAGGATAGAGCGCTACATCAAAATCCAAATTGTTATCTATCATCACCTGAATAGCTCTGGCAGGAGTAATGCCTTTATATTCATCAATCGGTTTGCCGTAAATATGACCTTGAGGACGATAGCGATAACCGTAAATTCTACCTCTGGTTTTCAGTTCCTGCAAAAATTCCGGTGCCAGAACACTATGTAATTCTTTGGGAATATAGCGCAGAGCATTCTTTAAAGCCAGGGCTATATCTTTTTTGCTTAAATCCAATCCCCTGTCCGGAGCTCTCCGAATATTTGGTTCAAAAGTTGGCTCCGGAGGAAGTTCCGCAGGTAAATGGACTTCATATCTTCTATTAGGCATTGTTTTTTATCTCCTTTATTTTATCTTGTTTAACATAATATTTAGAATAGTACTGTCGGCATCTTGCATTCCCTTATTTACAAAATAAGCCAAATTGTCAATAGTGCCTTCAATGCTATCCGTAATTATGCCATCATTGGAAGAAACACAAATTCCTGTTTTCGCTAAAAGAGCAGCTTGAACGGCAGCACTTGTAGTAGTGGCAACTTTTAAGGAACAACCTTCTTTAGCACCGTCACAAACCATTCCTGCTGTATCGGCAATCATATTTTTTATGGCATATTCAATTTGATGATAGGTTCCTTTTAAAAGCATAACTATGCCACTTGCAGCTCCAGCAGAAGCAGAAAGGCATCCGCAAATACAGGAAAGAATGCCGATTTTTTGTTTTATATGCACACTCACCAAATGCCCCATAGCTAAAGCTCTGATTAGTTCTTCTTGGTTACTGCCAAGTTTTTCGGCAACTGCAATTATAGGCAGAGTAATAGCCAACCCCTGATTTCCGCTTCCGGAATTACTAATCACAGGCAAATTGCAACCGCTCATTCTGGCATCAGTTGCAGCCGCAGTTAAAGCCATTGCATAATGATGAATGTCATCACCCAAAAGACCGCTATTTATTTGCTCCATAATCATCTTGCCTACATTAATACCGGATTTGTTGGATAAACCAAAATCTGCTATTCTACGGTTTAAAATCAATCCCAAATCAATTAATTCCAATTTATCAATATCCGTATCCCTGCAAAAATCGTAATAATCCTTCAAAGTAAAAGCAGATGGTGATATTAAACTGGGTGCTTCTTCAGCGCCTATTTCGTTGTGTTGCAAAATATGCTTATCTTTTTCCCAATGATACAACCAATTATGACGCCAGCGTAAAATTGCCTTGCTTTCAGATTTTGCCGTCTTTAAAGAAGCTTCAATCCATATCTTTTCTTCCGTTTCTTTCATTTTGGTGTTTATTCTTTTTTCTGCCAGCATCTGTTTGCCCGCGTTGATTGTTTCCGCATTTAAATCTAATAATACCTCCAAACCCTTTTCCGGCTCGGCAACTAATATCCCTAAAGCAAAAGCAATATCCAAACCAAGCAAATTCGTATTGGGAATGCCAACTCCCATTCCGTTTTTCAAAATATTCGGGCTAACAATCAAATCAGCAGAAATAATTGTCCCATCCAAAACACTCGCAGCATAAGCACCTGCCAAGGCAACAGCTTAGCTGGTTCTGTACAACCTAAAGCAGGAGAAACTTCCTTGTTTTAGAAGTTCCAGGATATTCCCTCTATCTTTCATTACCTGTCCTAATATTCTTTTTTGCTTTTTTTCAATTCTTTCAATTGGCTTTATTCCGTCAAGTAAAAAAGGAAAGATGACTTACATAAATTTGTTTTGAAACAAGGATTCCTGGATTATAGGAAAAAAAGATTTTCAAATATGTATAAAATTCAAAGTGCGTAGTTCAAAGTGCAAAGTTCTTAGTTTTTTTCTTATTTTTAGTCCACTATTTTCAGGACGCCTCATTTTCATTTCTCAATTTAATCTCTTTTTCTCTTTCTCTCTTTGTAAAAATAATCCATCTCACTGTCTTGTTGAATTGGCATAACAATATACACATCCATTAGGGCAGGTATTGTATTGACCGATATCTTTGCTTTTTATGCAGCCGCAGAATTTGCGTTGTCCTTTATCTTTCAATTTCTCATAGCTGTATGAAGGTATATTATTTCCCGTAGCTAAAAAATCGGTCTGGTTAGAAGGTTTATAGCTCAGGAAATTCATTAGTTCTTTATCATCGGAGAAGAGCTCAATAATCAGGCGGTCATCAATGCAGCGATTATGTTCAATTCCATATTGTCGCAGGTCTATTTTTTCAGCGCAGGTAGCTATTTTCAAGTTCCATTTCTGGTTAAGCCGCATCAATTCCCTGGCAAAATAACGCATTGTAGTAATATCTATTTCCTGAATTTTATCGGGCAAAGCGCTAAGATTGCGTTTCACTTTTTTGTAGATTTCTATGTCTATAAAGCTGATCACTAATTTATTCGTATAGGGGAAAAGCTGGTCACCAATTTTTTCTATGCGTTTTAAAAGTTCATCGGGATGTAGTTTATCACTGATAATAAGAGGATCAAAACGCCAGATAACTTTTTGTTTTCCAATAAGTTCTGATAGTTCTATGAAGGTCTCCAGGCGTTTATTCAATGCCGGCAGATTCTTTTCCCAGTTTTCCTGTTCATAGTCATTTAAGGTAAATTGAAAATAGTAATTATAGCCCTTCTCATCAAAGTAAGGCAGCTTTTTCAACATTGGGAAAGGATTTTTGCTCCAGAAAACAAAAAGTCGAGTTTTTGTAAAAGATACATCTTGATATTTACCATTAAAAGGATTTTTCCATTTTAAGTATCCTTCTCAACCCGGAAATTAACCAATCCGAATAAAAAGTGGGTATATCTGTAGCTCGCGAAGCAGAAATGATTATCGGTTCCATTTTATTTTCTTTTATATCTCCAAATTATTATCTTACCTTGGATATTGATTCCAGCTTAGAGATAATTGCATTTCAGACAAGGAAAATATTCGCTGTTGGTTCTAACTATTTTTATACCGGATGGTTGACCTCCTGGTCAACCACATTGAACGATGAGGACATCGTTCTTCCGGATGGTTGACGAGGAAGTCAAACTTCCGATATTAAACCCTCTCAACCATCTAAACTTTTAATCCTACATTATTTAGTAGCTAACACTATAATGAATATTTTGCATTTGGGTTAGCGAATTTTCTGCTTTTGCAAATACATTTGACACAAATTCATTTAGAAACCTTCGGCTCTTTGGGCAAAGAGAATTTACCAACCTATAATCCTATAATGTATCTTTTAGGTTTATCCAATTAAAAGCACACAAAACCTTTACTTTGCCCTTTAGCAAAGTTAAAATTAGTAAAAATCTTCTAATTTACCGTCTGATATGTGGTTATTGCTTGTTTACTGTCTCTGCTTTTTTGCCGTTGCATCAATAACTTGATTAAGCGTAGCTCTGGTACTTATAGAGATATCAGCCAACACTATTATCAATTCAGCAATTGCTAACAAAAGCAGAGCATTTGTAATTGCTATTCCAGTGTTATTATACCAAGTTCCCATATATCATCATCGGATGTAAACATAAATATAGAACCTATCAAACCGTTAGCAAACACTAAGATAGAAAATATCTGAAGAACTATAGAAATTACTCTCAAGGCAGGATAATGAACCTGTTTGTAATAAGCTTTCATCGTATAAGAATTGTCTTGAGTATTCTTGTAAGGGTGTGAATAAGAATGAGAATGTTCTACATTTCTTTTTTTTATTGATCGATATATTTTCATAACTGCTTGAATAATGTTTTTTATCAATATGGCAAACAAAATTATAAGCAGGAAAATACATATCCACCAAATTAATGGATCCATAACAATCACCTCATAGTTTCTGAATTCAATCCTACGAATGCATTAAATGATGTCAAGAAAAAATTTTACTTTTTCTCCTTATCTTTTATTTTGTTATCTAATTTGGATTCAAGAACTTATTTACGAGAACGAATAGCGGTTGAATGTGAAAAAGATTGTAGAGAGTAGTTACCTTGAAGGCAGGTGAAAATTGTTAGTCAAAATCTGGATTGCAGCTTTTGCTTGACAATTTACAGCTCTCCCGAATTTTGCAATGTATTATGAGATAAAAAGATACACTTGGAGAAATAAAATGGAATACCGTTCAGTGAAATTGAAAAGAAATGGCAGAATATTTGGCGGAAAAAAGGGATATTTAATGCCCCCGATACAAGTTCCAAGCCAAAATATTATGTTCTTTCAATGTTTCCTTATGCATCGGGGTTCTTCATGTAGGGCATGCTTCAATTATTTTATTGGAGATGTGATTTCGCGCTTGAAAATGATGGAAGGTTTCAATGTTATGCAGCCCATTGGTTATGACGCTTTTGGTATGCCTGCGGAAAATTATGCTATTGAGCACAATTCCCATCCGCGCCTTACAACTGAAGAAAACATAGCAGCGATGCGTATTCAATTTGACAGTATGGGTTTTGGTTTTGATTGGAGCAGAGAAATAAGCACTTGTCGTCCGGAGTATTATCGTTGGGGACAATATCTTTTCAAGAAATTGTATGAAAAGGGATTGGTTTACCGGAAAAAAGGGTTTCAGAACTGGTGTGAACAATGTCAAACCGTGTTGGCAAACGAACAGGTTGTGGATGGTCATTGTTGGCGCTGTGGAAACATTGTAGAGCAGAAAGAACTGGAACAATGGTATTTCAAGATTACAGAATATGCGGAAGAACTATTGGATTTTTCCCAAGTGATTGATTGGCCTGAACGAGTGATCACGATGCAAAAGAATTGGATAGGACGTTCGGAAGGTGCTAAAATTGATTTTATTTTGGAAGGCACAAACGCAATAATACCGATTTTTACCACTCGTCCGGATACTATTTACGGGGTAACTTTTATGGCGCTGCCGCCGGAGCATCCTTTAGTTCAACAGTGGCTGAGGGAAGAACCGGATAATAAAGAACTGCAGGATTTTTGCCATAAAGTTATTAATGAGGATAAAGTTGTGCGCAGTTCTGAGGAAACAATTAAAGAAGGCATTTTTAGTGGTCGTTATGCTATAAATCCTTTTAATGGTGAGAGAATTCAAATCTGGATTACTAATTATGTGCTTATGGATTACGGAACGGGAGCAGTTATGGCTGTTCCGGCACACGATCAACGCGATTTTGAATTTGCTAAAAAATACAATATCCCGATTAAAATAGTTATTCAAAAACCTGATAACTCCTTAAAAATTGAAGAGATGCAAGAAGCATATATAGAACCCGGAATAATGACTAATTCCGATAAATTCAACGGAATGGATAGTGAACAAGCCAAAATGGCAATAACCGATTGGGCTATGGAAAATGGTTGGGGTGAAAAAACCGTTAGTTATCGTTTAAGGGATTGGTGTATTTCGCGTCAGCGTTATTGGGGAAATCCCATTCCGGTTATTCATTGTCCGCATTGTGGGATAGTTTTAGTTCCCGATGAGGATTTACCTGTTGAATTGCCAGATAATGTCCAGGTAGGTAGAACTACAAAAATCACTCTGTTGAGCGTTCCAGAGTGGATAAATGTTCCCTGTCCAAAATGTGGAGCTTCGGCAAAGAGAAACGGATACAATGGATACTTTTGTAGACAGCTGGTATTATGCTCGCCACAGATCCTAATAATGATAAAGAACCCTTCAGTAAAGAACTTGCTGATTATTGGCTTCCGTAGATCAATACATTGGCGGAATTGAACATGCCTGTATGCATTTGCGCTATATGCCCGCTTTTTCCATAAATTTATGCGTGACTTGGGTTGGGTAAAATGTGATGAGCCATTTGCGCGTTTACTTACACAAGGGATGGTAATAAAGGATGGAGCCAAAATGAGCAAGTCCAAAGGCAATGTTGTTGATCCGAAATATATTATAGATCGCTATGGAGCAGATACTTTGCGCACTTTTTTGCTTTTTGCCTCACCTCCCGAAAAAGATGTTGACTGGAGCGATGATGGCATTATAGGTGCTTTTAGATTTTTGAAAAGGGTTTGGCGTTTGATAGATAATAATCTGGAATTTATTAAGCGCAGTTCACAGTTAGGTGAATGCTCTGATAGTATTTCTGAAATAATTAAAGTGCTGCGTTATGAAACCCATTATGCTATTTATAGATGGAGAGAGGATTGTTTACAGCGGATGCAATTCAATACTGCCATTGCCACTTGTATGGAATTTTTGAATGCAATATTGAAAATTCAGGAACCGGAAAAATTGAATGCTGCGGAACTGAAAATTTTTGCTTTTGCCTGTGCTACTTTGCCTAAAATGCTTTATCCCTTTGCTCCTCATATTGCGGAAGAACTTTGGCAGATATTGGGAAATGAAAAAATGCTGAATGAATGCGGACTTCCCGAATATGAAGAAAAATACTTAACCCGCAATATTGTTACTTATGTGGTTCAGGTAAACGGAAAAATAAGAGGTAAACTGGAAGTTCCGATTGATATAAATGAAGAAAGATTAAGCAGATAGCTCTGGAAGTTGATAATGTAAAACGCTATACATCGGGACAGGACATCAAAAAGATAATTGTAGTTCCCGGAAAAAATGGTCTATTGCGGTTGGAAAATAAAAAACTTTAACAGGTAATAGATACATTATCTGTCCCGTGTTTCGCTTAAAATAAGCTATCTTTTCCTGGATGGAATTAAAGACGGAAGCTATCTCCTGTCATCATTTTGATTTATAAAATTACCTTGTGGACTTTGTCATTTACCTAGTACTAGTCATTTCTTTAACGTTACTTTAACGACTCTTTAACGATTCTTTAACTTTGTTAGGTAGTTAAGAAGTGTTGAAGCCTTAAAGATTCAACTTGGCGAAATAATGCACGCTGTCTAAAAACAGATAAAGGTCGCGCACAATGCAAGTAAGTTGTTTGCAATCAAGAATAAATTATTTAGCATTGAGGACTAATAACCCTGGTAATTATATATTGATAAAAATAGCCTATCGTCTTTATTAGTCCTGTGCGCACATGGGATAAGAAGATATCCAGGTAAAAATGACTTCTGACTTTCTCTATATATGCAGATGACTTTTGGATTACATTCTCTTTTTCTTCTTGGTAAAATTCCTGGTGAATACAAATTCGTGTTCTATTCTTTTATCTGTATGTCCTTGTGTAATCTCGACGGAGTTATATTTACTTATTCAGATCTTTGGCTTTGATAGCAATCCTTTTTAGGTTTGATAGTGGATTCTTCCACAAACTGGATAACAGCCATCAGGGCATTATCCCTTTGCGAAAACCTGCTTTTAACGCGCGTGTAACCACCGTTGCGGCCTTCAAAAGCTGGAGCAATTTCATTAAATAGTTTTTTAACAGGTTCTATCAGAACCCGGTAAGCCATTCGTCTGGAATGGACGGTATCGTTTTTCCATAAGTGATCACGCGTTCTACATATCCTCTCAATTCTTTAGCTTTAGGAGGAGAGTTGTTTTCAGTTGTCCGTGTTCTATCATAGATTTTACCAGATTATTCATCATCAGCCGTCGGGTATATTTCCCGACAAATTTTTTTCCTTCAACTCTATGTCTCATTTTTCCACCTTCTTTTTGGGACTAGGAACCGGTTTACGCTGTTGCTGTAGTTACAGGTTCGGTCTTTTTTCTTTAGGTGCCGGTTTTTCAGCAACTGTTTTAGTTTTAGATTTGGATTTTGTTTTTGTTTCTGAAACTTTGGTTTTCTTTTTCTTCAACTGGAATTATCCTCTGCTTCTGGCTTCTCTTTGACGATAGATAGATTCAACATCCATACCGAGGTGTAAATCATAAGTTTTCAATTTCTGATTTATCTCTTCCAGGATTTTTTGAAATTACGGAATTTAAGCATTTCTGCCTCCAGTTTTGGATACTAAATCGCCAATAGTTTCAATTTTTGCTTGAGATAAACAATTGGCAGCGCGACGCTAAGTTCAATTTCACGAACTTACTTTTCGAATTTTCTTTCCAGCATTTCCAATTCAGGGTCTAATTCTATATCCCGGATGTATTGTGGTTCTATTTCAAACAGAGATATTTTAGCAGCCATATCCTTCAAAATTTTAGCTGCAAGAAATAGAGCAATAGATGGCTCTATGGCTCCGTTCGTATAAATTTCCATAATCAAACGGTCAAAGTTCATTCTCTCTTTAACTCTTTGATGGGAAACACTGAAGTTCACTTTTAAAACAGGTGAATAAATAGAATCAATCGGAATAAAGCCAACCGCTTTACCTTCGGGATTTTGTCTGTCTGCGGAAATATAACCCCTGCCGATACCAACTATCATTTCCAGCCGAAAATCAATATCATCAACAACTTCCAGCAAATAGAGGTCTTTATTGATAATTTTCACATAAGCGGCCTCTTGAATCATAGAGGCAGTTATTACACCCTTTCCTTTATGTTCCAGAACCAGAGGAACTTCTTCTACAGAACTGGAATAAATAACAAGCTGTTTCAGCCGCAGAATTAAGTCAATATAATCAGAATTTGTTCCTGGAATAGGACAAAATTCATGATGCAAACCTTCAATTCTAACGAACCGAACAGCTGCTCCTTGTATGGAAGAGAGCAAAATCCGACGCAAGGTATTTCCTATTGTGGTGCCATATCCCGGTTCCAAAGGACCGATTTCAAACTTGCCGTAAGTGCGTGAATACGATGCTTTATCGTAATCAACTTCATTCGGCATTTGTAAAGGTTCAAGATACATCATAGCTGCTCCTTATGCTTATAACGCCTTACTTGGAGTAAAATTCAACAACAAGACGCAGGTCACAAGTGACCGGAATCTCGCTTACTGCGGGAATTGAATTAAATTGACCGCGGAAATTTTCTTTATCAACACTCAGCCAGGAATATGGTGAAGTAACTTCTGTTTTATCCATTGCTTCCAAAAGAGGTTTCATCCCTTTACTTTTGGGTCTAACTTCAATAATATCTCCTGCCTTAACTAAATAGGAAGGAATGTCAACTTTCCTGCCATTAACTAAAAAATGACCGTGATTGACAAACTGACGTGCTTGCATTCTGGTTACAGCAAAACCCATACGATAAACTACATTATCCAAACGGCGTTCCAATAATTGCAATAAGTTATCGCCTGTAACTCCAGGTGCTTTGGCAGCTTTTTTGAAATAGTTACTGAATTGCTTTTCCATTAAGCAATAAGTATGGCGCATTTTTTGTTTTTCCTTCAGATGCAAACCATAATCAGAAAGCTTACGCCTTAAATTTCTGCCATAGTTGTCCGGCAGGATATTTACGCTTGCTGAAATATTTTATCATATTTGGCATTACCATAAATATTTTTCCGAATTTACGGCATATTGTTTTGGGTCCTGTATATTTAGCCATTTGTTACTCTCCTTATATCCTTCTGGTTTTGGGTGGACGACAGCCATTATGCGGAATAGGAGTTGCATCTTTAATCATAGTAACCTTCATTCCTACAGCATTAATAGCCCGGATAGCAGATTCTCTTCCTCCACCGGGACCTTTAACAATCACCCCAACTTTCTGAATTCCCATATCCAGACCTGCTTTAGCAACTTCTGTAGCGGCAATTTGAGCTGCAAAAGGTGTACTTTTACGAGAGCCCTTGTTACCAACTTTTCCACCACTTGACCAAGCAAGAACATTTCCTGCACGATCGGTTAAAGTAACAATAGTATTATTGAAACTGGAATGGACATAGAAAAGTCCCTCATCAAAAGCAAGACGCACTCTTTTTTTCTTGGTTCTGGTTTTAGTAGCCATATATTCTCCTATTTTTTCTTCTTAATTATGTTGCCACGAGGACCTTTTCTGGTTCTGGCATTAGTATGGGTTCTTTGTCCCCGGACAGGAAGTCCGCGTTTATGTCGTAACCCTCGGTAACAACCAATTTCCATTAAGCGTTTAATATTCATAGCTACTTGAGTGCGAAGTGTTCCTTCAACTACATATTCATTCTGAATGATGTCGCGTAGGATTTTTTCTTCTTCCATAGTAAGATCGGCTACTTTTTTCATTTCATTAATATTCGCCTTCTTACAGATTTCTCTGGCACTTGACCTGCCAATACCATAGATATAAGTTAACCCGATAAACAAACGTTTGTTTTTAGGAAGTTCAATACCTGCAATATGTGCCAAGTTTTTCCTCCTTAACCCTGTCTCTGTTTATGTTTTGGGTTTGAACTGCAAATAACACGGATAACACCGTTGCGTTTAATAATTTTGCAATCCTTACAGATTTTTTTAACGGAAGCTTTCACTTTCATTATCATCTCCTTGCTTAGCCACAGGGCTTATTGCAATCATTTATTATTTATTTATAGCGGTAGGTTATTCTGCCTCGGGTAAGATCGTAGGGAGAAAGTTCCACTTTTACCTTATCTCCCGGCAGAATTCTGATATAGTTCATCCGCATTTTCCCTGAAGAATGAGCCAAAATTTCATGCCCATTTTCCAGAGTAACACGAAAGGTTGTATTGGGAAGTGCTTCGGTTACAACACCTTCCACTTCTATAACACCAGCTTTACTCATAGTATGATATTCCTCAATCAGCAACTGTTAAAATTTCCGGTTCGCCATCAGTAACTAAAATAGTATGTTCAAAATGTGCAGACAAACTATTATCAGCCACTTTAAATTCCCAACCATTCTCTAACACACGATTTGTGCCAATATTTACCATCGGCTCAATAGCTAAGGTCATACCTGCAGATAAACGAGGACCTCTACCCGGTTTTCCTGTATTTGGAATTTGGGGTTCTTCATGCAAATTGCGCCCAACTCCATGCCCGGTAAGATTATCTGCAACATAATAACCCCTGGAGGCAACAAAAGAGCCAATCGCATAAGAAATATCGCCAACGCGGTTTCCCTGAATTGCAGCTGAAATTCCTCTTTCCAGTGCTTTTTTAGTTACCTGCAACAGGTCTTCCGCTTGGGCAGAAATTTTACCCACTCTATAAGTTCTTGCTGCATCTCCATTATAGCCATCCAAGACAACGCCCACATCATCTGAATAATATCGCCTTCCTGCAGAATATTTCTTCAGGCACGAGATTCATGAACAATCTGCTCATCCAACTGAGGCACAAATAGAACCGGGAAAAGAAGATGCTTCTATCACACCTGATATCCTTTGAAGGAAGGTTTTCCACCTCTGCTGCAAATAAAAAATCCTCAGCGAATTTATCTATCTCAAGGTACTGATTCAGGACAGATAACTTTTTCAAGGCATCCGGCGAAGACGACCTATTGTCTGACAGCTTTTGCGCATTTTTTCAATCTCTGCAGGCGTTTTGATGGCATATCATCTTATGTGGAGCGTCCCCTTAATTTACCTTTTTCATAGAAACAACCATCATAGTGACGCATAACAAGATGAGATTCAATCGTTATAAGTATCCCAGAAAGCTTCCTGGCTCCACAATCAAAAGACCGGTTCCCCCAAAATAAAAAGGCAGATCTAAACGGTTACTCATAATTTCGGGTAACAATGCAATAAAAGCAAAGAAATAGCACAGGAGTGTTATCCGAACAAGAACATTGTTAATATATTCAGCGGTCTTTTACCGGGTTTTCTAGGAATATGACCGCCGTATTTAACCATATTTTCTGCCATTTCTGTAGGGTTGAGTACAATAGCAGTATAAAAATAAGCAAAAGAAAATAATAAATGACTATATAATATAGTATATAATGCTGCCCCGGGTGACAACCATTTTTGTAGTGTAGTCCAAAAAGGACCTATTGCTTCCCTCGAAGAGCAGTTATAGTTGCCGGAAACATTAAAACGCTCTGAGCAAAATAATGAGATAACACGCGCAGTATTTACCCGCAAAGGAATATAGGTACTTTGACCTCCGTAAACCCTTCTTCCAACTATTCGCTTTGCATATTGAACCGGTATTTTACGCACTTGCTTCAGTTACAAAAATAACTGCGGCTGTAACAAAACCATTAAAACGACAGAAACACCGATGCCTTCCAGCTATAACAGGGTCAACTGTTATTTTTTGAAACATTCTTACAAAACCTTCAGGATAGCGAGCAATAATACCAGCAAAATGATTAGCGATATTCCATTACCAATTCCATGTTCCGTTAATAATACCAATCCGCATCACAATCATTGTTCCTGTAACCAGGAGGTTATTATTCCCGTTAAATGAAACAAAAAGTTCGGACTAGGAACAGCTCCTCCATATAAGGTGTGCTTCTGTTGTGATTGTTACTGCATTAAAAACAGCTAAAGCAACAGTTCCATAACGAGTAATTTGATTCAGCTTCTTCTGTCCGTCGGCTCCTTCTTTACGCAAATTTTTCAAAATAGGAATAATGCTGCCAAAAACGAGATTACAATGGAGGCAGTAATATAAAGTACATAATTCAGGAGCCGACAGAACGCTCTTTCAAAATTGCCACCTACAAAAGGTCACCAAAGACCAAAGGGTATTTCCACCTTCACGTGCACCTTCAAAAAAAGCTTTTAGAGCGGTGGCATTAACTCCGGAAGCGGAATAAAGCTTCCCTAACGGTATAGCACCAGGAAAGAAACAGCAAATAAGATCAACTTTTTCTTTAAGTCAGATCCAGGACATATTCACCTATTGTTTTGAACAAGTTACATCACCTCCGCTTTGCCGCCGTTCTTTTTGTCGCTCTTTAGCTTTTTTGGGCGTTTGCTTTTGATCGTAACGGTTTTTATGAATTCCTCTTTTACACCAGCAAGAACTTTAACCGGTGCATTGCCTTTTGCCCTTACCGGAATTAAACCGCTTTTCCATCATGGAATGTCACAATTCGGTAACATCAAGTCCTGTATACTATGCAGATTCAGTATACGATAATTTTCCCGGAAGATATTTTGAAGCCGTTTAGGAACTCTCCTGTTTAAAGGCATTTGACCACCTTCAAAACGAGAGCACATTTCCACCAGCGTGCTTTTTTGCCGCCCCTTGACCACCGTCAGCCCGATGTCCCTGACTCAGGACCTTTGTCCTTTTAAACGTTTTTATTTTTTCACCTTGCGATTATTTTCTAAATCGGATAAAGTTAACATCGCTATTCTTCCTTCAGTTCTTCAACTTTTAAGAGGTAAGCGACCTTATTGATCATACCTCTAATGGACGGGTATCGTATGAATGCGGCTCTTACCTCTTGCCACAATCCGGGGAGATCACGATAATCTTTCTTGTGGCTTTCAACCGATTAATAGTACTGCGGATCCCGGAAGTGACTTTCAATTTCATTTCTCCTCGACGGTAAGGCTGAGCCGTGTTTGTTCGCCTTAAGCGCGCTATATCCAAGATAAAGTGCGCAATGATTTCAAACCGTTAATTGTAGCTTTCACCACATTAGTTGGAGTGTTAGAGCCAAGGTTTGCACAAAATGTTTTCAATTCCAGCTTGCTTCAAAAATCGCTCTTGATGTTCCTCCGGCAATAACTCCAGTGCCTTGGGCTGCAGGTTTATTAAAACCCGGAAGCACCATAACGAGCAATAATTTCATGCAAGTTCAGTCCCTTTCACAATAGGAACTTTAAACATATTTTACTGGCTTTTCTTTAGCTTTTCTGATTGCATCAACTATTTCGTTTGCCTTACCATTTTCCCTCATTTCCTTGTTTATCACCAACTAGCTGTGCAGTAAAACTAAAATTCCTGCCACCTTTAACAACCTTGTAACTACCGCTTTGTTTCAATGATCTTTCTCTACTAACTTTTCTTCATCTTGTATGATTTTGTTCGTAATTCATTTTTGCTCCTTAAAAATCAATCCACGGCTTTTCTGGCACCTTCAATAAAGGCTTTCACTCTGCCGTGATATTTGAATCCGGCACGATCAAAAGTAACTTTTATAATTCCTGCAGCAAACGCTTTTTCACCAAGTTTTATGTACCATGGCTCTGTTCCGTTTTCTTCTTTCCGGCCTAATGAACCTATGTCTTTATGAATAGTTGACATTGAAGCTAAAGTAACACCTTGTGTATGCGTCTATAATTTGACCATAAATATTCTTCAGGGACGATAAACGCTAAAACGAGGACGTTCCGGAGTTCCTTTTATATGTTTCCAGATAGATAAATGACGACAGTTTCGTAGGACTTTTTAATTTTACAAAGCTGAAGTTATCATCTCTTTCACTCTCCTTATTTGGTTCCGGCTTTTCCAGCTTTTATTATAATATGTTCATCAAAATAGCGTATACCTTTCCCTTTATAATTTTCGGGAGGGCGGCAACCGCGAACTTCGGCAGCAAATTCTCCTACCAACTGTTTATCAATACCTTTGATAGTAATTATACTTTGAAAATCGGAACGTATTCCTTTAGAACGCGGAACAGCTTCTGTAGTAACTTCCAATCCTTCAGGAATTTGTAACAAAATATCATGGGAAAAACCAAGAGTTAGCTTTAGCCATGGTCCAACAACTTCCGCAGAATAACCTGTTCCATAGATATGCAATATCTTTTGAAATCCTTCTGTAACACCGGTAATCATATTTTGTATTAAAGCACGACTAAGACCATGAAAAGCACGCTGGTTTTTACTATCGTCTGCTCTTTTCACTTTCAGAAGGTTTTCTTCTACTTCAACAGTAATTCCGGGAAGCAAAGACCAATTCAATTCTCCCAATTTTCCCTTAACGGTAATTTTGTTATCCGCTACATCCACTTGCGTTCCAGGTTGTAATTTGATCGGGGCTCTTCCAATTCGTGACATTTTTCCCCCTTACCAAACCTTACAAATATATTCGCCGCCTACATTTTTCAGGCGAGCATCACGATCTACCATTAAACCCATACTGGTAGAAATAACTGCACAACCAGTATTATTATAAACGCTAGGCAGTTTATCGGCTTTCACATAAACCCTTCTTCCGGGTTTGGAAATTCTCTGAATTCCTTGTATTACAGGTTCTCCGGCATTCGTATAACGAAGAATAATTAAAATACGTTTATAGTTTATTTTATGCTCCGGGTCTTTATCCAAAACCTGGAAACTATTTACAAAATTCTCTTCCGCAAGGATGTTAACCAATGCTTCAATCAGTTTATTATGGTTAACAATCACCTGTGTATGTCCGGCACGATATGCATTGCGAATTTTAGTCAATGCATCAGCTATCGGATCACTAATACTCATTATTTTCCTCCTATTATTTTACCAGCTACTTCTGGTGATTCCAGGTATCTGGCCCTCAGATGCATATTTACGGAAACACAAACGGCACATTCCAAAATCGCGCATATAGGAACGTGGGCGTCCGCAAATTTTACAGCGATTGTATTTTCTTACTTTATATTTAGGGGTTCTTTGCTGTTTGATGATGAGTGACTTTTTTGCCATCTATATCTCCTTATTCGTTTTTCTGGAAGGGCATACCCAGCTCTTGCAAAAGAGCACGGCATTCTTCATCGGTTTTAGCTGTGGTAACTATGGTTATATTTAATCCCCGAATCATATCTATCTTGTCATATTCAATTTCCGGAAATACTGTCTGTTCTTTTAAACCAAAAGAAAAATTTCCTCTACCATCAAAGGAATCAGCCGGAATTCCGCGAAAATCACGAATTCGTGGTATTGCTATAGAGATTAGGCGATCATAAAATTCATACATCACTTCATTTCTCAAAGTAACTTTGCAACCAATAGGCATTCCTTTGCGTAGTTTGAAGTTGGAGATAGATTTTCGAGCTTTTGTAACTACCGGTTTTCTACCGCAAATTGTTTCCATATCCTTAACGGCATTATCTAAAATAGCTTTATTTTGAGTTGCCTGTCCCACTCCCATACTAACTACAATCTGTTCTAATCGGGGCACCTGATGCGGATTTTTGTAACCGAACCTTTTCATTAAGTTATCCATAACCTGGGTTTTATATCTTTCTTTCAAACGGTTCATTTATTTTTCTCCTCTAAAGCTCGTCACCGCTCTTTTTGCAAACTCGGATACGATGTCCTTCGCGAACTTGATAAACCGGTTTGGAAACAGCATTCAGTTTTTCGTTGAAAAGCATTACATTGGAAGCGTCAATAGGTGCTTCCATAGTTATAATACCACCTTGAGGATTTTGCTGTGTGGGTTTGGCATGCTTTTTAATCATATGCACTTTTTCCACGATAACCTTTCCGGTTTTGGGAAAGACCTTCAAAATATGACCTTTCCTACCTTTTTCATCACCCGCAATAAC
>JAXGIH010000010.1:0-34309 GCA_040770845.1 Cloacimonas sp. (SeqCode)
TGCCTTGTGCATAATCAGCACTATTAAAGTTGATCGTCCAAGGCAGAGGAGTAAAGGTATTGAATCCATGAATATCCGCTATTGCTGGTTCATCTTGATCCCAAGTTCCATTATTATTAATATCAATGCCATACTGGAAATTATAGGTAGTACCTACATTCAGTTCAAAACTACCATTCCAAGAATCGCCATCATAAACAAGTTCTCCCAATACGGCTCCGTTAGCAATCAAATGAACACCTGGAACCCAACCCAGTTGATCTATATTCAGTTCAAAATCAATAGTGTGTTTTGTAGCTTTCTCAACAGTAGCAATAGGTTGCCAAATGTCATTTTCTTTGTGTTCAAAGCGGATATATTTCACTGCATTATTATCAGTCGTAGTAGCAGTTATGGCTTTCTTGCCACTTATAAATGCCATATCTTCAGGATATTCAATAGTAGCAATGATGTCATCTATTAAGGTTACATTTACTATCAAATCAGTTGCTGCAAGTTTTTCTGCATTGCTTAATTTATTATTATAAGCAACCGTTTCAGAAGCTTTGTCGCCTTCCAGATTACCCATTGCATCTCTGCGTACAACTACAAAACGATGCTGTCCAGCAGAAAGCAGAGAGTAAGGAATCTCAAACTCAAAAAGTTCTGGATAGGTACTATTACCAAGATTCCATGCTTCATGATCGTATTCAACATTTTGCCAGGTCCCATCAGGAGTTCTTTGATACATCATTAAAGGTACTACATTATCGGTTCCAAGAGTGCCAGCATCAACAAATAACCTGAGATTGGAAGCTCCATTGGTTCCCTGTTGAGAACTGGTTACTATAGATAGTTCATCAGGAGCATCGGGAATATCCAATATTTCAGTAAGGTTAGGATAATTTACAGAATGAATTACATGGGTAAATCTGGTTTCTGGTGCTTGGTTATCCACAATTATAGGTGGAACAAGATATACAGTATCGGCATTAGCAACATTATCTTTAACAATAACTCTTATCTGAACCGGTCCAAAATAATTATCCCCCAAGAATGTATTTACAGAACCACCAGCAATATTCCAATTCTTGGCATTATACGCACCGGTTATATTGTCGTAACTTAATTGAGGAACCGTAGAAGACCAGTTGGTTCCATCAACACTCCATTCTAGTAAAGTACTAGTAATTTCTGTATGATTATCATAAACAGGATTCACTGTAGTTACACTAAATGAACCTTGTTTTCCAGGAGCCCAGGATACTGGATCGTTGGTAGAAGTATTTATTATAACAACTTGAGGAGCAAGCTGATCAACGCTGAACCAGCTGTAATCCTGTTCTGGAAGTTCTATACCTTCATACATAGCAGTCGGGGTAAAACTCATATTAAAGTTGAAGCTATAATCAGTTCCGTTTACTATGTAAGGAGTAAAGAAATCGTTCGGAACTGCAAGACGGATAATAGCCGTATTATTAACAGGATCAACATAAATCAGGTTACTGGGGATTTCTCCTTCAGCGGGAATTTGAGGTTGATTACCAACATCATTGGGAACTGGAGTAATAATAATATCTGCATTTATTCCGGTATTATCAATTATCTTAGCTCCGAAGGTTACGGAAGCAATACCATTTAGAGGTCCGCTGGTAGAGGCAGGATTTGTAATTCTACCTTCCAGAATAATATAATCGTTGGCATCCGAAATAGGATTAGAAGCAAATTCCCTGCCGTTAATACTTATTTCGTTGTTGATATCTTCGTGTTTCAGGATATTAACAGTAGCTATTGCGTTGCTAATGTCATTTTCCAGAAGAATATTCGGTCCAGGAGTAACTGAAAAATTGCCGATATAATCCCAGGCTGTAATTTGGGTAGTATAATTGCCAGGAAGGAATCCATTAAAATCCCAGTTAATCAAATTTTGACCCAACGGATTTGTTATTACCTGGTTTATACTATGAACAATAGTATCTGCAGAATAAATATCAGCTTGAACTGTGACAGCATCTCTGATATTGAAAGATACGGGAATATTTAGGTTATTATTTGCAGTATTGGCATAATCTATAGATCGAACAATATCGGTTAGATCGGGAACAGCAACTGGAGCAACATTATCCCAAACCTTAACATATTGAACTACATCGTAGAGATCACGAGTTTGGGTAATAACGCTTGCTCTTAACCAGAAACCACGATAATCACGATCCGGATTTTCGTATGCAGCATCCTGGATAAAGGCATATAAATCGTCAGTCATATTCCAGTGAGTTTCATAAGGAAATTCCATATCTGCAATATTATCAAGGTGGCTGGTAATTTCAGAATTGAGATCGGCTGCAGTGAAAACCTCATCCCCATCGGCATCATAGAATAAACGGAATTCTACGCCTTGAATTGGTCCCACACTGGAATTTGTATTGGCTATGATGTTTATTGGTGCATTAGAGACATTTACTTCAAAGTTTGAAGTAGCCCCATTGATATAAATAGTCATCATTGCAGGATTATATTGCCAGTCAAAGAATTTTTCAAAAGTAGGAACTGTAGTTCCGAATTTATCTTTCAAATCAGCAATTGTAATTATGTAACGACCGTTAGCCAGAGTTGTTCCAGTATAAGGAGCAGTAAAGCTTATATCTACATATCCGCTACCATCATCATTGATAGTAAGAGGTGAATATAGCATACTGTATAAGGCAGCTGCCGCTTGAGGATATTGGCTTGGGTCATAACTGTATGTTACAGGATCAGGAGTGAAAGTAACATTTACACTATGAAGACCGACATAAACATTAGGTAAATCTTGGAAGCTAACTCTAATCCTATCCCAAGAATCAGCATAGAAAAAGCTTCCTGAACTGTCATCCGCCTTTACATCATCACCCAAGTATAACTGCATTCCTGCATACTGAGGTGCAACATTATCAACATTGAAGTTATGAGTTACAGTTTGAGTTAAGCCATATATATTTTGGTAGGTTATAGTTATACTGGCTTCAGTAATACTGAGATCTTCAATATTAGCTGGGAGAATAGTCCAGGTTGCTTTATGAGAATCGGTAATTACAGGTGCTGGTATATTTGTAAGTAGATCAGCAGGATCACTTGTTAAAGTAAACCATCCGCTTATATCTGCAGGTAAAGCATCCGGGAAGTTTTCTCCCAGGTCTGTTGCCTGAACAATTATTCTCATGCGTCTTTCGGGACTTATAAGATCGTTTATCCAGTTATTATCAATATCTCTACCCTGGACTACAGGTGTTCCGGCAGTATAATCCATAATATCAACCGGTGTAGAGAACGAATAGGAATGAGTAAATATCTCTGCATTATAAGGAATGCGTTTTGTATGCGCAGTAAGGTTTATATTACCTTCAACCATACCAGTTGCGGAAACACTATCAAACACTGCTACATAATCTATACTATTATTGTTAATCAGGTCTTTATCAGCTTGAGTAGCAGGCCTTATTGTATAATCTACAGGAATAGTGAATCCCGGAACTGCATCAATGCTAACTTCATCAATATATTCTGGATATTTCACATCAATATACACTTCAATTTTAGAATGAACTGTTCCGGTTCCTACAGGTTCTACAACAACTTCTTTCCAGCTTCCGTCATAAATCTGAGTAAGATATTTTGCTCCACGAATAATAGGAACGATAGGACCTTCATTGGCTATTTCCACAAATTTATCCGCTGAAGTTATAGGATTCTTCACAGGGTCTTGTAGATTAACTACAATCTCCTGGGAAGTGATTCCAGGATCTGTTTTAGCAGTAAGACCAGTAATATGAGCAACCCAATTGTTAAGATTACTATCATAGGTGATATCCGCATCACTTACTACATAAACATCAGGGACACCCTCAATAAAGGTATCAAGATGTTCTATACTGACGAACGGTTTGATTGTTGCAGAATTATATGCAGATTCATCAGTGAATTGAATCGTAATTTCTACCTCTTCACCAGGAATTACATAGTTATCAGTAACTGAGTAAGCACTCTTTACAACTATTCCATTCTGAACAAATTGAGGAGAGGTTCTATCTATTCTTAAGAGAGCATTATTGTTCTCATCAACATTGAACCAGCTGGATGTATAGGTTTCCTGAGTACTGGTATTATCGTTATAAGTAATCTTATAAGTAACTTTATATTTTAACCCAAGTGAATCAACTGTTTCTGCAGGATTTATCACCAGATCATCATCCAGATACCATTTATAAGGATTATCGGCATCCTGCTTTGCTAAATTATGCCAGACATCGTTATCATCATTGGTTTCAACAGGATCGTTAATTTGAACCAGTATAGGTTCTATTGATTGAACAGCAACACTACGAGGAACATTTGCAGCAAGGTCAGTATTAAGTTCAAGGATAAAACCAAGTTTTTCGCCAGGTTTGATGTAGGGACTGGTTTTAGTATCCAGCTCATCACTATCAAGTTTTTGATAAGCAATCATAGAAGCAGTTGTTCCATCATCCGAACTGGTAGTAAAGCCCATAGTAATTACAGGACCCGTAGCTACATATTGATTGGAATGAATGGGAACTACGCTTGGGTCTGAACCAACATAATTCTTATGTCCAACCAGGTCCTCTACGCCTTGCAAACGAATTACAATAGTTGAATCAGAGTTAAGTGGGATGGGGAGATCATCTTCTCCTAAACACCTTGTAAGTTTCCATTCGGTAAAGAAGAAATTACCTTCTCTTGAAGGATTAAAGGGCTCTACAATCCAACCCTCAGCAATCGGATCAGTTACCCAACCAGTTCCGACTCCATTGTAAGGATTGCTGACATTTCCGTCATTGTCTTTAGTAGCTACTTTTAGATACAAATGTCTATTGGCTTCCCAGGTTCCAGGAGCTGGAGGTTTAAGAGATAGGTTGATCTCTGTTCCCATAGAAGAAATCATTTCATAAACTGGAGCATTATCATCCGTAGCAGTAGCAACCCAATATCTGGTTTCATCGTAAGTAGGAACTTCCTTATCTACCCTTACCATAGTTGTATCTTCAATTATTGCAGGTAGAAAACTCCAATATTTATAGTCAATTTGAATCGGCTCGCCATCGGCATAAGCATTCCAAACAGAAGAGTAGTCGGGAACAATATCCCATTTAGCTAAATAACGATAGACATTAACAGGTCGCCCAGGAGATAATACTAAAGGAATAATCTCAGTAGTAAGAACAGGAGTTGTATTCCAATTATCAGGAACATTATCTTCAATCCTGTCAAAATCAGCCATAATACCAACTGATGTTGAATCCTTGGAGCTTATAAAACGGTATTCTGTGATAAGATTATTTTCAGGAGCGAACCAATGATTGGGTGCTCTACCCACATCAACATAATTACGATCATTTGGGGTTGGAGGTATAATTCCATACTGGTCTACAAGAGCATCACCTAATACAATCATATCATAAAAATAATCAGTTGCCTGATAACCGTAATTGGTTCCAGTCGTAACTTTAAAATTGGCTAGTTTATACAACTCTGGAATATTAACATCAAGTTCGGTTACATCTACTTTATAAATATATGTTAATATTCTATCTACACCTGAACCTTCAATAGTAGGAGAATTGGGATCAAGAACAACTTGTGTAGTCCCTTCAATCTGATTTATCAAGGTCAAAGCAGGATTAGAAATATTATTTTTAGATTTAACCTTAACTACCACTTTTAAATCTTCCATAGTAGGCATTAGAAAGTCAATAGCATCATTGGAGCTTGCAGTAAGGAAGAATTGCACACTTTGAATTACTGGTTGTGTATCAACATTGATTTCATCATACGAACCACTGTTTATAAGCAGTGTTGTAGAAGGAGAATTATTGGAGGGATCAGAATATGATAATGTGTGTCCCGTTATTGTTGCTCTTATAACTTTTCCATCAAGATCAGCTGCAGTTAGAGCTGGGAATATAACATTCATATTACTGTTTAAGAAAATTTGATCACCCACATTATATGTCTTAGAATCAAGTGGAGCACCATTAGCAGTGATAGTTACTACAAGCTGCTGAACACGTTGAGGATTAGAAACAGTAAAACTGACTTTCAGATCGTGTCCAGGAACAAACCAGTTATACGGTTCCAAATTTCCAGTGCTGTTATCAGAAACTAAAATGTTAGAAATTACGGGTATTGGCATAATATTAAGATAGCGAGTTAAAGTTTGTGTATTATCAACTTTATCTTTAGCTGTAACAGTTACACTTACTCTTTGACTAGCTATATTCTCGTTAACCGTAACAGTCCACCTTGCCTTTCCCGTAACTGATGTATCAAGTGCACCAATGCTAATACCTGTAGCGGGATTAAAGGAAATTGTAGGACTTGACCAATTCACTCCTGAAGTAGCATCAGCAATATCAAAGCTTAATACTTGGCTGCTACCCGCAGTAAGATATGGTAAGGAACCGGTTGTAGCAGTTATTACAGGAAGCACAGAATCTGCAATCAGAGTATTAGGACTGGAGGCGGAGTTTGTTGCATTCGTATTTAGAGTAGTGGAAGTTCCTGTATCATATTTAGTATAAGTTACAATTATATCAGCGCGTAGAACATTGCTGGTAGGTATGATAACCGCAGAGAATGTTCTATCAAAAGAACCTGTAGTAGGAGAGGTAATTGTTTGGGTAGTGCCAACCTGTAAACCGGTAGTTTGATTTATTAATTTAACTTCTACTTTATCGGCTCTTTGATAGTTGGTTACATTAAAAGTTACATGAATATCGGTTCCAGGTCTAAAATAAGATGTTTCCACTAATGGGAAAGCGCTCTTTAAAGTAATATTTGTAGGTTGAGGACTGGGAACTACATTAATATATCTATTTATTGTAAGTTCGTTGTTTACTCTATCCTTTACTTTAAAAGTGGCAACAAAATATTTAATTGCAGTGTTAGCCGGCAAAGTAATATTGCCAGTTACCGTTCCAGAAGTCGGATTTAAAGTTAAGCCACTGTGGGTTACGCCATTAGTAAATGTAAGTGAAATTGAATTTGCAGTATCCCAATAGATATTAGCCAGAGCATCGGATACATTGAATGTAAACGGTTTAGCAGTTCCATCAGCTACAACACTTATTATTAGTTCCATCAAATGTGGTAGAGCTAACAACGGCTATTTTTATCTATAATACGTAATGGTTCTGCTGGTTAAATGCAATTGGTTGTTACCTTCCGCAGTTTTAGCAGAAATAGTAATTACTTTAGGAGTATTATGAACCAGGTCAGTTCTAATATTAGTAGATCAAGTTATTTTCCAAAAGAGCCCTTCGAACAGCAGTTCCTGGAAGACAGATGGCTCCGCCATCGTTGAAATAGAGGAAACATCAGCTACAAAAAGGTAGTAACGATATTACGATAAATACCACCGGATATCCATACTAATGTAGCTCTGGAACTATTTGTATAATTCATTAACATATCCCTGAGTAGATAAAGTTACAGTTCCTTCGTTGTATTCAACTACTTCCAATTGATTGATATAGTAAATTGAATTTCAAGAATCCAGGTCTGGCGTTTAAAATATAATTAGTGAATACTATCTCATGGAATCATTATGGAATAAATCAGCAGCTTACTGGATAACTTGATCATTGTATCTGCCAGATTACTCCGTTTATCCTAAGGTAAACGTAAAAGAATCTTAGCATAAGGAGATTCTAGTATTATTAATGCCATTCACCTTAATGGAAAGTTTATAAGTATTATTACCTAAATCAGTAATAGAATTAACTTCCCCTGAAGCACCAGGTATTATAACATTATTAGTATCAGCTAAACTGCTACATTCCATCCGGAATTATGAAGAAAGATTTAAAGTTGATTCAGTATTTGGTAGTTCAAGTGGTTCATTTGTTTTCAAGGTTATTTCAAAATTATTATTAGCTGAAGAAACTGCAGGAAGAAATAACTCTCTTCAAATGTTATTGACCTTGCGTTATGATCATAGGTGTAACCTCAGGAATACTCTCAAGTTTAGGATTTTCATTATCTATAGCTAAGGCAACTGTAGCTGGAGGAGTATCTCAGCTTTCCAAGATAGCCCACTGTGTACATATTGAGAGGTAAATATAGAACAAAGAGTTTAACAACTAAATCCTGATAGGCAGTAGAATCTGCCATAGCTTCCAGGTCATTACTAAGTCCAGCAAAGGTATACTCTGTTTCCGGTAAACTTGCATCAGGAGCTGTGAATACCTGCTTTACTCCATTCTTTATTGTTAACAGGATTTGTAATACTAAGTCTCCAATCAAGATAATAAGTTGAAGCAGGAACAGAAATAGTTACAATTGTTGAATCCTGGAATACCATCATTAGCAGGATTAGCTAAATGTGATTATAAGTATGGCTAGCATCAGGAGAAAAGCTTATGATCGGAAACAGAAACACTACCTTGAACAGGGTATATAGGATCATCGGGTCGGACAAGCTTAATTTAGCTAACTCATCAGTTCCTGCTTCGTGAATATGATTTAAATCTTCTGGTTTGGGAATAATGCTTCGGGAAATTATCGGTAAATTAAATGCACCATCAGCAGGCCCTATAGTATAAGTTCCGGCTTTATTATCTGGGATAGAAGCAAGCTGAGCGTTGGTGATAATGAATTTAGCTTTATTATTAACAAAATTAGTTTTGGCTAAAGACATACGCCTCAATCCCAGATTGCTCAAATCTAAGGTAATACCAAGCCGTTTGTTTCCACAAGATAATCGCTATTATTTACAGTTACTTCTATCTCTATCTGATCTTGCGTTCTACTATTATCATAGTAATCTGTATTCAAATAGAAATTGCATAGTTACTTTACTACCGTAAGAGGAAAGTCCCCTCCGTAATGGCGAGAAGTAACTTCAATTCCTGTAATCAATGCAATATTAGCTCAGTATATGTTGAATCTTCAACCATTGTCTCAAGTAAAATATTTACAGGGTTGGAAACAATAATATTACCGGCATTATCCATCAGATAAGCATTCACTATATGTTCCATCTGTAAACAGAGAATCTTTTGCATTCCAGTTAAAAGCCACATTTGCAGAATTCTGCGATGTATCAGTAGTGAATGTAAGAGGTGTTAAATTAGCAGGAAAATTAAATCCTGTAAAATCATTCCAGGTACTTGTAGCATCATTCCAATACCATTTTGTGCAGCATCTCTGGTAAAACAATCCAACATTGCCAGTTTCCGGCCCCAAATAATTACTATTCTACAGTAAAATCTGCTTACCTGAAAGCTGAAATTAGCCAGAGTATAATTATTTTCCCAATAATCGTGTACAAAATTATCAGTGGAGTGTTCCATCTATAATATAGTGATCGTTTACATGATGAGTAAAGGTTAAATCATCGGGAGTAACTATATCTGAATTATTAGCAGTAGGGTACTAAAGGCAAGGAGTATTATCAATCACTACATGCATTCTATTCAGAATTACCTGTGGTTCATTACTACTTGCATTTAAAGATGAGAGCTGAGGTGGGAATTCATCAGAAATTATATAATAGTTACTGAGATCTAAAACATTTCCTGCTTCATCCCATATAATTTGCCACAGAGTAATTCCGTAAGTACCTTCTGGAAGAGATGTTCCATTATTTAAACTATCCCATTTGATAGTTAAAGTAGGAGCACAGAATCAACTAGAGAATCTATCATAATCTTTACATATTGTGCTCTACTTAAACTCAAAACTAAGTTATAAAACTGCAATATCATCTCTTGCCCCAGCTCCCCACTTTTCCAACCAAGTTTTATATTAACATAATCAGGATTAGTATCAGTATAATCATCTACCGCTGGGGAATTGGGTGAAAATCTTAGCCAACCCAAAGGGACTATTATCATAATAAAGATCATTATCACAACAGTTATTGTGGGAAGTATAAAATCAACTGTTATTTCTTCACCATTTTGATTTTTATTGATAATGAAACCAGCTAAACTACTATAGCATTCAAATAATACTGCAGCAGTCGCTATTTTGGAAATTTTAACCTCAAGGATTAAACAAGATATTTCGTTACAACTGTATATTAACATTTCCACCCCATTATTCAAAGTATATATTACTGGTGTTAGTATCTGGAAAAGAGGTCCCTAACAATAGTAACTCGTTTATGTAACAGGATCAAATTCTGCGTGTACAGATATAGTATTGTTTGTAGTAGCTACTGTAGCAGTGTAATTCCCGTCTATTCCCAAATAAGCACTAATAAATTCACTTTCTCTTGAGATAATTATACTAATAGGTATTTTCAATTAATAGCAGTTGCTTCACCTGGATTTGGACTTCTAAATTGTAATCATAGGCAATTATTTTAATCATATAATTACCAGCAGAAAATATCATCTCAACAGACTAACAACCCAGGTCTAAAACATTATCAGCATTTGTAATCAATCCATTGCCACAGTATCATACTCCATTATATGTACACGACTGCACCAAATATAAAATGAAGCCGCATCTAAATCTTCCACGAAACCAACTACAACACTTGAACCAAATCATCGCATACCCTTCAGGACTGGGACGAGTAATATGGGTGTTAATTTCTAAACCAGTCAAAATAGTTGGAACATTATTTACAGTAAAGTAAGTATCGTCCCAAATTGATTGTTCGTTTTCATTTTGAGAAATGCTAAGGAATTTTGACCCGAGCTTGGGTTCCACTAAAGTTCCGGGTGCAACTTGATAAGTCGCTTCTACTTTAAAACAAGATCCCAAACCATCTGAATTTCTTCAGGATATGCTCCAAATTGGATCAAATTAGCATAAACCAGCCTAACTTGGGATGAAGTCCCCAACCGAAATGAACAGGGTAACTTGAACTTTTGTCCTGTTGGCCAAGTTGTTGGAGAACCAGCTAAGTAATCTTCAAGCCAAACATCAATATGAGAAGGATCGAAGACCTTACTGACCTAATAGAGAAGTGGCGTGGCGAACGAATAACACTATAAGAAATAGTGTTGTGCGAAATTTATGTGCCTTCATTTGCACCTCATTTTTTTAATAAGCATTTTCGGTTTGTGGCAAAATACCGCCAAAGAAAGCGGTATATTACCGTTTAATTCAGATAAAATACAATGTGAATGGACAAACATCTAAAATAATAAAATTTAGTTTTTCGTTTTTTGGGTTTCATTTTATCTCCTTGCAGAAAGCGCCTACAATGATCACGCCTTTCCTGTTTATATTGTTTTGGGAATGGATTTGTAAGATTTTGGTTGTAGAAGGACAATTAAATAAGTTTTTGCCAAGGGTATTTATTGACCGCACAACTAAATTGCATCAACTTCTGAAGGGAATAAAGCCCGCTAAATATTTTGCAAATGATTTCCCGAAGCCAATACAGAACTATCTGTTAGCAGCAACCAGATTGTAGACCAAACATTCATTTTCATTTTAAAATTAACAAGTCCCTTTTTTACGAAACTAAAAGCTGCGGACGTCCTCATAGATGTTGCTTTACCACCTCAGCTGATGGCTTTATAAAAAAATATGCGAAAACATAATTTCCAATTTCATTTCAAACTGATAGCTAATGACAAAATCTACATTTTGGCAGCATCAGTTTCTTTTGCTGAACTGCATTGGCACTCATAAAAAAAATAAAATTCCGCATTCCTTTTTCCTACTTTTCTAAATTTCAGAGATAAGGAAAACTCCAACTCTATGTCAAGTAAACAGCACGCAGATTATTTGTCAAGAAATTTTTTCTGCTAAAAGCGCATATTTTGTAACTGATAATATTTTCAAGATGTTACAATTACTATTGGGCAAATCTTTTCCGCTTAAAAAAAATAACATTTTTTTCTTCTACCCCATTTTCCCGCATACCAATATTACTAATCCATTATGAAAATTAGGTAACAACTTTTTCGTTGAATTTTGTTTAACACTGAGAGCGCTATAGGAAACTGAGAACAACGGGATATTTTTGAGAATTTTGTTTAAACAATATTAGATTCAAAATTAACAGTTATTTTCTACTTCAACAAAAGAATGCGTTTTTAGTTTTTGCCTTTTTCTTTATTATCGTTGTCTCATTCTTAGAGCTTGGAAAGAAATTATTTTACTCAACCTTCAAAACCATCTCAACTTTTTTATCCTTCTATAGTATATATACTGGAAAAAATACAAAGTGGTGACAAAAATGCCCAAAAGCTTTTATTCGGGCAAAAAAATTTCCAATTGAAGGACGCACTCCGCACCCTTCAGCAAGTTATAACAAAGTAACAACCAAGTAACAATTCCGTAACGAGACAACGGAAGTGTTACGGAAGTGTTACGGAGTCGTTACGCTATTGACTATTTAACAAGAAGTTAGTTCTGTTTTAACTCACAAGTTGGAAAATCGGAATCATTTTATTTCTCGGTTGGATAAGTATAAAATTGAGGAAAGTGGTTTCTTTGATGGCAATAGCAAAATTGTAAGTCAAAACTCCTTCACCGATGGTAATGTAAGCCCCTTGTTCAATAAAATTAATATATTCTTTTCCTCATAGCCCTCTGCCCTCAGCCCTCTGCTCTCTTCCCTCTGCCCTCTGCCCTCTGCTTTCTGAAAAACATCTTGACAATAAAAGCCCTATAAAAAGCGTAAAAACGATTTGGAAATGGAAAAGTTATAAATGAACGATAGAATGTCGTTTTCCCGTAAGGTTGATGTTCTCATCAACCACTAAACTACAGGATTTAGTTTTTCCAGTATCATTACTTTATATATATAAAGGAGTTAACAAAAAATATGTTAAAAGTTTCAATTGCCCCAGATGGAAAAGAATATCCTCTTCCGAGTGAAGAAGATGCACAAAAAGAAAGAGAAATATTAAAACAAATTACTGCCGAACAAAAAGCTTTAGGACGAAAAATAGTAGCAGTTCAAGGTTTGGGATTTGTAGGTTGTGTGATGGCTACTGTTGTTGCTGATGCTACAGATAAAGATGGCAACCCTTTATATTTTGTTCATGGTCATCAGCGTGCTTCACAAAGATCGTATTGGAAAGTTCCGGTTATCAATAGTGGCATTCCGCCTGTAAATTCTTCCGATCCCGAAGTTCCGGCAATATTTCATCGCACCGTAGTGGAGAAAAAAAACTTCCGTGCTACCAGTGAAGAAAGTGTTTATGGTTTAGTAGATATTGTTGTGGTAGATATTCAGTTGGATGCTACAAAACCCGCTTTTGGAGATGCAGAAAAAGGTTATTGTGATATAACCGCTTTTCGGGAAGGAATTCGGACTTTGGGAAAACATATTCAGCCCGACTGTTTAGTTTTAGTAGAAACAACCGTTCCTCCTGGAACCTGTGAAAAGGTCGTTAAGCCCATTCTGGAAGAGGAATTTACCAAGCGGGGTATAGATATAGAAAAGAATCCTCCCTTGATTGCTCATTCTTATGAAAGAGTTATGCCCGGAGCTCATTATGTGGCTTCTATTCGTGATTTCTGGCGTGTTTTTTCCGGTGTTAACCCTAAAAGTATAGAACTCTGCCAGGAATTTCTTTCCAATGTTTTGGATGTGGAGAATTATCCTTTAACTCAATTGGACAGCACAAATGCCAGCGAACTTGCCAAAACAATGGAAAATTCATATCGTGCCGTAAATATTGCTCTCACTTTGGAATGGGCTAAATTTGCGGAACAGATTGGGGTGGATATTTTCAAAGTGCGCGATGCCATTCGCAAAAGAAAAGGAACGCATGATAATTTGTTGCGTCCTTCATTAGGTGTTGGCGGTTATTGTTTAACCAAAGACCCCGTTTTAGCTAATTGGGCAATGAAGTCACTTTTTGGTGTAGAGGGAAGTTTGGATTTTGCTATTAAAGCTGTTAATACGAATGATACAATGCCGCTACATACAATTGATATCGTTAAAAGCGTTTATCCTGATTTAAAAAACTTGAAGATTGCTGTTTTAGGCGTTTCCTATTTGGAAGATGTAGGTGATACAAGACACTCTCCTTCCAAAACCTTAGTGGAATTTTTGCGGAAAGACCTGGCAATAGTGAAAACCCACGATCCTTATGTAGAAACTGGCCTGAAATGGAGGAAAACCATATTCAAAATGACCCAATACTGTTCTTCCCGAACTGATGTAAGTTATTTTTGCGGTAGGACACAGTCAATATAGAAAACTTGACCCTAAGTATGTGGTTGATTTATGTAAAACCAAACCCTTAATTGTGGATTGCTCCAATTTCCTTTCCGATGAAACCATCAATATATATAAAGATTTAGGATGCAAAGTGCGGGGTGTGGGAAAAGGACATATTGTGAATGAAAAATGAACAATGCAGAATGTTAAATGTAGAATTGAGAATGGTGAATGAATGATAGAACATAGATAACTGGATAGAATGGATTTACTGGATTATATTAGGAAAGTAATTATAAAATAAAATATCTGTGAAATCTGTGAAATACATCTGCGTGCTCCTATCTTTTTCGGTGACTTCTATGCTCTCGGTGGCTATGAAAATTGGAGGATAAATGATTTTAACTGATGCCCAATTATTCAGTGAAATAAGTCGTTGTGAATTTTGTGAGAACAAGCCCTGCAAAAATGCCTGTCCCTGTGATTGTTCTCCTGCCGATTTTATGATGGCAGCTGCTAAAGGCAGACCTTCCGATTTTAAGAGATCTGCAGGACTCATTTTAGCCAGCAATCCTTTAGGGGGAATTTGCGGAAATGTTTGTCCCGATGACCATTGCGTAAATGCCTGTGCGCGTGAAAATTTTGACACTCCAATTCAAATTCCTGCCGTTCAGGCAACAATAATTCGTAAAGCCAGAGAATTAAATATGGTGCCAGAATTTACTCCTCCCTTTTCCTTAAATAAGAAAATTGCCATTATCGGTGCAGGACCTTCTGCTATCGGAGCTGCCGTAACTTTAACCCAATTCGGTTATCAGACGGTAATGTTTGATCCAGAACCTTTAGGAGGTCAGGTAAATTTAATTCCGGAAGAGCGTTTGGAGAAAATTGACTTGCTGGATGACCTGAAATTCCTGGCAGAAACATTCAAAATAGAACATATTCGGAAAAAAATAGAAGAACCCCAAACATTATTAAATGATGACTTTGAAGCGGTAATTGTGGCAGGTGGGTTAAATAAGCCCATTCACTTAAATATTCCTGGTGATGAAACAGCTATTTACGGTTTTGACATTCTAAAAAACCCTTGCCAATATAATTTTACTGGTAAACGCGTTGCTCTTGTAGGTGGAGCAATCGCTGCCGATATGGCATTGCTGATTGCCAAAAATAATGCTGCTTATGTAGAAATGATAACCCTGGAAAATTTCACTGAAATGCCCTTAACGGAACCGGAAAAGGCAACTTTGATTGAGGCAGGAATTGAATTCTCGCCTCGCACCAGGATCACGGAAATAGTTAATGAAGGTAATCAGATTAAAGGAATAAAGACGAAAAAGGTCTATCTTCCTAAAGGAGAGAAGTTTGCCCCAAATTTGATTAGGGACGAAGAAGGAACCACAGAATCCTTTCGTCCTTTTGATCTGGTTATTATTGCTATCGGCAACAAACCTCCTTTTGATGTTAATAAATTAGAGACCCTTTCAGACCGTCTTTTTTGCTGTGGAGATATGATAAATGGTCCTACAACTGTGGTGGAAGCAGTTGCCTCAGGTAAAAACACGGCTTTAAAAGTTCATTCTCTATTAAGCAAAAAGGATATTAGTGAACCCGAAAAAGCAACTAAAAGCTGTTTCCCTGTTTGGGGCTGGAAAAAATATCCTGTCTCTCTTGAAACCGATTTCTTTGGGAGAAAAATGGATTCCCCTTTTATTCTTTCTGCTGCTCCTCCTTCCGATGGCTATGAACAGATGAAAAAAGCATATCTTGCTGGCTGGAGCGGTGGAATTATGAAAACAGCTTTTGATAATGAAGATATTCATATTCCGGGTGAATATATGTTCACCTTTGGTGATAAGAAAAAGACCTTTGCCAATTGTGATAATGTTTCAGAGCATCCTTTGGATAGAGTTTGTTCCGAAATAGCTCTTTTAATAAAGGAATTTCCTGATCGCTTAACTATGGCTTCAACAGGCGGTCCTGTTACCGGTGATGATATTAATGATAAAAAGGGCTGGCAAGCCAATACTATAAAACTGGAAAAAGCAGGCGCAATGGGAATTGAATACAGTTTATCCTGTCCTCAGGGTGGAGATGGAACAAAAGGTGATATTGTGGCTCAAGACCCTGCTTTAACCGCTAAAATTATAGATTGGGTGATGGAAATCGGCAATCCCGAAATACCCAAACTGTTTAAACTAACCGGTGCTGTAACTTCTATCTATCCTATTCTTTCCGCTGTTAAAAGTGTTTTGGACAAATATCCTGGTAAAAAAGCCGGAATAACTTTGGCTAATACCTTTCCTGCTTTGGCTTTCAGAGAAAAAGAAAAACCCTGGGACGAAGGAATCATAGTTGGTTTAAGCGGTGAAGGCATTTTGCCAATCAGTTATTTGAATTTAGCCCGAGCTGGAAATAGCGGAATTTTCATCTCCGGAAACGGAGGTGCAATGAACTATCTGGATGCAGCAAACTTTTTAGCTTTGGGAACTAAAAATGTGCAGTTCTGCACTATTGTGGAAAAATATGGCTATGGTATAATTGAAGAATTGAAAATGGGACTTTCTTACTTCTTGGAAGCAAAGGGCTTAAAAAGCGTTGCTGAACTTATTGGAATCGCTCAGCCAAAACCCATTACGGACTTTCTTGATCTGCCTAAAAAGACCAAAAGCTCTTCCTTAATTAAAGAATTGTGCCTAAAATGCGGAAACTGCACTCGCTGTCCTTACCAGGCAATAGAATTAGATGAGGATTGCTATCCTAAAATTGACCCGGATAAATGTGTTGGATGCTCGCTGTGTACACAATTGTGCTTTGCAGGAGCGCTGGAAATGAAGAATGAAAAATGAAAAATGTAAAAGTGAAAGGTGAACAGTGAATGATGAACAGTGAATGGAGAATTAAAAAAGGTTGAGAAGGTTGAGATTTTTTAAAAGCCCAAAGGGCGACACAATGATAGCGATGGGTGCGTAAGCCCCTCGTAAAATTGAGAATTGAGAACGGTGAATGAATGATAGAATGCAGATAACAGGATAGAAAGGAGTTACTGGATTATATTATAAAATGAAAAATCTGCGTAATCTGCGAAATCTGCGTGCTTATATTTATTATCCGTGACAAAAAGGTTGTAGCAAATATATGCTTGTGTCATGAGCAAATGAAAAAAGATGTCCTTTATGTGGAAGTTTAGAGACGAAGAAGAAGGGATTCTACTGAGCCACGCAGCGTACGGCGGCGTCTGTAGTATGCAAGCGTCAGCGATTTTACTGTCTTACTTGTCATCACAGTTTTAATGATTCAGGTTATCAAACCAGAAAATGTATTAGTGAAGACCTTAAACAGCATACAATGATTATACCCTTACTAAAAAATTCTCTTTCTGAAGTAGCACAGCGGTATAAAGTAGCCAAAACCAGCATTATTTAATTGGATAAAATAAGAAGTTCAATTTATTCCTGATGAGAATATTCTTCCTCCTTTCAGAACTCCCAGTGGTATTATTATGCTGGATGGCAAAGAAATTAAGGTTAATAAGAACACTATACGCTTCTTGTTGCCATTGATAATATCTCATTTGCCAATCCATTACGCTTTATATGAGAAAGAATGTTCAGAAAGTTCTGTTATTTTCCTTACTGCTGTTAAAGAAAAATATCCGATTACTATAAAAGGAGTTATTAGCGATTTTGGCAAAGGAAAATGTTTTATCCAGGTTGTAGAAAATTGTTCCCTAGGGTACCACAATAAATCTGTTTAGTGCATTTTTGGCGTTACGTAAATACGTTCGTCCCCAGAACCAAAAAAGAAGTGAATTCTATCATAAAAATGTTCTCTCTTTAAACAATGGCTTAAAACACCATTTATGCACCCAATAGAGAGGAATCCTTATTCTGGCTGAAGCGAATTAATAACTACGCCAAAAACTTTCCAGCACGCTATCATAAACGTCTTATCCGCTCCATCAATGTTAATTACGATTACCTTACTCGCTACTTGGATTATAACTTCCTAAATACAAATAATAACTTCGAAAATCTCTTTCCCTCTAAAAGAAGCCCCGAAGGGCGACACAATGATAGCGATAGGTGCGTAAGCCCCTCGTAAAATTGAGAATTGAGAACGGTGAATGAATGAATGAATGCAGATAACATGATTGAATGGATTTACTGGATTATATTATAAAATGAAAAATCTGCGTAATCTGCGAAATCTGCGTGCTTATATTTATTATCCGTGTGAAATCCGGGTAATCTGTACGAGGTATTTAATCAATATATTCCCTGATAATGTTTTCCAATTCTCCGCTATCTTTTAATTCCTTCAATGCCTTATTTATTCTGGTATTAATTTCTTTACCTGCTTGCATAGCCAATCCGTATTGTTCATTCGTTTGAATCGTGTAAACAATCTTAATCTCCTGTTGTTGGGAAAAATCCTTGGCTACCCATTCATCAAAAACCATCAGGTCTATTTTGCCATTAAGAAGTTCCCCCAAGGTTTCTATAACAGTAGGATAAAGTTTCAGCTTATTTTTGGGCAAGAGGTCTTTTTCCATCAGGTTTTCGGTTAAATATTGATGGCTGGTAGTGTTGCTTTGGCAGCCCACGATGTATTTTCCGAGGTCCTCAATCTTTTCTACTTTTACAGGAGAATTGGATTTGGCTACAACAGCCAGGTCTGTTTCAAAATAAGGAATAGTAAAATCCATCGTTTGTTTGTGTTTCGGGGTAATGGTAATAGCAGAGGCAGCAATATCAATTTTGTTAAGTGCTAAAGCAGAAAACAGTTCATCAAATTGGTATTTGGTAATTTGTAATTGCATATTCAATTTATCCGCTATGCGTTTACATATTTCTATATCAATACCTTTAAATTCACCGTTTTCCAGATAAGTAAAAGGTGGATTTTCGGCATCGGTTCCTACCCTCAATATCTTCTTTTGTTTCGGAGAACAAGATAAAGAAAATAAGGCAATCAGTGCGACACCCAAAGCAATAAATATCCTGCGTAATTTCATCTTCTTACCTTTACTATATGGTTTTATATAAATTATAATCCCCCTCGGATAAATTACAAGTATTTTATCCGTAAAATTACAAGCAGGTTTGTGGAAAAAAATCTACTTTAACTTAAAAATAGCAGTTAAAGTAACGGAAATGCTTTTACTGCGAGTGCTGGTGTTATAAATTCCATAATCCGAAACCTCTGTAGAATAGGGCTCAGTAATCTGAAAAACACCAGCCCGCGCCTCTCTTAATTTTCCCAGTTTGGTATTTCCGCTACCGGCAATTTCTTCTGCACGAGCAACTGCATCTTTGGTTGCTTCGGAAAGCAACTGTTTTTTCAAATCCGGTAGTTTAGTATAAAGATATGCCAGGTTGGAATTTAACAATAAGATTCCGCGTTCCGCAAAAAAACCTGGTTTTAATGCCAAGGTCTCAATTTTGGGTATATCGGAAGAGACCACAAAGATATTTTGATTCAAGGCATAACCGGTTGGATTGCCATAATTATCGGTGGTTTGATAACTGTTTATGGGCTGGATACTGATATCCTTTTCCGGAATTCCCTGTTCTTCAAGGTAATTCTTGAAAGCATTTACATCATTGCTCATTTTGTTGTAGCCATCTTTCAAACCATCATGGCTTACATTGCGTTGCATAGTTAGATTCCATTTTACCAAATCGGATTCAAAGAGTTTGCTGGCATATCCAACTACACGTAAACTGGTTGGTGCCTGACGACTTTGCATAAAGAAATAGCCAAAAACCGTCAAACCGATGATAAAGGATAAACCAACAATTCCCCAGGTGCGGGCAACTACTTTATCCTTGGTGAAAATAAGCCAGATTATACCTGCCGCAATTGCGATACAGATGATTACTAATAGTGCTGTGATCATTTTTTGCTCCTTAAAACTTAAAAATATGGAGAATGCTCTTTATCGGGAATAATATCCACCCAGCGTTTTTTTCCATCAAAGTGGAATTCCAGTTTCAATGTCTGATAGGGTAAAAGATCATTTACTAAAAGAGGCCATTCAATAACGGTTATTCCTTGTTCCAAGATATCAAACAAACCCAGGCAATATATTTCTTCCTTATTTTTCAGACGGTATAGGTCTAAATGATACAGGGGAAGGCGTCCACCGGAATATTCCTTCATTAAAACAAAGGAAGGACTGTCTATTTCTTCTTCAATTCCCAGTGCCTTGCCAAGCTGTTTTACAAAGAAGGTTTTGCCGCTACCCAAATCGCCAAAAAGAGTTATAATATCCCCTTCCTTTAATAACGGTGCAATGTATTTGGCAAGGTCTATAGTGTCCTGCTCAGTAGATAAGTTTAGGGTTTTCATCTCAGCTTAAAAAGAATGATAAATGAATATAGTGAGATGGAAAATTTGTCATTCCTGCGAAAGCAAGAATCAAAATATCTGCAATTCCCCTATCAAACCTATCGGAAAAGAGAAAAGAAAAAGTTTGCCAAGGTCTTACCTTTGGGTAACAGCATTTTGATAGGGAAAGCATACGGTTAATAAACATTTTCTGTGTATTCTACCTTTAATCTCTTTTCTCTTCGTCAGGAGTCATATATTTTTACACCTAAATCACGGAGGACAGTGTTCCTCTGTGACAAAGAAAGATTTGGAATTTGCGGAGCTCCGGCTATACAATTTTTCTGCACTTCTGACTTCATTTTACATTTTATCTTCCTTTCCCGTCAAGAGTCCTCATCGCTAAACTAATTTGAGATAAGGGTTAAATATATATAAGCGATGACGACCCATGGCTTCCTTCATTCTATATTCTACATTCTTTCTCTTTATAAACAACTATCTTCTTTTGTGCGGCAGGTAGCAATCGGCAGAATCGGCTTCTTCCATATAATTCCCACCGTGTTGAAAAGTACCGTTAAACTGTTTCGATATATTGATGATAGGCATTGGGATAGACGAAATAGTAATCATCCTTGGCAAAGATAAAGTTATCCACAATGCTTTTGAGTGCAGTCCAAAGTCCCCGGGTTTTTTTACAAACAGAGCGTGACGTTCATTCACGGAAAGATTTTTCCTTCTTTATAACGGACTGTTATGGATGTTTCTTTATCACCGATTACTTGAGTTGCACGGTTCACTTTTATAGAACCGTGGTCTGTAGAAAGAATTACAATCGCATCTTGTTTGGCAATCAGTTTCAAAGCTTCATAGAGCGAAGAATGCAAAAACCAGTGTTTGGTAAAAGCACGCAGACCTTCTTCATTGGGAATGGTTTCCTGTAGAATTTGATCCCGACTGCGATGATGAGCTAATAGATCAAGGAAGTTATAAACCAGAACAATGAGATTTTCCTTGTTCCAAGTTTCAATTTTGCGCAGCACAAAGTTGCCTTCTTCCATATTGAAGATTTTTACATACTTACTGGTGGGATCAAGCTTAAAGCCAAGCTCTTCAATATGTTGATCCAGTAACTGATGTTCATTGCGATTACGGCTGTTATCCATTTCGCTGGAAGTAACCCAATAATCGGGAAAACGTTTGGCAATATCAATAGGCATTAAACCGCTGAAAATGGAATTTCTGCTATAGGGAGTAGCAGTTGGTAAAATGGAATAATAGAGATCAAGCTCTTCATCAAAAAGTTCCTGAATGTAAGGTTGAATAGCCAGATACTGATCCAGACGCATACAATCAACAATTATAAAATAGATAGGAAGGTTTTCTGGAAAGTGGGGAGCTATGTATTGAGAAATCAGGTCAAAACTTAAATTCGGGCGTTCATCACTTTTCAGCCAGTTACTATAATTGCGTTCTACATAGTTGGTAAATTCAGTATTACAGTTACGTTTTTCCAGAAAATGGGTTTGCCGCAAGCCCTCATCATTCACCTGATCAATTTGCAATTCCCAATAGCTCAGTTCTCGGTAAATTTGGCTCCATTCATCCCAATCGGGATTGGCAAAAAGTTTTTGATTCAGTTCTGCAATATAACGAGTATATTGTTGGCCTATTTGATTAGCACGAATTTCATCTGCTTGGAAAATCTTTTTGATAGCCATAATAATCTGATTGGGATTGATGGGCTTAATTAAATAGTCCGAAATTTGAGAGGCAATTGCCTTATCCATCAAGCCCTCTGCTTCACTTTTAGTAACCATAATAATTGGCAAGGCAGGATTTATACGCTTAATTTCCTGTAAAGTTGCCAAGCCATCCAAGCCAGGCATCATTTCGTCTAAAATTACGAGGTCATATTTATTTTCTACTACCTTTTCAATAGCGTCGGTTCCGTTATTACAGGTTTCAACATTATATTTTCTCTCTTCCAGGAAGAGAATAAAGGGTTTGAGAAGGTCTATTTCATCGTCAACCCAGAGTATTTGCATTTGTTTCATTGGATTTTACTCCTTTTTATTTTGTGTTTCAAGTTCAAAGAGGCGTTGGCGCTCTTTAACGATCTTTTTAATTTTGTCCGGATCGGCATCTTGAAAATAAAGGGCGAGCTTGAAATTAAGCTCTTTACGGGAACAATTAAACCATCCCCTCATCTTCTCCCAAAATTGTTCAATATAGACCTCTTTCAGGTCTATGTTTGATTCTTTTTCTTTTTGTTTCAGTTCTTTTATATATTCACGAAGTTCCTGAAAAGGCATTTCCTCAGCTTTATGAATCCATTCATCACGCACATTCCAGTCCGCATTTTTCATAAAGGGTTTAATCATCTGCAGGCGATCAAAACCGATTTCTTTAATTTCTCAGCTTATATCCATTTCTTCAATAAACAGATCAAATGTAGACATAAGTTTTCCTGCCAGGGTTCCGGAAAGTTGATATTCCATTTCCACAAAGTCCTTAAAATTCTCATAGCCCTTATAAAGGTATAATTTTGAACGCTTGATTTCGGAAAGCAACTTGACCGAGAGAGATAAAGTTATCTTCCAGTTTATCTTTCAGATTGGCAAGTGCATTAAATTTTTTTCGGCACTCATTGCCTCAGGTGGCACTGTTTTTGGGGATCTTTTTATCCTTCTTTATTGTTGAATGAGGGGGTAATAAATATTTTCAGGAGCAGGAAAAACTCCGTTTTTAACTTCCTGGGAAAAAAGAGTTCTACCGCTTCCTGATGTCATTATTTAAATTGCATATTGTTTTACATATTTGGGCTGGAGATCTGAATAACCAAGCAGGTCGTGATAAACTAAAAACCTGTCCATCGGTAAATCTTTTCCGGCTCCGATTCCGATTGTGGGAATGCTTACCGTTTCAGTTTCTTTGCCTAAAAGTTCAGGAATGCCTTCCAGAACAAGCATAAAGGCACCTGCTTTGGTAACTTCCCTGTGCTTGCTTTAATAGTTCTTCCTGTTCAACCGGTTTCTTTCCTGAACTTTATATCCACAAATTTTACGAATTTGACTGTGGTGTTAAACCTAAATGGGCACAAACAGGTATTTCCATATCCACAATGGCTTCTTATGCATCAATACGAGATTTTGAGCCACCTTCCAGTTTAACGGCATTAGCTTTACCTTGCACAATAAGCTTTCCTGCATTTTGCCTGGTTTGCTTTTCGGAAAGATGAAAGCTAAGATAGGGCATATCAGCTATAATAAAAGAATCCGGTGCACCCCTACGAACTGCAGAACAATGATAAATCATATTTTCCAAAGTTACCTGCAGGGTATCTTCATAGCCCAAAACTACCATCCCCAAAGAATCACCTACCAGGATGATATCTACGGAAGTGGCAGAAACACATTTTGCCATCGCATAGTCGTAGGCAGTAAGCATACAGATTTTTTCTTGGTGCTGTTTCATTTCCTTAAAAACAGCAATATCTGTTTTATTATTCTTGACTTTGGTCATTATCGGGACCTTCTCCTTCCCTATCTTCTATTTCAGAACTTGCGCGGCTTGCATCTTCATCAAAAAGATTATCACCGGTATAAGTTCCCCTGTTAATCATTAAATCATAAATAACACTGCCATTATTATACCAGCCCAGAAAACGCCCATGTAAATAACCGTTTACATAATTAGCACTCATTTGGGGACTGCCATCAGGATACCACATCAGCATAGGACCGTTCTGTTTACCTTTTACAAAAGTTGCTGCTCGTTGTAAAAAACCATTGGGATAGCGTTCTATGGCAACTCCTGTGAAGGGTTTATCTTTATAAAAATAAATACTGTCTTGCAAAACAAGTTCCTTAAAAGGAACCGCATCTTTCGGTTCCTTCCAAGTTTTAACCTCTAAATATTCTTCACTTTTATTCTGTGCAAAGGCAGTGCCAAAAGCAAGGGAAAATATAAAAATGAATAGCATTAAAGGCATTACCGGGCAGTTTATGAAGCCGGTTTTTTTTCGGATACAGGATAGGGAACGCATATTATTTATCACTTGAGGACACATTTTTATCTCCGATAGGTTAGTCAATCTTTTTCTTCTCTTTTTTAACTGAAGCTTTTTATTATATAAGATAAACCAAATTATCTTAAAGTCAACCGAAAGGTTGATGTCCTCATCAAGCACAAAACGACAGGAATGTCGTTCTTCCGGAGTTTTTTCCTTGACCTAATAAATCACTGTGTAAAAATAGTTTTATGGTGAAGAAACTAAAAATATTGGGTATTGAATATGCCCTCTGGTTATACATAGTTGCCTGTATCTGCTGGTTTTTATTTCGGGTTTTCAGTATTTCCGCCAGTAGCTATATTATTTTTATCAGTCCGTTATTCATAGCAGTTCTTTTGTCTCAATGCAAAAATAATATAGGAGCAAAAATAATCATCTCGGAAGAGACAGGTTCACTGTGGAAGATTGAGCTGGCAATAGTAATCCTTATTACTTTCATTATGGCTTGGGTAATTGTAGATGTAAAGCCAATCGCTTTTTTTACTCAGGCAGCCAATACAAAGTCCATTATCAGTGGAATATTTAACCCGAATTTGAGACAGCTTGTTCCGATGCTTAGTGCTTTAGTAGAAACTATTTATCTGGCTTTACTGGCAACCGTTTTTGCTATTCCTTTTGCCTTTGTGCTTTCCTTTTTTGCTGCCAAGAATCTGATGTTCAGTTCTTTTATCGGCAGGATAGTGTATATTATTATCCGAACGATTTCTACTGTCTTCAGAAGTATTGAAGCAATTGTGTGGGCAATTATTTTTTGTGTTTGGGTTGGTATTGGTCCTTTTGCCGGAATGTTAGCTTTATGGATACATTCCATAGCTGCTTTGATAAAATTATACAGTGAGCAGATTGAAAATATTGATCCGGGTCCTGTGGAAGCTATAAAAGCAACGGGTGCTTCAACTTTACAGGTATGGCGTTATGGAGTTACACCTCAAATTTTGTCACCCTATTTGGCTTTTACAATTTACCGTTGGGATATGAATATCAGAATGGCTACAGTTGTAGGTTTTGTAGGTGGTGGAGGAATTGGTTTGGCTTTATATCAGGAACAGCAAATGCTTGCCTGGAGAAATGTAGGTTTAATAATGTGGTTAATTGCTTTAATTGTTTGGGTAATGGATATGTTAAGTGGTTACCTTCGTTCCAAACTTGTTACCTATTAGGAGATTGCAGAATGAATAATTTTAATCCGGTTGAACTGTTAATCAAAAAGCGTGATGGTTATTCTCTTGCTCCGGAGGAAATTTCTTGCTTCGTAAATGCCTATTTAAAAGGAGAAATTGCCGATTACCAAATGAGCGCTTTTTTAATGGCTTGTTTTCTGCAAGGTCTGGATAAACAAGAAATAGAGGCATTAACCAAGACCTATATTGATTCCGGAGGCACTATCAGTTTTGCAGAAGGTCTGCCTGTTGCCGATAAACATTCTACCGGAGGCGTAGGAGATAAAATCAGTTTAATGCTGGCTCCTATTGCTGCTTCTTTAGGATTGATGGTGCCAATGATTTCAGGACGCGGTTTGGGTCATACAGGTGGTACTTTAGATAAACTGGAATCCATTTTAGGATTTAGAACTTCCTTTTCTCTGCAGGAATTTAAGGAACTGGTAGAAAAACACAGTTTTGCTTTAGCAGGTCAATCTGAGGAACTTGTTCCTGCTGATAGAAAAATATATGCCTTAAGAGATGTTACCGCTACAGTAGAAAGTCCGGGGTTGATTACTGCCAGCATTATGAGCAAAAAAATTGCCGAAGGAGCAAAGCATCTGGTTATTGACTTAAAAATAGGCAGCGGTGCTTTTATGCCTAATATCAATAAAGCAAAAGAACTGGCTGAATTATTGATGGCAACAGGAAAAAGTTTCGGGCAAAAAGTAACCGTGGTCTTTTCCAATATGAATTCTCCTTTGGGACACGCTGTTGGAAATGCTTTGGAAATGATTGAGGCAATTGAATACCTGAAAGGAAACTATTTACCCGATACTTATGAACTTACTACTGTTTTAACCGCTCAAATGCTCATCAGCACTGGCAAGGCAAAGGACTTTGAACAGGCAAAAAAGATGATTGATGAAGCAGTTGTCAGCGGAAAAGCACTGGAAAAATTCCGCGAAATAATTATTGCTCAAGGGGGAGAACCAAAAGTGCTGGAGGATTATTCCCTTTTTGCCTCTTCACCTGTAATTTATCCTATCATAGCAAAACAAAGTGGTTGGGTGCATAAAATTGATTGCAGAGCTATTGGCTATGCCTTAGTTCATATCAAAGCAGGCAGAAAAAAAGTTACGGACACCCTTGATTATGGAGCCGGTGCTTTACTTTATCCTAAAATTGGAGATGCTATAAAACAAGGAGAAAAAATAGGAGAAGTGCATTGTGCCTCTAAAAATGAGGCGGAAGAAGTAGCAGAACTAATTTTGAATGCCTATAAAATAGCGGATACCCAAAAAGATAAAGAAGACCTCATCCTGGAAATCGCTTTATCTGAAGAATAAATCATATTAAGAAAGAAAAGTCGTTTGTCATTCCTGCACAAGCAGAATTTAGGTAAAATATTACGACTTGACTGCTTTTTCAAGACGATAACTATTCATTTTATATAAAAGCTGTAAAAATAATTTGCTTTTCCCCTGCTCTTGCTATATAATATAAATAGCACAGTATTAGGAGGTTAATATGACTGCCAAACGTTTTTACATCGCCGTTTTAATGGGGATCATATTGGGAATTATTGCCTGCTTAATAGCAGGAGGAGTAAGCCCTGACCCCTTAGCTAAGAAAGTGCTTGCCAATATTTTTGTAAGCCGTGTTTTAATTGGTTTTGTGATTGGAATTAGTGCATGGAAAATGGGCTGGTTTTTACATGGAGTTTTAATGGGACTGATTGTTGGCTTGCCTTTTTCCTTAAGTGCTATGGCTATACAAGTTCCAGGTATGGGGAAATGGGGAATATTTTTCCTGACCTGGGCTTTGGGAGTTGTATACGGATTTATCATTGAGCTTGTAACCAGCGTTTTCTTTAAGGCAGAACAACCCTCGGCAAAATAGATAGCGAATTTAATTCATTCCCCAAGTGTAGCCGGAGGACGCCATTCCTCCGCAAAAAAATCACTAAAAATGCGGTGTTCGCATTATCTGCTACAAATAAAATTTGGGATTGACAAAAATCACGACCTAAAAGATTAGGTATTCTTGAAAAGTGTTCCGGAATGGCTCAGCGGTAGAGCGGGTGGCTGTTAACCACTAGGTCCGGGGGTTCAGACCCCTCTTCCGGAGCCGCTTTTTTTATAACCGGAATTTAAGTTTGCGAGAATGGTGCAATCAAAAAGAGTATTAAGGGCAAAAATGCTAACTGTAAACGAATATTTTGAGGGCAAAGTAAAGTCAAGTAGCAAAACAAACAAGGCAACTTCACCGTAGGAGTAATGGATATTGGGGAATTTGAATTTGGCACTAATACAATTGAAAGAATGACCGTTATTTCCGGAGAACTTACCGTCCAATTACCCGAAGAAGAAACCTGGAAAAATTTACTTCCAACGAAACATTCACCGTTCCTGCCCATAAAAAATTCGGGTAAAAGTACAGAGCAAACAGCATATCTTTGCCGTTATGAATAATAAGGATTGATAAAATGAAAAAATATGTATTTATCACATTGGGATTTTTGGTGTTAGCTTTCTGTTTTGCAGAATCACCGGTCACTTTATACCTGCAAAATCAAAATTTGAGACCTATCAGCAAGCAGTTAATTATCTCATCAAAATTGATCAGGAAGGCGAAAGCGGAATGCAGGCAAAGCTAGATCTTACCTATATCAACGAATTTGGAATCTCTCCGGCTAATGAATTTGGCAAAAGCGGATAATGAGAATTTAAAACCCGGCGAACGCTTTGCCCTGGCAAATCTTTATCTGGAAATGGATAAATATGACGATGCTATTGATATTTATAATCTTTTGAACGAAGCAACACAAAATGGAGCTGTCCCTGGCGTCATAAAGGAGAAGCCCTTTATAAAAGCGGAAATTGCTGACACTAAAGTCACTGGAAATGGCAATTGAAACCAATAAAGAACATTCCGGTCTTACCTCTGGTATATGCCAAAACCCTCTATGAATTAAAGGACTATAAAAACGCTCTTAAAGCTCTGGAAACCGCTTTTGACTTAACTGAAGAACTTGAAGATAGCCCAGTTTGATCAGGTAATTCGGAAGAAGAAATCAATCAACTTTATCCAGAACTGCAGAATTAACCCAAAATAAGTAATACCATTTCTGGTAAAAATACATTGTACTTCCTAAACAGGCGTGAATACAGAAGTGTTTGGAAGTTTGAGAGGTTGATAAGGTTGAGAAGTTTGAGAGGGTTGATAAGGTTGAGATGCTCTCTGCCCTCCAGCTCTCTGCCCTCTGCCAAGCCGGAGGGCGATACAATGATAGCGATGTGGCGTAAGCCCCTCGTAAAATGTAAGCTGACTTCTTTTTTCTTTTCATCTTCCTATTTTCCAAAAGCCGGAGGGCGACACAATCATAGCGGTATCGGTGGCGTTGCCCCTCGTAAAATGTAAGAAACAACCATCTATCTTTTTCCACTGTTCCCTGAATAAATATCCTGAAAATCCCTTTCATACCATTCCTCAAGGAGCTAATAAATCTTGATAGTTATTTGCTTGATATATAGTAAATTCTGTAACGACTCCGTAACACTTCCGTTGTCTCGTTAGGGAATTGTTACTTGGTTATTACTTTGTTATAAGAAGATGAAGCAAGCTGAAAAAGATAATAAATTAAAGGCGAAGCAGTTAACCGGAGAGCGGTAAATGATAATGTTCTTCCCTTTTTGGCTAATCGTGATTCGGTAACTCCATAATGAAATAATATTATTTTTATATTTAATCTTCTTATTGAAGTAAAAATTATTATTATCTGTCGTTCCTATGGAACTCTCTAAAACAAGGATATGTTGTTTTTATTTGCTCTTTGCACCGGGTTAAAACCCGTTGTTAGTATCTGTCGTTCCTACGGAACTCTTTCGGAAAAAAGATATGATGTTTTTTATCCTCTCTCTTTGCGCCAGGTTGAAACCCGTCGTTAGTATCTGTCGTTCCTACGGAACTCTTTTTCTGATAAAGGGAGAGATATGTCGCTTTTTTATCCTCTCTTTGCGCTGGGTTAAAACCTGTCGTTAATACCTGTCGGGGTTGTCTCACAACCTCCCAGAAGTCCATTTTTTACTATTTTCAGGTATACAAATAAGTATCCTAAAGAGGAGATTATTCCTTAAAATGGTTTATATTTATTGTCTCATAACTAAGTTTTAGTTTCGGGACAGTCCCATTGAAAAGAGAAAAATAAGCGCGAAAGACAAAAAATTTTTAATTTGCGCTTGACAGAATTTCGGCTATAATAATATTAGCACTCAATTGTATTGACTGCTAAGAAAACCAAAATTAAAATACTAAAATTATGGAGGAAAACAAGATGGCAAAACAAATGCAGTATGCACATGACGCCCGCACAAGTTTAAAAAGCGGTGTGGATAAACTGGCTGATGCCGTAAAAGTTACCCTTGGTCCTAAGGGTAGATATGTTGTTTTGGACAGGAAATTTGGCTCTCCCACAATCACTAACGACGGTGTGACCATAGCCAAAGAAATTGAATTGGAAAATGAATACGAAAATATGGGTGCTCAACTCTGCAAAGAAGTTGCAGAAAAAACCCATGACACAGCTGGTGATGGAACTACAACAGCTACAATTTTAGCCCAGGCAATTATTGAAGAAGGTCTGAAACATGTAACAGCCGGCGTTAATCCGATGTATCTTAAACGCGGTTTGGAAAAGGCAACCAAAGTTGTAGTGGATAAAATCAGGGAATTCAGCAAGGAAATCAAGAGCAGTGAAGAAATTGCACAAATTGCCGCTATTTCAGCTAATAACGATCCGGAAATTGGAACTCTGATTGCAGAAGCTATGGATAGTGTTGGTAGAGAAGGAATTATCAATATTGAAGAGGCAAAATCCATTGATACCGGTATGGAAAAAGTGGAAGGAATAGTTTGATAGAGGTTATATCTCTCCCTATTTTGTTACTAATGCCGAAAAGATGATTGCCGAACTGGAAGAGGCCTTTATCCTTTTATACGACAAGAAAATAACAGCTCTCAAAGAACTTCTTCCTATCTTACAGGAAGTTTCCCAAAATGGACGTCCCCTGCTTATTATTGCAGAAGATATTGAAGGCGAAGCACTTGCCACATTAGTAGTGAATAAACTGCGTGGTGTCCTGAATGTGGTTGCTGTTAAAGCACCCGGTTTCGGTGATCGCAGAAAAGCTATGCTGGAAGATATTGCCGTTTTAACTGGTGCAACTTTAATTTCTGAAGAAATGGGAAGAAAACTTGATAGCGCTACAATGAGCGATTTGGGACGCGCTAAAAAGATTATTGTGGAAAAAGAAAATACTACTATTCGTGAAGGAGCTGGCGATCCTGAAGCAGTTGAGGGAAGAATTAAACAAATTAAAGCTCAGATTGAAGAGACCACTTCCGATTACGATAAAGAAAAATTGCAGGAACGCCTGGCCAAACTTTCCAGCGGAGTTGCCGTCCTCAGAATCGGCGCCGCTACCGAAACCGAAATGAAAGAACAGAAAGCTCGCGTAGATGATGCTCTCCATTCTACCCGTGCTGCAGTTGAAGAAGGAATTGGTCCCGGTGGTGGAGTTACTTTGATTCAAGCTGCTAAAGCCCTAAAACAGCTAAAAGGCCTTTCCTATGAACAGTGGCCGGCTGTGGATATTATGTCTAAAGCACTGAAAACCTGCTTATCAAATTGCCGCAAATGCCGGTGAAGAAGAAGCTGTAGTTGTTGAAAAACTTAAGGGCTTCCGCAATATTTATATGGGGTTCAATGCCAGCAACGGACAATTTGAAGACCTCTTCAAAGCAGGAATTATTGACCCCGCTAAAAGTTGTTCGCCCGTACTATCCAAAACGCTACTTCCATTGCCGGCTTAATGCTAACTACGGAATGCATTATTACAGACATTAAAGAACCGAACCGGCAGTCCCAATGCCCAATCCTAATATGGGTGATATGTATTAATCCGATTATAACTTATATGCAGAAAAGACCCTTTCCTCACAGGAAGGGTCTTTTTTTTATTTAGTAGGCAAAGCGGCAGCGTGAAAAAGCATAACATACTATAACAATTTAGCTAAAAAAATCGTGAGAGAAATCCGTGAGCAGAGAACAATGCTGCGATTGTTTATGTTCAGTGCTCTTTATAACATTAAAATAAACCTATAACCAGCAATAAACAAAGAGGAGTATAGACCTTGTGTTGCATATTTATACGGCGCATCACGTTGGCTTGTGCATATTCTATGCCACACAAGCACTGTAGGTAATTATTTTACAAGTGGTTAAAGTGGATAGATGGAAATGTAAATGGTGTGAATATCATAAATGAAAAAAAATGGTTGAGAGGGTATGAGCAAAGAGCTGAGGGCGGAGGGCGGAGGGATATTTTCCGGAATAAACGATACAATCTCCGTTGGCGTCGTTTTTAACTTTCAAATGCAAGTCAGGTCATTAGCACCTTTATAACTTTTCCTCTCGGATGATAGCTGCAACGGTGCTTATGACTTATGACGAACTTATAACCATAACAAAATCTGCGTAATCTGCGTGAAATAATTTGCCACAGGGAGTCATTAGCACCTTTATAACTTTTCCCCGGATGATAGCTTCAACGGTGCTTATGACTCATGACGACCCTGAGAACTATAAATAAAATCTGCGTAATCTGTGTGAAATAAATCAGTCGTCACCTATTCTGCATTCTCAGATTTTCCTTGCCAAAAAACCTCATTCATTATACGAGGAAAAAAATAAACAGGAGGAAAAATGTCTGACATACTTTACATTATAGGACGTGAAATTTTAGATTCACGGGGAAATCCAACTGTGGAAGCAGAAGTTCAATTAGCTAGTGATCTTATTGTAAGAGCTGCAGTTCCCAGCGGTGCTTCCACCGGAGAACGAGAAGCTATAGAACTTCGTGATAACGATAAAAAACGCTATGGAGGCAAAGGTGTCTTAAAAGCAGTTAGCAATATAGACAATATAAGTGATGAATTATGGGGAACTGATTCATTATTGCAGGGTCAAATTGATAAAATTATGATTGATATGGATGGAACTCCTAATAAAGCCAAACTGGGTGCTAATGCTATTTTAGCTGTTTCTATGGCTGTTGCCAGAGCTTCCGCTTTGGAATTGAATATTCCTTTATATCGTTATCTGGGAGGTGTTAATGCCAAAACCCTTCCTGTACCAATGAGCAATATTCTCAATGGTGGCGCCCATGCAGATAACAATGTTGATATTCAGGAATTTATGATTATGCCTTTGGGTGCAAAAAGTTTCAAACAAGCGCTACAAATGAATGCTGAGGTTTTTCACTCCCTGAAGGCAATTCTTAAAAAACGCGGTTTAGTAACTTCCGTTGGAGATGAAGGTGGTTTTGCACCTAATCTTGCATCCAATGAAGAGGCCTTTATTGTAATTGTAGAGGCAATTAAGACAGCAGGTTACATTCCCGGAAAAGATATTTACCTGGCTATTGATGCTGCTGCCAGCAGTTTTTATAAAGACGGTAAGTATCTTTTTGAAGGAAAAAAAGTTAGCAGCGATGCAATGATTAAATATTATGAAAGTATGATTGACAAATATCCTATTTGCTCAATTGAAGATGGCTTGGCAGAAAATGACTGGACTGGCTGGAAAAAAATGACTGCCAAATTGGGCAGTAAAATTCAAATTGTAGGTGATGATGTTTTCGTTACCAATCCCAAAATTATTGCCAAAGGCATTAAAGATAATATCGCCAATAGTGTTTTAATTAAATTGAATCAAATCGGAACCGTTACCGAGACCATAGATGCCATAAATATGGCTCATAAAGCGGGTTGGACAACCGTTGTAAGTCACCGTAGCGGTGAAACGGGAGATACTTTTATTGCCGATTTGGCTGTTGCTTTAAATACAGGTCAAATCAAAACCGGTTCCATTTCCCGCAGCGAACGAATTGAAAAATATAATCAACTCCTGCGCATTGAAGAAGAATTAGGTGAGGCAGCTTATTTCCCGGGAAAGTCAATAATAAAACAACTATAAGATAAAAAACCTTGCCGGAGCTGTTATAATTGACAGCTCCGGTTTTGGGATTAGAAAGCCATTATTTTACCATTAAGTATAGTTTTCAGATTGTAAAGACATTTATTTTATCCGAAAACAATGCAGTTTAGGAAAAATGGGTTGGCAAATTCATTCTTCGCCAAAGAGTTCGCAAAACTCTGAAAAATCAATGCTCTCAATTTATGGCGAATTGGAATTCAGCAAACTAAATACCTAATTTCACTTTTTACTATTTAATACTCCTCGTAGTGTAAATTCTCTGGACAAGAACAACCACTTTCATACAAGGAATAATATGAGTATAAAAAAGATGCGCAACATCGATAAAAAGCAGAAACATAGTCGTCTTAGAATTAGTTTTCAGACCTCTGTAACAGAAGGTATTTTTGCTCAGATTTACGGAAACCTGTCTGCAATCGGTTCTTCCTTTATTGTAAAGCTGATGGTAATTTTGGGTGCTTCACCAATGCACTACAGTTTATTAAGCGCTATAGGACAGGTTTCTGCTCTTTGGCAACCTTTGGGAGTAGCTATTACCCATAAACTGAAGGAACGTAAATCTGCCTGTATTAAAATTA
>JAXGIH010000011.1:0-33040 GCA_040770845.1 Cloacimonas sp. (SeqCode)
GAGCGTAGCAGAAAAGAGCCGTTGGCAACAGTGACTGAACTTGGTTGGACATATTCATACCTTTCATTTGTGCCTCCTGATCTTTCCATCAAGAGGTAGTTTCGTTAATACTTTGAGTGGTGCAATTTATAATTCCGTTTCTAGGGCACTTTTGAATTTAGGAGACAAATAACAGTTTACTGATTTTTGAAAATTGTAACAATGAAGATGGGAACTTAGGTGTCGGGCAAAATAATAGCGATGGAGGAGTAAGCCCCCAGTAATTATGTAAGCTCCATTTTTCCCCTTTATCTATCTTTCTTTCTTGTCTGCCCTAAAAAATAACTGGGTTGAAGAAATGTTGACCTCCAGGTCAACCACTTCTTGCACTTTATTTTGTTACCGATATTTTTTCGGTAACGAAAATGCTAGGTTGCTTATGAACGGCAAGATGTCGTTCTTCCGCAAGAAAAAGACATTTTTTCTCTCACTTAAGCTCGTTTATTACATCTTAAACAAACCTTAATCAAGCGTTAATAATTAAGGAGTGATTAAGGTAAGATAAAGAATTGATTGACAGTTTTAGGAAAGGAAATAAGATGATCCTAAAAAATAAGGAGATTGTAATGAAAGTAACAGTAAAAGAAGGAATAAAGGGATTTTCAGGCAAACTGGATGGTGCTATATATTATTATCATCCCCGCTTGAAAAGAACTCTAATGCGGCGAGCTCCCCAAATGCCAATCCAGGAAAAGAACCTGGAATATTCTGCCATCGCCAAACAAATTAAAGCCATCAACCCTTCGGAAGCATATCGTAGCGATTTTAAAAATTACCTGAACCTATTGAGAGATAGGGATGATAGTGTGCGAGTGCCCTCATGGTATTGCCTTTTTGTAAAAATGCTGTGGGCAATGCAAGCCAAATATCCCGAACAGGTAAACCTGAAGACCATCACCAAAACCCAAATTCTGGAACAACAGTTACCCTGCCTTTCAGTTAAAACAGCGGTGGAAGACGGCTTATTAACGAAAGTTCCTGGCTATCAATATCTGAATAAGGAGATTTGATACTATTCTCATAGAAAAGATACTTTACAAAAAGGGTGAGATGGTGAGAGGGCGAGATGGCGAGGTGGTGAGAAGGTGAGAGGGTGAGATGGTGAGAATGCTCCAGTGAAAAAATATGGGAATGCCAACAGAAAAAATAGATTGACAGTTTCAGGGAATTTTTGCCTAATGCTATAATATATAATATATAAAATAATATAGGAGTTACATAATGAACTACTTTTTAACCGAAGAACAATTGGAAATGCAGGAAATAGCACGCAGGATTGCAGAAGAAAAAATCAGACCTGTTTCTGAAAAGTATGATGAAGAAGGTATTTTTCCCTGGGATATTGTAGAAGTGATGAAGCAAAGCGATCTTTTCGCTATTTTGATCCCTGAAGAATATGGCGGGATAAGTGGCAAAGTTGCTGATTTGGCAGTAGTTACAGAAGAGCTTTGTGCTGTGGATGTCGGTATTTCCTTAGCATTTGGAGCAACCGGTTTAGGGATGTATCCTATTTTAATTGCCGGAAGTGAAGAGCAGAAACAGAAATATCTGGCACAAATTGCCGATGGAGAACAACTTGCTGCTTTTGCTTTAACAGAGGCAAATGCAGGTAGTGATGCGGGTGCAATTGAAACCACTGCTAAAAAGGAAGGTGATTATTATCTTTTAAATGGCACAAAACAATGGATAACTAATGGGGGAGAAGCAGGAATTTACTGTGTTTTTGCGATGACGGATAAAACCAAAGGAGCGCGTGGTTGTTCCTGTTTTTTAGTGGAAAAAGGCACTCCCGGTTTTAATTTTGGTAAAAAAGAAAACAAAATGGGTATTCGTGCCTCCGCTACAAGAGAGCTGATTTTTGAGGATTGTAAAGTTCCGGCAGAAAATTTGATTGGGCGTGAAGGGACTGGTTTTATTACGGCAATGAAGGTTTTTGATAAATCGCGTCCAATGGTTGGAGCTCAGTCCGTAGGAGTTGCTCGCGGTGCTTTTGAAGCAGCAATAAAATATTCCAGAGAAAGACAGCAGTTTGGAAAACCGATTTCCAGCTTTCAAGGTATCCAATTTATGCTGGCAGATATGGCAACTCAAATTGAAGCAGCAAGGGCTTTAGTGATGCAAACGGCAAGAATGATTGATAGTGGAGCCAAAAATTACTCCAAAGAAAGTGCTATGTGTAAATATTTTGCTTCCGATGTAGCAATGAAGGTTACTACCGATGCTGTGCAAATTTTAGGCGGTTATGGTTATATGAAAGAATATCCGGTGGAAAAGATGATGCGCGATGCTAAAATTTTACAAATATATGAAGGCACTAATCAAATTCAGAGAAATATAGTTGCCGCTAATCTGTTGAAGGAATACTGATAAAATCAAGATCTTAGGGTGAGGTAAAGAAAACTGATAATAAATTTGCCGAAGAATAGAGTTAATTATGCTAAAACCAAAAATTTTACTGCATTGTTGTTGCGCACCCTGTTTGATAGCTCCTTATTATAAGCTGAGAGCTGAGGGCAAAGAGCTTAGTGCATTTTGGTTTAATCCTAATATTCATCCGCTTTTAGAATATCAAAAAAGGCGTGATACCTTGCGGGACTTTACTGCCAAAGAAAATATAGACCTGATTGAACAGGATGAATACGGTCTGGTGAATTTTTTGCAGGCAACGCTGAAAGATATTGAAAATCGCTGTTTATATTGCTATGAAACCTGTTTAAATGCTGTTGCCAAAACAGCAAAAGAACTGGTTACGAAGCATTCAGCACTACAATGCTTTACAGTAAATATCAAAAACACGAACTGATTGTGGATATTGCGTTAAAAATGAGCGCGAAATACGGCGTTGAATTTTACTATGAGGACTGGAGACCTTTGTGGTGGGAAGGTAGAAAATTAGCAAAAGAAGCCGGACTTTATCGTCAACAATACTTGCGTTGTATATTTAGTGAAGAGGAACGCTACCGTGAGCAAATACAAAGAAATAGACCTACAGAAAATTAAGACCTATCCTATTGACCAACGCTATAGCAAAATAAATATAAATGCCTTTGCCCAAAAGCGGAAAAGTGATTGTTTCGGAGTTTCTGAATTGCCTTCCCGATATCCTTTGCGGCTAAAAACTTGAAAGAGCTTATTACTTGTAAAAATGCCAAAGCAAACCATAAGCCGGTTATAATTGGACTGGGGAGGTCATATTATCAAATGCGGATTAACACCTTTGCTGATTGAAATGATAGAAGAAGGTTTTATTTCTGCGTTTGTGTGTAACGGCGCGGTAGTTATTCATGATTATGAAAATTGCCTGCTTTGGCAAGTATCCTCAAGATGTGTCGCCCGCTTTATCATAGACGGCTCTTTTGGAATGGCAGAAGAGAAGGCAAAGGAATTAACAGCGCTATCAATAAAGGTTTTAATGAGGGTTTGGGTTTGGGAGAAGCAATTGGTAAAGAATTATGTGCAATAGCAAAAAACAAAGAACTCTCTGCTTGAAAGCCTGCTTACCGCTGTAAGTTCCTGTTTTGTGTGCAAGTTGCTATCGGAACAGATATAATACATCAAAGTCCTTATGCCGAAGGAAAAGCAATTGGTGATTGTTCAATGCGGGATTTTAGGATTTTTTAGAAATAGTTTCTAAACTTAATGGGGGAGGGTGTTTTTAAATTTGGGCTCGCATGGTGATTATTCCGGAGGTCTTTTTGAAGGCATTAACGGTTGCCAGAAATATCTATGGCGAAGTTCAGGATTTTACAACTGCTGTTTTTGATATTATGAATTGTATAGGGCAAAGCAAAGAAAATAATGCCTGCAAAAAAAGCCAGGGATAACAGTAAAAAAAGCAGTTGGATTGTATGTCTGAGGATTTGCCTTTTGCTTTCTTTATTCATTTTAGCTGTTTCCTATATTTATTTTCCCTTATTATAAAGGGAAATTGGTTATGTCGTTTTTCCGGTGGTTTTAAACGACGGGGACGTCGTTTTTCCGGAAGGTTGAACTCCCGGTCAACCAAGTTAAACGATGAGGACATCGTTTTTCCGGGAAAAAATGCGGTAACGAAACACCAGTATTATTACTAAAGGTACAAATAAATCCTGGCTCTAATTCTGCCCTCAAATTATTATATAGGTTTCGCTTGTTAACTCGTTTACTTCTTAATACGTTTATTCTTGTGGCAACCATTCATCCTTTATAGTAGGTTTTTTATCGGGTTTAGGATCATCTACAGTGAAACTTTTATCGGAAAGATTGTAGATAACTTTAACTCCTGCTTTTCCGAAAGAAGGTTGAGTAGTTGCTGTGATAGTATAAGTATCAGAGGAATATTCAAATATAAAATCGCTTGTATTGATATCACCCAGGTTCAGTTCTTCCATAAAGGCAGGATAATCTCCAAATTCATCTGCTTTACGGTAATTTTCCATTGCCTCAATGATTTTTTTGAAAGTGGGGATTATATTTTCAAATTTTTGTTGGGCAATTGCCTCATTAGCTTTATCAATTTGGAGTTGTTTCATTCCAAAATAAAAAACAAAAACCAAGCCCACCAGCATTAAAATCATAATCATTTCTACCAGGGAAATCCTGGTAGAAAAATCAGCCATAGTTGAAGCTTTTTTGGTTTTAACTGCACTTTCATTTTTAGCATTATCCGGCATTATCTCCTCCCGGGAATTTTATCTTTTTACCTTTATTTTTGGTTTGTGCTTTTTGTCAAAGGATTTTATTAAAAAGTCGCTTATTGATTTCCCTGAGAACACTGATAAAAGAAGATGTATTGGATATTTGGGATTTTAGGGACATAGTATTTTTGGAATTCTTTTTTCTTTTACACTTGGAACATCGGAAACACTGAGAACTTTAAGATTATTTTATATATTTCCAGGCAACCACACATTCTCATTTTTTTATTACTCAATCTTCATAGTCCCCAAAAACGGAATGATTTGGACAGCATTATTTCGTGGCTGGTTTTTTTCTCTTGAGCTTCATACTTTAAGGTATAGGCAACCCGGTAATTCCGGGGTAAAATAAAACGGATTGATGCTTCATTGGAAACCAAAATTCGGGTACGTTTCTGCAGGTTTGTTGCTTCTTGTAATTCCAGCATATAATCCAGAAAAATGCTGCTTCCCAAATATTTGCTCATTGAAATAGATAAGTTATTCAGTAAAATAGAAGAACTGAATTTGGCGATATCGGAACTAAGCTGATTCATATCTGTATATTCAGCAAATTGTTGAGGATTATTAGTATACTGGGTGTAAAGGTTCTGAATAAAACCGGCATTAATAGTAAAGCTATCCAGATGTAATGTGCGGCGAATATAATTTTCTATAGGTGATAAAAATGGAGTAAAAAGCGAAGCATCAAGGTTTCCGGAAATTAAACCTAAGGCTTCATCCTGCAATAATTCACCTTGTGTTTGATCGGGTGTATCGGTTCCTGTATAATGCAGGCGGGCAAGAATTTGGCTGATATTTTTATCTTCAGGATTATCGCTGGTTAAACTTAATTGCAAGCGTTCCATAAAACTCTTTGTATAATCGGAAGAAGTTATTGCTGAAAGAGTTATCATAGAACCGTCAGGAGCCCGTTTATAAAAGATGCCTTCCAGACCTAATAGATTTTGGGAGTCCACTAAGGTTAAATTTGCTTTTTCCACCTGAAAGATAGTGCCGAAAATATCTACAGTTCCCTGTTCCGAAGAGAAAGATGCTTCTTTAACGCTAAAAGATAAACCATCATAAGCTAAATGTAAATAGCCACCAGGAACAATTCTCAATTCTGCAGGATAGGTTACATACTTAACATTCTCTCCAACAATGAGTTTAACATCCAATATAAAAGGCAGGGGGTTGGGTTCGGAGGTTTTTTTCTTGGTGGAACCACGAACGGTAGATGCCATAGTAAGTAAATTTTCAGTATCGGGAGGATAAAGAACATTGGTGTTGGAAACAACTGCTTCTCCGCTTATTTTCATTTGGTCAAAGGGACCCCGGATGGTAGCATAGCGGCTGTTTTGACCTCTTTAAAATAACTTCAGTTAAAGAACGGGAGTTGTAAATTTAGGTATGTTGATAAGTATTCCTCTTGTTCTTCACACATCGTTCTGAAAAATTCCCAAATCCAGGAAAGCAAGCATAAAATGGTTGCTGTTATCAGCTTCAAAAATATTGTTAAAAACTAATTTGCCTTCTTCCCATTTGAATTCGCCCATTTTCAATAATCAACCGATTTTTATCAAAACCGCCTTTGATATTGATGTTGAAAGGGTTCAGTTTGGTCTTTAAGACGAATAATCCATTGTTAATGTCAATTTTTCCCCTGGAAACCCAAAATTGATCTTCGCTGAGCTAAATATTTACACTTAAAGAGGATTTTCCTTTTGCTTCCAAAATATAGGAAGTGAGATTCTTGAGCCAGCTGAATAGTTCAACTTCCACATTAAGATTCAGTTGTTCCGGGCCCCTCAAAATATTCGTTGTAAAGTGCATTATAATTAATAGCGCCTGGTTTCCCGTTAAGCTTAAACAGACCTGTGGATTAACCAATAAACTGTCTACAATGAGTTTGCGAGGTGTTTGTTGACCTTAATAATAGCTGTATTAATAGTGTAATCTTCTATAGTCAGGTTTTCCGAAAGAAGGTCTGCTCTCAATTCAATTTCCGGTTTTGTTTTTTTCAATTTTATGCCAGGTGATTCATGGTTCTTCCATTTAATTTTCCTGTTACAGGAGAATTGATGAGAACATCTTTGGATGGTGAGGTCTTCGGCAAGTATCCAAACTAATATTCGGCTCCGGTCGGAAACCAACAAAACCGCTTAAATTCAGAATGTTTTGTTCCGTATTGTGAATATTGCCTGAAACCTGAATGCTGTCTACAGGTCCGTTTAACTTAACTTCAGAGAAAGAGTAACTGCTAAAAGATCAATGTAAGATAAATAAACATTAGCATTCAGAAATCCCCGAATTTTGGCGATTGTATTCAGCAAAAACATTCAGTCCGTAAAATTCAGGTAGATTGATATCCAGCTGAGGAAAATAGTGCACAATATCCAAATAACCGATGTTATTGGAGTGTTTAAAGCAAAATCTCGATCCCGATAGTCGGAAAAAGATTAATTGCTCCGCTTAAACTGATTAAGTCGTTAAACTTAAAGCCCTGAACGGTAAGCAAGTTATCTTTCAGCATAGCAGATAATTCCAAATTCAGAGGTTGATAATTCACCATTCCGTTCTTCACTTAAAAGATGTAAAAGATCCTTCCCTGGTTTTATAGAGCAATTGCAAGTTCCCAAGGCATTCAAAGGAGTATTTACAGGCACCGGTTTATCCATTTAACATTCCTAAAAGGGTCTGTAATACTATATTTTCACCTGTAATGATTGCCTTTATGTCTCCATTCACATAAGGTTTCAGTTCAATAATTTCGGGTTGAGAGTAGAGTTCCGCTACTTCCATATTATCAAACTTTGCATCTAATAGAAGATTACGACTTAGAATATCACCTATAACCTTAATATTATAACCGTTATCTCCTGATATATTGGCATCTAAATATAGATTATCCGGGCTGAAAAGAGGTAAAAATTTTATCTTACCGCTTATACCTTGTAGCGTTACCAGGTTATAATTAAAATCCAGTTGGTGGATAGTAGCATCAACATAAGGATATTTATCCCATAATTCTGCATAAACATCTAAATTAGCAGTTACCAGATAGGGTTGGGACTTTACGCTTATCGGTAATGTTTCCAGATGTGTATTAATTGTTCTGTAAAAAGGATTTATATTACCTGAACAGTTAATTATTTGATTCTCAAAAACGAGCCCGGGTAAATTAAAAGAAAGCTCATCATTATTGTAGATTCCGGATAAATTAAGATTGCGGACAGTATATTTCAGGTATTTTGCTTGTTCAGAAACAATATTTAGTTCCAATTCGGGTTTGTCAATAGTGCCTTGTCCTTTTGCTTTTACCTTTACATAGCCCTGAAGGTCTTTATTAAGCATACCCAAATCAATATTTGCAGCGACATTGGCATTATCCAACTGTATCTTTTGGATCTAAATCGCTTATTTTTATATTTCCTTCAATTTCAGCTGCCAATATTGCTGTGAGAAAGGTATATAAATTAAGATTTCTCGCCATCTGTTTTTACCCAAAAATAAGGAATTAAAACAGGATAATTTCCGGCAAAAAGTGTTTCAGCGTTCCCCAAATTTGAGCTTGGCATATTTCAGAGGAGCTTTTAGCGTATCTTGGGTACAAAAAGAGCCAACCAGAGAAATTTCCGTTTGCAGATTTTGTAAATCGGGATGAGAAACAGAAAGAGGTCGGAAAGAAGCAATTTCAACATCCAATTTAGCTAAACGTCCTTTGTCTAATAAGCCCCAGCGGTTAATTTTCCCCCTTTTGCACTAACCGCATTTAAGGTTACATCAGAAGTGAGACATATTGAAGGTAAGATTTATGCCCTGAAAGCTGTCTGATATGCTTAAGTATCCTTCCTGCAAAATTTTAACAGGTATTTTAGCTGAAATAACAGCTGTTCCCAGTTAATTGCAAACGCTTAAAATAATGGCAAAATCAGGGTTTTTAGCTTTGGAGGTTTGGGTTTATATATATAGCTGTAATGCACCTTGGGCTTATATATCTCTATGTCACTGATTAACTTTACTGGTTTTGAAACCGGAAAAAATGTAACGCGCTAAGATTATACTGAACACTTAAGCGATGAACCTTTACGGCAATACTACTATCAGCTGAAGTATAAGTAATACCTTGTGCTAATAACTGACGGTCACTAATATGCAATTCATCAATAGTGACCTCACCCTTGGTCAATTTCCCCAAATATCTGGCGAGATAATTTTTGCAGTAATTTCTTAAACCAAAAGCATACCAGGCAAGAAAGAAGCCCGTGTTTATCAACAGGAGAATCAGCACAAAAATCAGGAACTTTTTTGCTTTTGGCATAGCAGAATGACCAGTTTATCTTTTTTCCAGTTTGCCTTCGCTTAAATTATAAGTTACCTGTGCCTTAGAGGCATTAGCAACATCATGAGTTACGATAACGAAGGTTTGACCGCGTTCTTGATTGAGCTTTAAAATCATATCCCAAATCTCATTGCTGTGTTCCGGGTCAAGATTCCCTGTCGGTTCATCTGCCAAAACGATTTTAGGATTATTGATCAAAGCTCTGGCAAGAGCAACCCGTTGCTGTTCACCTCCACTTAATTGATTGGGATAGTGAGTTATGCGTTCAGCCAAATCAAGGTCATTTAGAAGGGAAACAGCATTAGCAATTGCTTTGGAATAACTTACACCGGATATTATCATCGGTAAAGCTACATTTTCCTGTGCTGTGAGGTCATCTATCAGATAATGAAACTGGAAAACAAATCCCAGCTTTAAATTGCGTATGGAAGCTGCTTCCGGCAAGGTGGATTGAACAACATTTCCGTTGATCATTATTTTTCCGGAATCAGGGGAATCCAGTAACCCCAAAAGATGGAGAAGGGTACTTTTTCCGGAGCCGGATTTTCCTGTTATACAGACAAGTTCAGATTCCTGCACTTCAAGGGTAGCTTGGCGTAAAACATTGATGGTCTGATTGCTATCGGTGTAACTTTTGCAGAGGTCGTATCCGGCTAAACAAATCATATTAAACTCCTTATTAAAGAGAAAATTAGCTTCTTCATAATATAATCCTTTATGGATTGCGCAGCAATTCTATAATTTCCAGCTTATCTATTTGCTTAAGAGGAAAATAAATACAGATAAATATTAGAGCGGAGGTAACAATAAAAATGATGATTTGATTTACAGGATCAATGCTCGTATTTAAGCTGTCAATAAAATAGACATCACCTTTCAGTTGATAAAAATTCTGCTTTTCTATACCCCAGGAGAGAAGTGCTCCCAAAATCTGACCTGCTATAATAGCCAACAAAGCAGACAGCCCTACTTGCAGACACAATATTTTTTTAATGGAGGTAGGATCGGCTCCAAGGGTTTTGAGGACGGCAATTTCGTTCTTTTTATCCAGAATAATGGTTGCTACGGCAGAAATAACATTTATACCGGCAATTAAGACCAAAAAACAGAAGATAATAAAAATCAACCATTTTTCCATTTCTACCAGATGTAATAAACCTGCACTGAAGGTCTGCCAAGGGTAAACTGAATATTCCGGACCGGTAATTTTTTGAAGCTGTTGAGCAATTTCCGGAGCTTTTTCTATGTCCCCGGGTTTTAAGTGTATTTCCAGTTTGCTAAAGCCGGTTTTTGCATTCAGCATATATTCGGCATCAGCAATATCGGTAAGGATTAAAGAGCGGTCTGTTTCATAAAATCCGCTGCTGTAAATGCCTGCTATTGATAAATAATATTCTGAAGGGAAAATGCCTAAAGCGGAAATATTATCTAAACGGGTAAAGACAACTTTTAAAGTATCTCCAATATCTTTACCCAGTTCTTTAGCCAGATATTTACCAATAATAACTTCTCCCTTGGCAGGTATTTTTTTGCCTTTTTGAATGTATTTTGCCTGCGGAAAGGGTTGTTTACTGTTAAAATCATAAGCATTGAGAATTGCACCCCGCACTTTTTCTTTTCCAGCCGTCATAACAGGGTAGCTAAGCAGAGGAGTAATTTGCTGAATTTCATCCCTTTTAGAAAGTTTAGTTATCAGCGAATCGGTTTCATCGTTGGATATATTATCCAGATTTGCTTTAGTTAAAGTGATGTGGGGGAAAGTTCCCAAGAGGACATCCTTCAAAGTCCTTTCATAACCTTCAAAGAGGTTCAAACCGGCACTTAAAATTCCTACAGAAAGGATAATTCCCAAAATCATAAACACAAAACTGAACCGTAATAAATTACGCTTGGGAGCTTTGAGATAGCGTGTTAGGAAAAAAGTGGAAAGCTTATCCATAACTAATTAGTGAGATAGCGAGATGGAAAATGATGTTCTCATCATTTCCTGTCTCCTAATTCTATAAAGGGTTGCTTGGATTCCAACAAGGGAACCGGGGACTCAATATTCAGGCAATGAGCGATAGAAACAGGTGTCCTGTTTCCTTGGCGGAAACGATTTACAATTAACTCTGAAATCAAGCCCATAGAAATAAACTGTAAACCACCTAAAATAAGTAAAATGCCTAAGAACAAAAGAGGACGATTGGAAAGCGGCTGACCATAGAACAATTTCAAAATAGCAAGGTAAATACTAATAATAAGACCAATAAAAGTGGAGGCAATTCCAACGCGCCCAAAGAGATACAAAGGACTTTTACTGTATTGAGTAATCATTTTTACAGTTAGAAGGTCAAAAAAACCACGCAGATAACGCTCTTTACCATATTTGCTTTTACCGAATTTACGCGGACGATGAGCAACCGGAATTTCGCCAACTTTATAGCCCAGGGAATGAGCCAAAACAGGTATGTAACGATGCATTTCTCCATAGAGGACAAGTTCTTTTTCCAGAGGATGACGATATGCCTTAAATCCGCAATTATAGTCCTTTAATTTCAAGTGGAAGGTCTTAGCAGTAACGAAATTGAACAATTTGGAAGGCAGGATTTTATATAACGGATCTCTTCTTTTGCGTTTCCAGCCGGAAACCAAATCGTAGCCCTCGTCAAGCTTAGCAATAAAATTGGGGATTTCCACAGGATTATCCTGTAAATCGCCATCCAGGGTAAAAATAAGAGCAAGGTTAAAACCAACCTGAAGAGCTGTAGCTTTGCCAAAATTGCGTCTGAACTTAACTGCTTTAACTTGCTTCATCGTTTTCTGCCAATTCCTGCATAACGGCAAAGCTGTTATCAACAGAGCCATCATCAATAAAGATGATTTCATATTCATAGCCCTGGCAGTTTTGCAGAATTTCAGCATAGAGTTCTTTAAGGACTCCTGTTCATTCAAGACTGAATTATAAGAGGAGTAATACAGCTAATTTTATTCCTAAATTACAATGCTTCCAGCAAAGTCATTACTAAAGCTGAAGCAATTGGAATCTTGATATTGTCGTCAAGGGAATGTTACATAATTCTGCTATTGTAGCGGTTAAAGCACCAGCAGCTGAAGAGACATCTCAGCCAAAAGATGCTGAAAATTAAGCAACTGACAAAACAAGCCAAACTACCTTCCAAACTTTTTTTCCGTTGTTAAACCGGCGTTTACCGAAATTAATTCCTACAAAAGCAGCAAAAGTATCATTAGTTAAAAAAGCCATAAGGCAGGAAGCAATAAAGGATTGGAAAGCAACGCAATCACTGCTGAAAAAGCATATAAGTAGCACCTGTAAAATCTTTGCGCCTGAGGTTGCAACAGGATAACAAAAATGCGGTAAAAGGTTTTATGAACTTACTTGCCAAAAACGGTAAAATTCTATTACCAAACCATTAGTGAAGGAAATCAGCAAGAGTGAAAAAACCCCAAGCACGATTGAAAGACAGCAGATAACGATAGCCTGCGATAAATTCAAAACTGCTGATATGTATTGCTTTTCTTGTGGTTTCACCGGGCTCAATCAACTGCAGATGTGCCTCCTGTTAATTTATTCATTGATTTTTTTGCTGCCAGGATAACACTTAACCAGATTGGGAGCTTTCCACAAAACTAACGCATCGCCTTTTCCCTTATTCGGCAAATCCATACCGTTATCCAAAGATACATAACGGGTAATTTCAGCTCTGGAAGTGTTACGAATAAAATGAAGGTTCCGATTCAACTGTCCCCAAGGTAAATACAAAATTTCCAGCTTTCTCTTCTTGCTTCCAATTATCCCAGTTCAGGTCTTTAGGACATACCTCTGCATCGTAGCTTAACATTTCCTGTTTAGAAGGGTGATAATCTTCTGGTAAAGCTGTTGAAACACTCCAGAAAAGATCGTAGTGTTCAGGTTTCATTGTAAATCCTGCTGCTCTGGGATGATCTCCAAATTGTGAAGAAGTGCTTTTTACAGTGAGTGAAAGATCCATTATGTTAAAACCTCTCCATATCTGCCTTCGCAAACTGTAACGCCATTATGATATTTGTGATTATAGCAGAATATGCAGCTTGCTTACAACATAAGTTGCCGCTGTTCCCAAAAGAGTGTAAGGAATAACACTCATCATCATAATAAACAAACCAGTTACCTACAAAATCCGTTGTTAGGGTATCCATAAATTTGAAAATTCTGTTCAATTCGCTTTCCCATTTATTCTTTTGGCTTTCCAAGTCCTCAAAAAGTATGGCTTTGGCATCTGATAACTGCAGAATAAAGCGCATTGCAGTATGCTTCATTAGGTTCACGACCATTAGCTAAGTGGTGATGGGAAGTATATTGCAAAAAGCTGAAAATATCACTCATTGTATTGATACGGTTATAATTACGCAGAAGAAAAGTAACTGTTTCATCCTGAACCTCACAAAATGTTCTAAAACATAGCGAACAATGATTCTGTTCAAGCCAATCATAGGAACTTTATCAGCAATAGAGCCAACAGCAGTCCAAAAGTAACTGGCAGGTTCAACAGGGTGATTCCAAAGGCGTCCCAAATATCTTTAATCAGCATTAAAACAACTCCTACTCCGGCAAGCTGTTTAAAAGGATATGGACATTCCGGTAGCTGAGGATTCATTATCGTAAATGCAGGAGGTAACATATCCGGCTGCACAATATGATGATCGGTTATTATTACTTCACAACCCATTGCATTCAGATTTTTTACCCTTCTTTGGAAACAATGCCGTTATCCACTGTAACTATTAACCGGTAATCATTTTGACGCACAAATTCAATAAAACCATCCTGAATGCCATATGGCCCAGATTGCGATTGGGAATATAATAACAATGTTTTTGATAACCGCAGGAATTTAAGAAGTTATACAAAATATAGGTGCTGGTTATTCCATCAGGATCATCGTGACCGAAAATCACCATCGGTTCATTCTCAAAAAGAGCAATCCGCATCCTATTTTCCACCTTGTCAATATTGGCAAAAAAGCTTTTCATCGGGTAGCATTTCAAGATTGGTCTGCAAATTCAGGGAAGTAAGGTTACGGATTTAATAATCTGATTTAATAAATCATTAGATATATTTATATTACTATTAGGTTCATCTTGCTTCATTCAATATCCTCTTTTTCAGGTATATCACGCGGAGCAGTTCTATCTATTCCCTTGCTGATAATATCAAAACCGGTAAATCCGATCATCAGCATCATTGAAGTATCGCTAACATTGTTGGTGGAAAGAGCACCTCGTTGTAAATATTGAAACCCTAAATCAATTCTATCTACTTCATTTTTCAAGGGAAGGGTAAGTCCACAGCTGATGGCATATTCATCAATATCATTGCCATTTTTATCATAAAAAGGGAGCTGGACGCATAGAGCCACCTAACCTCATAGGCAGTTTCAGAAAAATATGTTTATGAGTTTCAGTATCTGGCTCATAAGCAAATCCGATTCCTGCAATTTTATAACAACTCATAGTTATGGGAAATTGATTCCCAGGGTTCGTAGCTGATATCTGCAGTTATCTTAAATTGTTCCAAGGGCTTAACGGTTGTGCTTACACAATAAAGTTCCGGCAGTTTATCTTCATAATCAACAGCCGGTTCATTATGAATGCAACCGCGAATGAGTTCACCTTTCATTGTTACGAGCATATTGTATCGCACCGATACTGTATTTATCAAAAATTTTAATTGCTCCAAAAGTTACGCTGGGATTCTTGAAATCCATCAGCAGGGATTCATAAGTATCAAAATTGAGTAATTTCCCGTTTGCGAAAAATAAAGTTTGTTATGTCCGAAATAATAGTTTATGACTATTCCTAGTTTACATCTTTAAAGCTGTAACTGAAATAAGATCGGCTTTGAGTAGAGATATTTGTCGGTGGTTTGGGTTTCCGTTGAACCATCGGGAAGGGTTCTTTGATTCGTAACCAATCCTGAAGAGAGAGAATTGAATTGAACTCCCAAACGGTGTTTGTTAATAGGTATACTGATATTAAAATAGGGAAAATCCAGGGAATCATCCTGATAACTATGTTTTCACTAAAACGGGATTGATATTTAGTATAGCCCAAAATCATTCCGGTAGAAAATAAAGTAGTTATTTCTATTATGCATTGCAGGATTCATAACCGGTATTGAGACGAAAAACATCACTGGCACCGGTATCACCCATACCAAAGCTGTAAATATCTCTGCCAATTACGAAACAGGAAAAAACCATGAGGAGAAGATGGAATTTCCTGCCTAAAGTGATACACCTAATACTATGCCACAGATAACGATAACTATTTTTTTCATTATATATCCTTTCACTTTAAAGTCATAATATCTTGCCGGCTAATTATTTAACCTATATATAACATTAAGCTTTTTTATGTCCGGCTTTTTTATGTGATGTTTTTACAGGGTCGGGAGGAACACGGAAAAAACGATAAGCATTCGCAAAAGAGAGTTCTGCTACTTCATTAAAATTTATTTCTTTAACCTTCTGCAATCTTTCTACAACTAAAGGCAGGAAAAAGAGGTGAATTTCTTTTTCCGCGGTGTAAATAGGAGGCAAATAGGGACAATCCGTTTCCACCATAAATCTATCCAAGGGAACTAAACGAATAACATCATCCAATTTGGAATTAGCATAAGTGATATTAGCTGTAAAAGAAATCATCCAACCCTCATCCAAAACCTGTTGTGCAAAAATAATATCACCCGTAAAACAATGAAAGACAGCTTCTTTAACTTCTCTTATTTTTTCAGAATGTTATAACATTCCTGATGATGGGCATATATCCTCGTCGTGAACAATTATCGGCAAATCATATTCTACAGCTAAATGTGCTTGATTATTAAAAACCTCTCTTTGAACAGTAAAAGGAGATAAATTCCGAAAAAAGTCCAGTCCGATTTCCCCGATAGCCAAGACCTTTTTCTCTCTTGCCAGTTTTTTTACCACCTCGGCATCGTAACCACCGCATCATGAGGATGAAAACCAACAGTAGAGCATGCAAATGCTTTTAGCCAGTCTAAAGAACTATATGCTGTTTCTTTATTGAAAGCAACATTGATGATATATTCAATGCCACTGCTAAAGCATTTATTAATTATGGTTTCTCTGTCGGCATCAAAATCGGGATGATCCAGATAAGATATGTGTTTCAAATAATTTCATTTTTCAATTATTAAACCTCATTTATAAGATAAGTTCAATTCAAATAAATAGCGTATTTTGTCAAGCACATCAACAGCACCGATTTTTTTACACCGAGGACACCGAAATCATAAAGAGCTCCGAATAAGGTATAAGATCATTTTGGAATGATGAGCCATTTATTATTCCTTTGGAAGCAGGAATCTACATAAAGGGTAAAATAATATTTATGCCATTTTCATCCTGATATTTTATATAACTTACGAACTTCAGCACTCCAGCAGATCAGCAACCTTTCAATACTCCAGCACTTTTTGTTTTTTCGTTAATTCAAATAGAGCCAAAGAACTTGCACATAGAGTGATGTCGGAACCGAATAGGCACCATAAATTGCTGAAGAAAGAGCGTTTTTAATTCCCGCACGAATTCAAAATAGTTGCTTACATCAAAACCAGCCCAGGCATCCAAAATTGTTGATGCCTCAATTAAAGATGGGTTTACGGCATTGGCAATATAATATCCAGAGTGGCCATAGATACCGCAACCGGCAACTACCGAATTATCGTAAGGTAAATGGTATTTTATTTGTTGCACACTTTGAAATCGGTATTCGGGACTTTCGGTCAAGTTTTGATAGTATTTGCTTATTACCCATTCAGGTCTGGCGATTAACTGCCAATTTTTCCATTTGAAATTAGTATCCATTGCTAGGCGCAAGAAGGGTTTTTTTTTTTTGTTTTTCCAAATTAAAAAAAGTGCTGTCTGCTTTTTGTTTAATTTCTTTGTTGCCCACAGCGATTAAGGGTTTAATATTCCAAAGGTTATAGCTGAATTGAACGGATACCTCACGGGGAATGGATATATCTATCAACTCCAATTCTCCCGAGGAATTAAAGATATCTTTAACTTTCAGGGAAGAAGGGTCTTTGCCTAAAAGCTGTTTATAGGTTACTCCCGCTTCAAAGTTTTGAAGAGAATATGAAATATCGGCAAATAATCTTCCTCGTTTCCAGTCAAGCCAGTCACCGCTTAAGTCAATTTCCAGCGGGTTATCTATCTTAAAAGCGAGGGCAAGTTTATCTTCATATTTTTCTTCATCATAGAATCCGCAGAAGTATTTATCGTCTTTATTCCAGCTATGTTCATACAAAGTTTGATATTGCCCAAAACCGAATTTCTGTTCCGAGCTAATCTGAACTCTTGTGGACTTGCGTTTGTATGTTTCATAAAACTCTCTGGCAGAAGCAGTTTCGGATTCTTGTAAAAATTTCAGTTTTACCCAGGGGATTCCCAATTCCGCATAAATCTGCTGTAATTCATAATCAATTTTGAAGTTGGTAAGTTGCCAATAAAAAGGGAGCAAATCATTCATGGCAATATCTTTTTTCCAACTTGCATATTCAGCTTCCCAGTTAAATAGTTTTCCTTTCCGGGAAAGACGATGTTTCATTGCTGTTTCTGTAGAGGTTATATCCGACCAGAAACCGTTTTGAGCCAGTAAATCACCTTGGTATTCCAATTCTGAATAAGAAAACAGCTCGTTTTTAACAAAATTAATTCTGGCGTAGTGATGATCATAATCACCCAGTCCTGCATCCACAGAAGTTAGAACAGGAGCAAAAGGATAAGTTCTATTGGTATAATTTACCGTTCTTTGATATTTTTTAACCGGATACAGTGTATTGAATGAACCGTGATACAAAGCAGGTGAAAATATCCCGGAAAAGGTCTCAAAACCGTTTCTTTCCGGCATCGGTAAATTGGTTCTTCCCAAATAGAAATAACAATTATGATACAAATCACCCAGGTCTAAATGAATAGGAGCAGTGCTGAAAACAGATTCACGAGTATCAATTCTGTTCTTTTTTATCCAATTCTCAATATCTGTTTTAGCTATTTCGTGGACGGTGTAACTTATTGTATCGGTTTCAGATATATTTTCCTCTAACAATATTTCTTCCGCGCTCAAAGGTAGGAACAGCAGAACAAATATTATAGCCAACCCAATGCGCGGTAACACTTTGCGGTATCCTTAATATTATTTTCCAGATTGGTTATGGGTTGCCAGCCAAGAATATTTTGAGCTTTAGAGATATCTGCGAGCCAGGCATCAGCCAGAATTTCCTTCATTTTTTCCTTATTAACTACCACTTCTTTGTGAAAAAGATGCCCATAAAGATCTCCCGCATAAAATACAATTTTGGCTAAACTTTCGGGAACAGTAATTGTTATAGGATGTTTATTCAGGGCTTTGGCAATAGCGGAAAAAATATCGCTCTGCTTATAGACCTGTCCATCGGTAGCAAAAAAGGTCTGAGAATAGGCAGAAGGATTATTTACACAGAGTTCAATAAACCGACATAATTCGGAAACATAAATCATATTCAGCAGTTTATCTTTGTGCCCTATTTGGAAACTAAATCCTCTATCCACTATTTTAAAAAGCTGTAAAAAGTCCTTATCTCCACAGCCGTAAACAGAACAGGGACGGATAATGGTATAATACTTTTTACATTTTTGCTTAATTACCTCTTCTGCAGCCAGTTTGCTTTTACCATAAATTGTTATTGGTGCTCCTAATTCATCTTCTTTTACGGGAATATTATTAATACTGGGACGCGATGCTGCCTGCGAACTAAGATAAATAATCTGCTGTGATTCGGCAATTCTATTGCCTGCTGCAATAATTTTTTCCGTAATACCCAAATTGGCTTTGAACATCTGTTCCGCATTATTTGCTTTTGTTTTTCCGGCATTATGGATTATTATATCTACACCGGTAAAAGCGGAAAGGAGTGAAGTTACATCATCATAATCTACCCTTACGATTTGTGCACTGGAAGGAATAAATGTAGTGGTAGCATTAGCCCGGATTATTGCCTTAACTTCATAGCCAGCAGAAAGAAAGTGTTTAACCAGATTACTGCCTACAAATCCGTTGGCTCCTGTGATTGCTATTTTCATTCCTCACCACTTATTGTATTTATCTATTTCCAAACTATAAAATAAAAATGGTGGGCGCTAAGGGACTCGAACCCCCGACCACATGCGTGTAAAGCATGTGCTCTCCCAACTGAGCTAAGCGCCCAAGCCACAATATATTACATTGGTCGGGGTGAGAGGATTCGAACCTCCGACTCCCTGCTCCCAAAGCAGGTGCGCTAACCGGGCTGCGCTACACCCCGTTTGTCTATAATCCAAAACTTGGACAGAGTAAATTTTGTCAATAACTTTCGTTGTGTAGACGGAGGACGCTGTTCCTCCGCTTAATTTTAGGGAAAACACTATTCTCATTGTTTAACCTTCTGCCAAGCTATTGTGTTACCAAAATGTTTGTTGGAAGGGAACTGCCAGATTGGATGTAGAGGGCGAGGACGCCGTATCTCCCTTATTTTGATTCCTTAGCGAAAGGTTAGGTAAAACGATAATGCTGGGTTGGATGTAAGCGGAAATAATTCAGTTTATCCGTTATTTTGCCCCCTTACCGCAAAAATTAGTGGTAAGGGAAATGTGGAATTGGAGGTAGAATGTGGGGAAGATGTCACTTTTTCAACCTCAAGTTTGTTATAAGGTGAAACTGTTAATCAAGGGTTAATCATACCTTAATCAAGCGTTAATTATTAACGCTTGATTAACGCTTGATTAAGGCCAGATTAACGCTTTTGGCTAATGGCTGATAGGAAAATTAGTATATGTTATACTGGTTTTTACAAAGGTAGCAATTGCCTGAAGTATAAATTCCATAAGCAATCTTTAGTTTCCAGAGTAAAGAAAAAACCCTTTCCACCCCTTTATTTTCCTGTTAAAAGATGAAATTAAATCAATACTACCCCAATGTAGTTAATATAGAGAAATATTAGTTTTTCAATTGACAATCCGACAGTAAGTTACAGAATAATAAAGTAAAAATGCTGTAGTTTCTGCTTGACAGAATTCTGCCCTTTGCAGGGAATGCACTCATATAAAGTGATTTTTTCTATTGGGGCATTAGCTGTTGGGAGAGCGCATGACTGGCAAGCATGAGGTCAGCGGTTCGATCCCGCTATGCTCCACCATTTTTTATTCCCCTTCAGCAAATAAAAATTGGTGAAGGGGATAAACTTTTTTGTAAAGGGAAAATTTAACCTGAGGATAACAAATGAAAACCGATAATCAGGAAATGATTAACAAAATTATGATAGAGGCAAAAGCAGCCAGAAAAGCAATTTTAACAATGACAACTCTTGCCGGTTCGGGTCATCCTGGCGGATCAATGTCTTCTATTGACCTTCTTCTTTGCGTGTATAATACTATAAAACATAATCCTGCTCAACCTCAAATGCCGGATAGAGATAGAGTAATTATCAGCAATGGACATATTTCTCCTGCCGTTTTCAGTGCTCTTGGACTTCTGGGCTATTTTGATCTGGACGAAGCAATCGCTCAATATCGGCTTACGGGAAGTATTTTTGAAGGTCATACGGAACGCAGAGTTCCGGGTGTGGAATGGAGTAGTGGGAATTTAGGTCAGGGTTTATCTGCCGGAACTGGCTTTGCACTTGCTTCCCGGATAAACAAAATTCCCTACAATGTTTATGTTTTTATGGGTGACGGAGAACAGCAAAAGGGTCAGATTAGCGAGGCAAGACGCTTTGCAGTAAAATATTGCCTAAATAATATTATCGCTATTATTGACTATAATCAATTGCAGATAAGCGGTTCCATCCATAATGTTATGCCTCAAAATATCCGAAAAAACTGGGAATCAGATGGCTGGAAAGTGATGGAAGTTGATGGTCACAATATTCCTCTTATTCTTACTGCTCTTGATAATGCACGCGCTTTTCAGCAACCGACAATGATTCTGGCACATACGGTAATGGGTAAAGGTGTGTCATTTATGGAAAATAATGCCCAATATCACGGTTCTGCTTTGTCCGAAGCTCAATTGGAAAACGCCTTGAAGGAATTGGGAACAGAGAATGAGCTGAAAAAATACCGTAAACTGCGCTCGGAATTTAAGCCGGAACATAACCCGCAAATCAGTTTTGCTTTTGAGCCCGATTTTACAATAGGCAAGCCCGTTCGGTATGAAACAGATAACGATTGCAGAAGCGCCTGGGGAAAAACAATTGCCGATTTAGCCAAAGTAAATGCTAATGCCAAAACGCCAATTGTGGTTTTGGATTGCGATTTGGCTACAAGTGTAAAGACCGAAGAATTTGCCCAAATTAGTCCCCAAAACTTTTTTGAGTGCGGAATTATGGAACAGCATACTTGCGTGATGGGGGGAGCTCTTTCTGTTTGTGGAATTCAGACCTTCTGGAGTGATTTCGGGGTTTTTGGCATTGCAGAGGTCTATAATAATCAACGTCTTAACGATATTAATCAAACCAATTTGAAAACAATTCTTACGCATACAGGCATAGATGTTGGTGCAGACGGAAAAACCCATCAGTGTATTGACTATATATCTTTAACCAGAAACCTCTTTGGCTTTAAACTTATCTTTCCTGCAGACGCCAATCAAACTGATAGAATTATCCGCTGGTTGATTAATAAACCAGGAAATTATCTGGTAACGATGGGACGCTCCAAACTTCCCGTGCTGAAAAAATTAGACGGAACTTTGCAATATGATGTGGATTATAACTTTATTTACGGTAAAGCAGATATTCTTAGAGACGGAAATGACGGCAGTATGTGGGTTTGCGGAACTCCTGTTGCCAAAGCTGTTAAAGCTGTTGATACTTTGCGCGAGGAAGGTATTTTTCTTGAACTGCTATATGTTTCTTCACCTTTGCATCTGGATTTGGCTCAATTGAAATCATCTGCCGGTAAAGGTATAATTTTCAGTGTGGAAGATCATTCCGTGAATGGTGGCTTGGGAACCTCCATTGCTGATGCTCTTGCAGTCAATTCCCTTAGTGCTAAACTCGTAAAAACAGGGGTTAAACAATATCCTATATCCGGAGAAGCAAATGATCTTTACCATTGGGCTGGTTTAGATACTGCCTCGCTTATTGCTATGGTAAAAAAATATCTGGCATAAAAAATGAAGAATGAACTATGAAAAAACAAGGAGAAAAAGAGATAATTAGAGAGGGGAAAAAATAAAGTAAGTATATTAATATATTATAAAGTAGGACTAAATTGATGTAATTCAGGAGTCATTTGCGCCTTGAGACCTTTTGCCTGGGAGATAACATTTATAGCATATATATCTTATGATGGCTCTGGTAATCATTCCTGTGAAAGCAGGAATCCAAAGTAGTTTGGACAAAATAACTGTATTTTCAAGATAGAAACATTGTAAATCAGGGTCATTTGCGCCTTGGATATCTTTTTTTAGCTGGTTGATATCTTTGACGGTGCTTATTACTTGTGACGACATAGAATTATCTCTCACAGATAACACAGATTTCACAGATTTATAATTTTTAATTTTTTTAATTCTCCATTCTTCATTTTTTTCTCTCACAGATTTCACGGATAACACAGATATATATTAGAAAGGATTTATATCTGGTGTCCTTTCAGCCATTCCTTAAATTCCCCCAATTCCTCCGGAACTCTATGTCTCAAAATATAATCATCTATCTTCGCCACTTTCCCTTATCTGCCTATCACTTAATAAATTATTCTCGTATGCCTGTTGGATAAATGTATCCCTGCAATCTATAGCATCATCCACCTCAAATAATGAAGCACCGTATTCGCCTCTAATATGTTTCGGCAACATCCCATAAAAACCGATTGCATCAATATCTTCTATAATTCGGATAAGGTCTTGTTTGGCAATTATTTTATCTTTCATTCTCTTTATTTCTCCTTTTTTTATTCTTGTCCCTTCCTACATAATCAACACTTTAATCGTCTTTCTTCCTTCAATTCTTTCTCTATCTGGCTTCTGTTTCTTTTTTATGATAAGTTAGAACCTTTTGTCAATTAAATCAATAATACCTGTAAACAGCTTCCTTTTTTGCTGTCAATATCTTCTTTCCAAACCAGCAAGCATAAGTTATGTAGAGTTAGAGATGCAATAACGGATTCCAATTCTCTGATCCGTTCATCTTTTTTTTTGAGTTGGCTTTTTCGTCTTTCATTCTGATCCTCACAACTTTTTGAATTAAATCGTTTTTTCCGTACTCTTCCGCAGCCATTATCGATAGACCGTGTTAGTACCATTAATTTCATAAAGACGACGAGCTTCACTTATTGTCAACTTTCTTCGATATCCTGTACAACCTTCAGTTTGGAAGGGCATCGCTGTAGCGGACTTGCATCCTTTCATTAGAATTTCTTTGTTCATTTCTTTCGCCTTAATTTTAGTCCACTATTTTCAGGACACCTCAACACCTCATACATTTTACATTCTACATTTTACATTCTTCATTAAACTTTGCTCTCTTTTCTCTTTGTGAAATAAGAAGTTACAGTCGGATTGTCTCAATCGTTCCCTGGTTAAGTTTCAGAGCTGGCTCTCCGTGAATCATCTTGATGATTCCCAGTTCTTTACCACATTTTGGACACTTGGGTCGAGAAAATGTTTCTGCGCCTTTCAGTCCTACAAAATCCGCAGTTAATCTACTTATTATGCATTTGATCAGGCGTCCCTTTCCTGCTTTGTAATAACGAAAAAGGGTGTATCCACAGCGGCATTTAACATCAATTATTTTGCCTGTTTTCATTTAGCGAAAGCCGTTACGGTAAATTTTTTGCTGATAGAGCATTGTTTTTTCCAGGGTTAAAACAGCAGGCAGAATTTCATATACAGAAGGGCTTTCCAGCAATTTTTCCAGTTGCAGTTCGTTACCGATTAGGTTTATGGAAACGATAATCTCTTTCAGATCATAGTTTTTCACTTTAGGAGGAGTGCCTTTTGTGTAAGTAAATATCTTACTTAGCTTAAAGAATTTGATTTTATCTCTTATATGCAAATATAAGGAGTCAGGGAAAAAAGTGCTGAGTAATTCAGTTCTTGGCGGAGTAATTTTTGTTTTTATGGGCTCAACGGCAGTTACAGTAAAATCAGGAATTTTGGTTTTGTTAAATTCCTGCAAAATTAGTTCCGCTGAATAGGGTTGATAAAAAGAGAGATCAAAATATTCTGCCAAACCCTCAATTCCAACTGCTAAAGGAGGACATAAAGAAACCTTGGGATGGGGATTAAACCCTTGTGTAAAGATAGTTTTCAGTTCTAAAACTGATATTCTGCGGAAAAGCATACGCATCCAATCCAAATGAGAAATAAAGCGTAAAAGTCCCGTTTTTTGATAATAAACCCGATATCTGAATTGTGATTCATAGGAAGAAGGATTTTTCTTTTCCTGATGTAACTGAACGGTTTTTAATGAAATACCGACTGCGGTTGTAGTTTTTATTTCTTTATTACAAATTCCACAGGAAGAACATATTTCTCTGCAATCAGGTGTTTGAATTCCTGCTAAAGCTTTTTCCCGTTCTGCAAGTAGAAAGCTTTTATCTAATCCCAGGGAAATAAAATCCCAGGGCAAATTATCTTCCGGATTACGAGAGCCCAAATAACTATCTAAAGTGATGTTACATTCAGTTATTGCCTGCTGCCAGCAGGAAAAATTAAAACACTCATTCCAGGCGTCAAAAAGGGCACCCTTATTCCATGCAATTTCAATAACTTCTGCAATTTTTTTGTCACCCTTGTCAGCTTTAGTGCTTCCAGAACGGAATTTTCAATAGTATGATAATGAATTTTGAGATTTTAAGCAGATAAAGCGGATTTAATTTTGATTGCTTTTGCAGTAATGATTCTGCATCGTATATAAACTCCACTGAAAAGGAGTAAACGGTTTGGGGACAAAAGGAGAAAGGGTAACATTTATTTGCAGCCGTTCATTTCCAGCTTTATGAATTTTATGGATAAGAGCAATAATTGTTTCAATATCTTCATCTGTTTCTGTTGGCAATCCTAACATAAAATAGAGCTTTGCACCTTTTGCCAGCTGTTGTAATGCAGTTTCAATACCGGTAAGGATTTGCTCTTCGCTCAAGTTTTTATTTATAACTTAAGGCAAACGCCGAACCTGCTCTCGGAGCTATCGTTAAGCCCTCTCTGCCTAAAATTTTAAGAGAATGTACAATTCTTTATCCAAAGTGTCTACTCTTAAAGAAGGAAGAGCATGGGTTTTTGGGTATCTATCCTTTCCAGCAGTTCTTGCAGAAGTTCTTGAATGCAGGAATAGTCGCTACTGGAAAGAGATAGCAAGCCAACTTCGTCCCAACCGCTTGCTTTTATTTCTTTTAGGATATTTTCTATGATAACATTGGGTTCGCGTTCCCGCACAGGACGATAAAAATAACCGGCAAAACAAAATCGGCAACCCCGGGAGCAACCTCTCATAATTTCAGATACATAGCGATTATGAGTAGCTAATTGCCAGGAAAGTAATTGAGGACTGTGTTGTGATTTAGATGTATGAAAAGCAGTATACTTACGACAATGAATATGATCAATGCCATTATGCAGAGCAGGAACATAACAGGATGGTAGTTTGGAAATTTGTTTAATTCGTTCGGAACGCTTCTTTTCGTTTTTTAGAATTTCGGCAATTTGAATGATACCTTCTTCGGCTTCCCCGATAAAAAACACATCTATAAAAGGAGCTAAAGGTAAAGGATTTACGGCACAAGGACCTCCTGCCAGAATTATTGGGTCTGTTTCTTGCCGTTGCTTGCTGTGTATATCTATTCCGCTTAACTTAATCAGTTCCAGCACATTAGTGTAATTAAGTTCACTTTGCAGGGTAATTCCTAAGATGTCAAAGTCCTTAACCTGCCTTCTGCTTTCCCAACCGAAAAGTTCCAATTCCTCTTCCCTCATTAAATCAATCAAATCAATCCAGGGAAGATAAAACCTGTCTGCCATAGCATAATCCAATTCATTGATCAGGGAATAGAGTATTTTTATACCCAAATGTGAAATTCCCAGTTCATAAGTATCGGGAAAAGCAAAAGCGAAATGGACTTGAAAGGCAGAAAAATCCTTTCTCCAGGCATTAATTTCATTGTCTATATATCTGGATGGTTTTTCCACAAAAGGCAGAAGGTGCTCAATATTAACTTTCATAACTGCGCAAAGATATTTTTATGCTATGTTCTGTGCCCCAATGGATTAACGATAGACAGGCAGGATTTTCATTGAAAGAGAAAGAACCGGTTACTATATCTTCTCTTTTGATTTCATCCAGGGTCTTGCTGTAATGGCATTGTTGAATGATAAATTTATCGCCTGGCTTCAGTAAATCTTGCATAGAAGCAAGGTCATCAGTGCTTAAAAGCAAATCAAAATAAGTAGTGCGGAATTCATAATCAACTCCTGATCGGCGAATAAGTTCCATACTTTTTTCTATTGTTCCTACCTCCAAATCCGCTCTGGTTATAACTTTATAAAGTTTCAACGGGGCTTTTATGTCCATCGCAAAATAATCTACCAGTCCTTGATTAACGATTTCTAGTAAGACCTCAGGACGGGAACCGTTAGTATCCAATTTTATTTTGTAAAGCATTGCTTTTATTAACTTTAGAAAAGGAATAAGGTCTTCTTGCAAAGTTGGTTCACCTCCCGTAACTACTACTGCGGAAAGTTTCTTATGACGCCGATAAAGAAAACGCAGAACCTTTTCCGTTTCCAGCAAGGGGCTATATCTTTGGGGATCAACAAGTTCGGGATTATGACAATAAGGACAGCGAAAATTGCAGCCCTATAGTAAATACGGCAGATAACGGACTGCGGATAATCCAACAGGGAGAATTTTTGCAATCCGCCACGTTCAGCTAGTAAGTCCTAAACAATGTGACTTTGCATCATTGCGGAACTATCTTTTCTTGCTCTTTTGCAGATCAAAATTGGTGCGCATCTTAAATTCGGCTTGCTTGCCTTCATTCCATTGAGAAACGGGACGTAAATAGCCAACAATTCGGGAAAAAACCTCTGTCTTTTTTTGACAGAGAGGACAAATTGGCTGTTCACCATCCAAATAACCATGTTGAGGACAAATACTGAAGGTTGGAGAAAAAGTAAAATAGGGCAAACGGTAACCCTCACAGATTGTTTTTACCAGGGCTTTTATGCTTTGTCCATATTCAACTCTTTCTCCACCGAAGATATGCAAAACCGTTCCACCGGTATATTTGGTCTGAAGTTCATCCTGCAAATCCAAAACCTCAAAGATATCATCCGAAAAGTTTACAGGCAATTGACTGCTATTGGTATAAAAAGGTGAATCCGCATCACAATTGGCACAAATGATATCGGGAAAATGTTTTCTATCCAAAAGCGCCAAACGATAACTTGTTCCTTCGGCAGGAGTTGCTTCCAGATTATAATTATTTTGGGTTTCTTCCTGAAATTCCAGTAAACGCTTACGCAGGTAATCCATTATTTTTAAGGCAAAGGCATTAGCTTTCTTTGTTCCTAAGTTTTCACCCATAAAGTTTAACATCGCTTCGTTCATACCGATAATTCCGATAGTGGAAAAATGGTTTTTCCAGTATTGCTGAAAACGCTCATAAATGCTTTTCAGATAGAACTTGGTGTAAGGATAAAGTCCACCAGCGGTAAAATTTTCCAGCACCTTGCGTTTTATTTCCAGGGATTTTTTTGCCAGCAGTAAACGCTCCTCCAAAAGCTGAAAAAATTCCTCTTCCGTTTTTGCCAGATAACCTATGCGGGAAGATTTATGGTTACTACTCCGATAGAACCAGTTAAAGGATTGGCACCAAAAAGTCCACCCCTGGTTTCCAGTTTTCTGGTATCCAATCGTAAACGACAACACATACTGCGTGCATCTTTAGATCCATATCGGAATTTACAAAATTGGAGAAATAGGGAATGCCATATTTGGCTGTTGCCTCCATAAGTAATCCAGATTGGGGTCATCCCAGTTCAAAATCCTTTGTGATATTATAGGTTGGAATGGAAAAGTGAAAACGCGTCCCTTGGCATCACCTTCAATCATCACTTCCAGAAAAAGCTTTGTTCAGCATGTCCATTTCTGCTTGAAAATCACCATAGGTCTTATCTCATCGGTTGCCACCTATGATAACTGCCTGATCTTTATATAATTGATGTGGCTTTTAAATCTAAAGTGATATTAGTGAAATGGGGTTTGAAAACCAACTCGCGTAGGAACATTGATATTGAAAGATGAATTCCTGCAGCGCCTGTTTCACTTCTGTGTAATTAAGCCCGTCGTAATAAATAAAAGGAGCTAAAAGAGTGTCAAAACTGGAAAATGCCTGAGCCCCGGCTGCTTCACCTTGCAGAGTATAAAAGAAATTAACAATCTGCCCCAAAGCGCTTCTAAAATGCTTGGCGGGAGTGCTTTCTACTTTTCCTTCCGCTCCACAAAAACCGGTTAAAAGCAAATCCATCAAATCCCAACCTACACAATAAACAGAAAGCTGACCCAAATCGTGAATATGTAAATCCCCGCTTAAATGTGCTTCCCGAATTTCCGGAGGATAAATTTTATTCAGCCAGTAGGTCTTACTTACTTCCGACGCAATGTAGTTATTCAATCCCTGCAGCGAATATGCCATATTGGAATTTTCATTCACCTGCCAATCCAATTTTTCCAAATATTGATCTATCAAATCTACACCAGCTTTGGAAACAAGTTCCCGTATCCGGGAATGCTGATCACGATAAATAATATAGGACTTGGCGGTCTTTTTATAAGGCGAGGCAAGCAAGACCTCTTCTACAATATCCTGATTAAATCTTCTCCACTTCGGGAATTTCATCCTGAATAACCTGTTGTGCCAAATTAAGCACCCAAAGTTAAATCCGGCAATATCTTTTCCGAATTCACCCAGTGGCAAGTCCAGCACTTTCAATTGCTTTGGCTATTTTTTGTTGATCGAAAACAACGATTGAACCGTTTCTTTTATGGATAGACGAAAACATTTCAGAACCTCTATATTTTTAAGTCAATATCTTATTTATAACTAAAGAGTTATAACGCTGATATACATTTTTGGAAAAGTATTTCAGCAACTGAAGTTTATGTAAATAGGGAGTTACTATTTTGTCGTGTCAAGCGGAATTGTGAATGTCTCTACAGATTACACAGATTTATTTTCACGCAGATTACGCAGATTACGCAGATTTAATAGGTTCCCGATGAACAGGATTATAGGGATTTAGACGGATATAATTTAGCCACCGAGAAATTCACTGAAGCCACCGAAAAAAATTAACTTTGAACTCCTGCACTTTGAACTCCTGCACTTTGAACTTTGAACTCCTGCACTTTGAACTAAGAACTCCCGCACTTTGAACTCCCGCACTTTGAACTCCTGCACTTTGAACTCCCGCACTTTGAACTTTGAACTCCTGCACTAATTTTCTGAAAAAAAGTCGGAGCTTATTACTTACCCGACTTTCAAATTTTGTTAACCAGTTAACCTTACTTTGCCAGAACCATCTTTTTGACACTGCTATAATTTTCACTTGGTCATCCGATACATATAAATCTTACTGGCAACAGGTTTACCGTTTGCATCACAACCATTCCAGGCAAGCTGATAAAACCGGGGATATTATGTTCAGCAGTTAAGGTCTGGATAACTTGTCCCTTCATATTATATATATCAATCCTTCTTTCCTGCATCCTAAGCGAATAACGAATATTGGTATTAGGATTGAAAGGATTAGGATATGCATTTAGCAGTTTGGTAACCATTGAAACTTCAGGAGGACGCGGCTCCTGATTGGGGTCGCCAATAGTAACAATTGAAGGACCATAGTAGGAACTTGATTCATCCAGAGAAACACTTTCCAGCCAGTAATAATATACCATATTGGTATATGCCTCAAAATCGGTGTAAGAATATTGGTCTGGAGCTCCTGTTTCTACTCCCTCGTCAATTATCTTACATTTATTCTTTGAGCGGTAGAAAGGTCTTTCTTTTCGCTCGTAAAATGTTGTAACCGGAATGATTGGTCTCGGATCCGCTATCCATTTAATCAGCACATACATATCGGATGTAAGAACTGCGGTAAAACTGCCTGCTCCTACCGGCAAAGAGATCCTTGTTCTCCCATAACTACAGGAACTTCTACTCACCCCGCCTTAGGCAAAAGTGATATTGAAGATAACGGTTCTGTAGTACCGGTAACTGTATGCCAGCTCCTTCCGTTCTGATAATAAGCACCGTAAGCTGCACCGGGAGTAATGGTTATATTCCATTCAGGGATGCTGTTATCCAAAACAAAAGATAAAGTGGTGAAGGTTACATTTTGATTAGGAATAGGAGGGATTTCACCACTACCTAAATTGGCATTTCCACCGGAAATAACAACAGTCAATCCGTTTATGGTTATGGGAGTATCTTCAAGAAAGTCAAATGCTTCTTCAAAATCAGCTAAAAAACGGGGAGTAATTTGCATATCGGCATTATATTGGCCCACCAAACAAGTTATATTTTGAGGAGTTTGAGGAATGGGTTGTCCGTTATAGTCAGTGGAAGTTAATGTTCTTAAAGTTAAAGTTGTTTCACCTTGGGTAGCAGGAATATTCTGTGCACTTGAGGAAAAGTTACCGGTAGTACCTAAAGTAACATTATATACCTTAATCAGCTTGGATTGATCTGCACTGGTTAAACTGGCAAGTGTTCTTTCTTCAATTGCAATAGTATTCAGTTGAAGTAACTTAGTCCGGGATCAGCTACTGGAACAAATTCCAGTAAACTGTTATAAGTGGAAAATTTGGTCAGCCAGTTATTCCATCTCCCATATTATGCTCAATTAATTATCTTTCCAGCAGTATCATAAATATAAATAGCAACCGATACATCCTGAACCCATTTAGGATGATAATATAAATTCTGTTAAAATAGAATCAACTTCTCCAGTTAAACGATAAACATTATTTCCAGTGAGTTGATTTACCAAGGTAGCAATATCAGCTACTTCAGTTATTTCAGGAAATGTATAAACCGCTGTAGCAATAGGGCTTGGATCATATCCTCCAGCATAAGCAATTACCTTTAGAGTTGTGGTTTGACTAATATAGATAGGAGTTATTATATTCTGTATCCTGTCTCATCCGGATGGAACTATCAGTAGTATAATAAATAGTTGCTCCCTCCGTTGTACAAGAGATTAGGCAAGGAGAGTAGAAAGTCCCTGTAGAAGGAGAAATTATGGGAGTTGCAACTGTAGGAGCACCACCTGATAATTCAAAAGTTCCAGTAATCGTAATTGGTCCCTGTAAACCAGCTGTCCCAGCTGTAGCTTCAGCATTGTACATATATAACCTGAACCCGCAATTGGTTGTAATATTGGCATAATCAGAACCAAGGGTCAACACATTTCCTGTCCAAGATGAATTTAGGTCAGGATTTGTTAATACACCTGATGTATTAGTTAAACTTGTATTTAAAGTAGTATAATTATTTAATATGGAACCATAATTATCATAACTACCTCTCCATTGGCTTTGTCTGATTCCTGTTCCACTTCTACCAATTCCAAACTGAATAGTTGAAATAGTAAATTTATAACCCGATGCTGCTGAAATAGTGAAGCCAATATACTTACTAGGATCAACAGAGCCTGTAAAAATATCGCTACCATTAGTCGCTCCAAGTGGCCAATTAGTAGCTCTAAAGTTTCCACTGCTTGAAGAAGTGGAAACAGTTACCTTATCAATAGTTCCCATTACTATTCCATCGTAAGAAGTGCCATTATAAGGAAAACTTTGTACATTACCAGCCGTACCAAATGTGTAAGTTGCAGTAAACGCTGTTTGTGCCCAAGCCATACCCATAACCAGTATGGTTAGTGTAAATAAGAAAAGTAGCTTTTTCATTTTTCCTCCTAAGGAATTAAGTTTTTTAAATATCATTTTGGAATTTTTCATCATAAAGACATAATAAAGGAGATGAGGATTTTGGCAAGTTATTTTTTTGTCCTGAGATAATTTCACGCAGATTACGCAGAATAATTCTCACGCAGATTACGCAGAATAATTCTCGCAGATTACAGATTACATAGTTGAGATTTACAAGAATATCTGGGGGAAGTTCATAGCGTATTTCACCTTTTCATTAACCAGCACACTTTGAACTCCTACACCTTTAGAACTTTGAACTCCAACCTTTGAACTCCTGCACTTTGAACTCCACACTTTGAACTCCACACTTTGAACTCAGCCTTTTCAGCACTTCAGAACTTTCTGGAAAACACAGCGCCAGCCAGGCAACCAATAAAGTTTTATTATTTCCATCCAGACAGATTCCACAAGCAGTGCATTTTGTAGTATCAATTACAGCGTTCCGTTTTTAATATAGATAGCACCTTCAGGACAATAGCGGATACAGAGTTTACAGCCAATACAGAGGTCTTGATTTATCTGGTAGGTTGTTTTAGGGGAGGGTATTGTTGTTTCTGCAGATTCAGGTGTTTCAGGTATAATTTCATCTGGCAGTTTATCTATCTCCTTTTTATCCTGATAGTTATTAGCAGAGGCAGTTTCTGCTTTTGCAGGATTGGATTGGGGTTTTAGAACAGGAGATGTCTCTTTTATGCTATCTGGTTCAGGAACAATTTTTTTTATGGAGTTCAAAGGAACAGGTTTTAAAGATAGGAAAGCATTGTAGAACAGGAAAATAAGAATACCTCCTAAAAGCAGTAGTACCAATATTTGCAGAATAACTTTCATCTATTTTTCCATTTTTCCTTTCAGGGTTTCGGGCTTAGGGCATTTTTCCCTGCACTTAAAACAAAGAATGCAATTTGGGTTTTGCACAGATTCATTTTCCGTGATATTAATATTCATCGGACAAGATAGAGAGCAAAGTTCGCAATCATT
>JAXGIH010000012.1:0-27560 GCA_040770845.1 Cloacimonas sp. (SeqCode)
GCTTCCAGTAATTGTTTCATAGTAACTACGGACATTCTTATCTCCTGAAATACGGTTTTTAGGTCTCTTCCGAACGGTGTAAGCAATTCAAAGGAACTTTTTCCTCACCGCCTTGCAAGCGTTCCGGAAGTTTATTTAATGTTTTTTCCATTTTGATAATCCTTTTGTCATTCCTGTTAAAGCAGGAAGCAGATAATTTTTCATCTCTTTAACTGAACTATCAATAGGGAACTTATAAAACTTGTTGTTTTTCATTACAGAAAAACTGTTTCTTTTAACGCTTAGAGAACTGGAATCTCTTTCTGGCTTTGGGACGACCGGATTTTTTGCGTTCCACCATTCTGGGATCACGCGTTAAAAATCCCCGGGTCTTCAGCACGGGACGCAGATTTTCATCATATTCCACTAAGGCACGGGAAATACCATGACGGATAGCTCCTGCCTGACCGCTTAAACCACCTCCGTAAACATTTACATAAACATCAAAGTTATCGGATAAACCAACGGTCTGTAAGGGCTGTTCTACAATCATTTCCAGGGTCTCACGCTGGAGATATTTCTTCATCTGGATATTATTAATAATGCGTTTTCCAGTTCCAGGCATAAGACGAACTCTGGCAACGGCATTTTTTCTTCTGCCAACTGCATCAAAGGTCTGCATACTTTTTTACTCCTAAATATTTAGTTCAATGGGTTTTTGAGCAGAATGCGGATGTTCAGCTCCAGGATAAACTTTCAATTTTTTGAACATTGCGCGTCCTAACTTATTTTTGGGCATCATACCTTTTACGGCATGTTCAATAATGCGTTCGGGATGCTCTTCCAAAACTTTGGTATAAGGAATTTCCTTCAAACCGTCAGGATAACCACTAAAGCTTTTATAAACCTTCTGTAATGCCTTCATACCCGTTACGCGAACTTTTGCTGCATTGATCACAATCACATAATCGCCGGTATCAATATTGGGCACATAATACGGTTTATGTTTACCACATAAAATTGTGGCAACTTTTGTGGATAAGCGTCCCAAAGGTTTTCCCTCTGCATCTACGATATACCATTGCTGGTGAATATCGGAAGGACTAGGGGTTAGGGTCTTCATCGCTTCTCCTTTACATATTTTTTTATTCAGAAAGTCACATTTTTGGAAGCAGGAATAGTGTCAAGTGTTTTGAAGGGTTTAAACAATTGGAGGGAGAAAGTGAAAAAATGGAAAGCTGATGTCAATGGAATTTTAAAGTGCACCATCAGTTTCATCCCTAAATTTCTCTAACTTCATATAAATAGAAATAAATACACAGTCTTCCCTAATTGGTATTCAATTCTGATGGGAAGATTTGTTTAGTATTTTGAACCCGGCGGTTAGAAAAGAATTAATCGCACAAAGAAAGTCCTGTAGGTGGAACGACACATATTAACAACGGGTTTCAACCTCGGTGAAAAGGAAGAACGAAGAAAGAAAAAGTTCCAGAACGACACATATTAACAACGGGTTTCCAACCCGTGAATAGATAATACCGAACAAAACTTTCCTTATAAGAAAAGTTCCGTGGTAATTGTTATGGCTGGTCGTTCAAGCTCAAATCCCTGCAATGTATACACTAACAAAATCTTTCCCTTATAAGAAAAGTTCCGTAGGAACGACATTAGTCATACCTGCTTTTGAACCCGGCGAAAAGGAAGATGTGATGTCTAACAAAAGTTCCGTAGGAACGACAGATATCATTGCCCGACGGGTTTTGAACTCCAGAGATTAGATTGCGGGAACGAAGTTTTTGACTTACAATTTTGCCACTGCCCACTCTGTAACCACAACCCTCAATCTCAAAACACTAACAAACTGAGCTACAACTGGTCTTAAAAACCTCAAAATTGTGAGTTAAAACAAGAACCCTGCACACTGACAACCGAGCTTCACCAACCCCCTCAAATTTTGCCACAATTGTGAAAGATAGTATTCTTTCACATCAGCAGAGTTGGGAAAGGATTGTTCAGAAGAGACTTGAGTAATTTTTGTTTTAACTCTAAACCGAGCTTCAGCTTTGACAGTAGATGTCAACGAATAAAATTTCCTGTTGCCTCAAATTATAGTTGCAACCACAGAAGAATCGGTTTAGAGTCTAAAACTTCGTTCCTGCAGTCTAATCACCGGGTTGAAGCCCGTTGTTAATATGTGTCGTTCCTACAACCTTCAAGTGCAGAAGAGAAAAAGGTTTTGTTCAGTATTATCTAATCACTGTTGAAGCCCGTTGTTAATATGTGTCGTTCCTACGGAACTTTTCATACAAGGGTGAAAGGTTTTGTTCAGTATTATCTTTTTCACCGGGTTGAAACAATTCCTGCCAAGTTGAATCTTTATTTTCGCATTAACATTTCTTTAACGATTCCTTAACAATGTTAAGGCAGTGTTACGGAAACGTTACGGCAGTGTTAAGGAAGCGTTAAATAAGTGGATAACAGTGGAACAGGCAGTTGTATCAACAGTATTCTTATCAATCAAGGATGATGATAAGCAATGCTTCAGTATTCCCCTTAAGAAAAATAATTCATCTTAAAAAAGGTGAACAGGTTAACGGGTGAACGGGTGAAAAGGTGAAAAATTAAAAAGGTGAAACTCGCGATAGACAAAAAAAGGCAAAATTATTATAATAAAATCCGCAAAATCTGCGTGCTAACTCGTTATGAGTCCTTACTGTTAAATAAAGGGGTATAAGGTTTATAACTTTTGAAAGCAATTACAACTCCTAACTTGCATAGAAATCTGTGAAATCCGTGTTATCTGTGAGAGATTCACTTTTTCATTGACACAATAGCAGATAATAAGTGAAAGGATTATAAAGGAAAAATAGGTAAATATGGATATTATTAAAACCGAAAACATAGTAAAGGACTACATTTTAGGCAAGATAAAAGTCCGTGCTTTAAATGGAATTGACCTGCAAATTCAGAAAGGTGAATTTGTTGCCATAATGGGTCCCTCCGGCTCGGGGAAAAGCACTTTAATGCATATTCTGGGGTGTTTGGATAGTCCAACAGACGGAACTTATTATCTGGATGATGTTTTGGTTAGCAAAATGCCCAAAGCGTCTTTAGCTGCGATCAGAAATCGGAAAATCGGCTTTGTGTTTCAGTCCTTTAATCTGCTCCCTCATTTGAACATCTTGAAAAATGTAGAACTCCCTTTAATGTATGGAGGAATGAGTAAGAGAAAATGCACTGCCAAAGCAAAAGAGGTTTTACAAAATGTGGGTCTGGGAGATCGTTTAAAACATAAGCCCGGTGAACTTTCCGGAGGTCAAAGACAACGCGTTGCCATAGCCCGAGCAATTGTAAATGAACCTTCCATTCTGCTGGCAGATGAACCAACGGGAAATCTGGATTCTCAATCCGGAGGGGATATTTTGGAGATTTTTGGGGATTTGCACAGTCAAGGTAACACCGTTATTATGGTTACTCATGATCAAGCGATTGCTTCCAGAGCACAGCGGATTATTAAAATTATAGACGGGAAAATAGTAGATGGCAATTCCGATAGCTGAATCCCTGAAACTTGGTTTGTCAGATATTATGATGCGCAAAGTTCGCAGCGTAGTAACCGTTATAGGGATAATTTTAGGTGTGATGTGTATAATGGTTGTTCTGGCAATTGTAAATGGAATGAATAAAAGCACAATAAGCTGGATGGAAGAACGCGGTGGATTGAATAAAATAGAGGTGGAACAAAATTGGCAGTATGATTTTTCCAAAGGGGGCGATCCCAGTTTTACTTTAAAGGAAATTCGTTATTTGCAATCCCTTATTCCGGAAGCGGAAGCATTTAATCCCACAGTTCAGGAATGGGAAGCGGTAATAAATAAGGGTGATATTCGTTACAGCACATCTTTAAGAGGTGTAATGCCCGATTTTGTTAAAGTGGAACAATGGGACATAGCTAAAGGCAGATTTATTAAAAACCTGGATATAGACCAACATAGCAATGTAATAGTTATCGGCTCAACCGTGGCAAAAGAGTTTTTTGGCAACAACGATCCTCTCGGACAAATTGTTTCCGTAGGCAATCAACAATTTATCGTTGTCGGTGTAATGGCTGAAAGATTTATGCAAGCACAGGGCGGACAAATGGGAATGGGTGAAAATGCTTTGGAATATTTAAACCGCCGTTGTTTTATTCCTATTTCCACAATGATCAGTAAAGTTAACCCCGGCAGTAAAATAAGCTCCATAGATATTAGAGCAAAAAGTCCTGAAGAGGCAAAAGAACTGCGCCGTAAAGTGGAAAACATAGTGCTGAACCTGAAAAACGGAAAACATCTGTTTCAGGTTACTTCCGCTAAAGAACAACTGGATACAATGCAGGCAAATGCCAAAATATTTGAAGCCATATTTGTTTTAATTGCCGTAATTTCTCTGCTGGTTGGGGGAATTGTAATTATGAACATTATGCTTGCTTCCATCCGGGAACGCACTCGCGAAATAGGAGTTCGCATTGCGGTTGGAGCCAGAAGAAGAGATATTTTTATTCAGTTTTTGGTGCAAACGGTGCTTATTACCGCTTTAGGTGGAATTTTGGGAATTCTTTTAGGATTTGCTATTTTGGATAAAGTGGGTTCTTATTTACAAATAAAAGTGCTTGCCTCGGTGCAAATGATTTGGGTTGCTCTTTTAGTTTCTATTGGAGTGGGACTTATTTTTGGGGTTGGTCCTGCTGTAAGAGCTGCCCGTCTTGATCCCGTAATTGCTTTAAGGGAGGAATAATGAGTAAAAAGAAACAAAATAATGGTGTTTTTCATAAGCTCCTTCTTTGGCTATATTCTTACATCAAAATTGTTATTTCGGACCTCAAGAAAATTTACCAGTCCATAACTGTCCCTCAACAACGGAAAAAGGTCTTTGGCAATATATGGACATTTATCAAAACATTTTACCAGCGTTTTATGGGCGAAGGTATTTTGAAGGAATCAGCTAGTTTAACTTATATAACTCTTCTTGGTTTTGTCCTTTTATCAATTTTCTGGTTTTAATTGCCCCGGATTTACCATTTCTGAATTTGGGTGATAAACTGGAGAGAATTGGTGGTTCAAAACTTTATTCCGAGTTCAGTCGGATGCTATAATCAACTTTTTGGACAAGCTGATTATGCCCAAAGTTGGCTTCCAACATTTTCAATTTTGTTCTGATTGTTAGTTCCTATTCGTTGCTTTCAGTTATAAGAGGGACTTTTGACCGTATCCTGAGTAGGCAGCTGAAGTCCTCTCAGGATACTATTACTCAATTAGTGAAATTTTTCGGCACGATTGTTTTCGGGTTGCTGATTATCGTGTTGCTATTTTCCAGTTCATCTATTCCGATTATGTTTATTAAAGTCCCCTGTTTTGCAGTGGATTATGGTAATAGTTCCTTTTATTTTGCAATTTTTGGCTATAATGTTTTTTTATATGCTGTTGCCTTCGGTAAAATTAACCGTGCTTTTGTTTAGAGGTGCTTTTTGGACACGGTTATCTGGGTTATAGGTAAGTCCGCATTTGATTTTTATATATAACTTAATCATTATGAGCGCCTTTATGGAGTGATGGCTGTTCTGCCGATTTTCCTACTGTGGATTTATATAAATTGGGCTATTATTTTAGAGGAATGGTTTTAGTAAGGAAATGGAAAACAAAAAAAACGGTGGCTTTTTAACCAAAGAACCCCATAATGCTGTGCGCATAACAATGGAACTTTTTACTAATCAAAAACTCAATCAACGCCTGGAAGGAATTTTGCGTAAAGAAGAACTGAAGAAATTGACAGATACTCTGAACGAGGAAGATGATAAATGAATAAATATGCACTAATTAGTGTTTCCGATAAAACCGGTATTGAATATTTAGCGGTGGAACTGGAAAAAATGGGCTATACCATTCTTTCCACTTCGCACACAGCCGATTACTTAAAACAATTCTGCCAGAAAGTAGTGCTGGTTTCGGATTTAACCAAATTTCCGGAAATTCTGGAAGGCAGAGTTAAAACACTCCATCCCGTTATTTATGCCGGAATTTTGGCAGATAGAAATAATCCTGCTCACGCCAAAACACTCTCTGAACTAAAAATTGAGCACATAGATGTAATAGCGGTAAATTTGTATCCTTTTGCCTCTGTTTGCCGGAAAGAAAATGCCACCGAACAGGAAATTATTGAAAATATAGATATTGGAGGTCCCGCTTTAATCCGTGCAGGAGCAAAAAACTATAAAAGCGTTACCGTTTTGGTAGATCCTGAAGATTATGCTCCTGCGTTGGAGCTTTTAAAACAGAATAGTATTTTACCGGAAAAATACAGTTCCTATCTGGCACAAAAGGCATTTGCCAAAACCCGGGATTACGATGCTGAAATTGCCGCTTATTTTACCTCTCAAGGAAAAGAGGAACCTATTACTAACGAACTACCTGCTCAACTGGAGTTTTCTATTTCTTTAAAGAGAAAATTGCGCTATGGCGAAAACCCTCATCAAAATGGCGGTTTCTATACAAATGTAAATCCCGGTTGGGAACTTATTCACGGTAAGGAACTATCTTTCAATAATATAATGGATATGGATTCGGCTTTTAGAGCTATTCGTCTTTTTGCTAAACCAACTGCCATTATTATCAAACACTGTAATCCTTGCGGTATCGGCAGTGGAAAAACATTGGCAGAGGCATATAGAAAAGCTTATGAAACAGATACGGAGGCACCTTTTGGGGGAATTGTAATTGTGAACCATCCTCTGGATTTGGAAACTGCTACCCTAATCAATAATATCTTCACTGAAATTATTATTGCTCCTGCTTTTGAGCCCAATGTCTTGGAATTCCTGAAAAAAAAGAAAATCCGCCGCCTAATTCGCTACGAATTTTCTCTGTTGGAAAAACCACTTAACCCTTTAGAAATTAAAACATTAACTTGCGGCTATCTGGCTCAGGACTGGGACCTCGTAAACGAATCAACAGAGAACTGGAAAATAGTTACTAACAAACAACCTGCTCCGGAAGAGTTGGAAGCCATTATATATGCCTGGAAAGCTGTTTCAATCCTAAAGTCCAATGCCATTGCCATCGCTAAAAAAGATAGGGTCTTAGGCCTTGGTTGTGGACAGACCTCCCGCATAGATGCCGTTCACTTAGCTATCTGGAAGGCAAAAAAATTCGGACACGATTTAACGGATTCTGTTTGTGCCTCCGATGGCTTTTTCCCTTTTCGGGATTGTATAGATACCCTTGCTAAGAACGGAATTTCAGCTATCATCCAACCTGGCGGTTCCAAAAACGATGAGGAATGTATTTCTGCTTGCAACGAACTAAACATAGCTATGGTCTTTACCGGAGTCCGTCATTTCAAACACTAAAAGTATCAGTAACCTGGATTTTATGTTGGTAAGTATGAAAGATAAAATGGCAAAAGGGAATAATTATTTTGCTCTTTCGGGTATTTATAGGATAAAATAATTATCTCGTGTTTGCTTACGAGGAGTTTTAAAGGAAGGAAAGCAATGCTTCTAACTCTGTTGTTTTGAATCCAAAAAATTAGTTTAACCTTCAAATTGTGTCCTCACTGCTGAAACAATTACTGATAAAAAGAGATTACCTATTAACCCTGATAGAGTTTTTCAGGGAAAAGGAAGGCAGATACTAATTCTATTTGACAGAAAGAGGTAAGAAAAAAAGTTGGGAAAAATAAGCAAGGAGATGTGTCCGAGTTGGCTGAAGGAGCACGATTGGAAATCGTGTAAACGTGTGAGCGTTTCTAGGGTTCGAATCCCTACATCTCCGCCATTTTTATTGATTTTTTTAACCTGAATGATATAAATACTGCAGCAGGAAAGCAGGTTGCCAAATTCCAATTTGCCAAAGCTCTGAAAGTTATGTATTATATCAGTGTTATGCGGATTATCAGTAGCGGCATTCGTTAGTCGCTAAAAGGAGTTTAAATATTATGAAATCAAACAAGACCGTTCTGTGGGGCTGTTTAATCTTTGTTATTGCCTTATTAGCTGCCTTTATCCTGGGTTTTGTTTTCACTTTTGGTTCTCACGGAGCCAAATCTGCAAAAATCCCATCCAATGCTTGGTTATATGTAAATCCGAGTGCTTTAATTCCGGACTATAACGAGCTGGAAGAATTACGCTTTGTAAATGTTTCTTACCCCAGTGTTCAAGAAATAAAGGATAAGATTTTAGCCGCTGCAAAGGATGATCGCATTAAAGGTATGCTTCTTCAGCCCCAAATGATTATGACCAATTATCCTGCCTTGGAAGAAATGTCTTTAGCAATAGAAACTTTTCAAAAAAGCGGCAAGCCCGTACTTGCTTTCGGAGATAATTTCACGCAGGGGGACTATTTACTGGCTTCCTGTGCTGATAAAATTTATATGGAACCCTCTGCATCAGCAGGTTTAGCTTTACAGGGTGTTTCCGCTAATATGCTTTTCTACAAAGAGATGCTGGATAAATTAGGCATCAAAATGCACATTTTACAATCCGGTGAATATAAAGGTGCCGGTGAACCCTTTTCGCAAACCGAGCTTAGTAAAGGCACAAAAGAAAACATAGATGCCGCTCTGTATGATATTTATAACCATTTGCTTTCCCTTGTTGCACAAAACAGAAAGTTGGAGACAACCTATGTAAAAGATATTTTTGAAAAGAGAGACGACTTCTTTTTAAGCGCTGAAAAGGCAAAAGAACTGAAATTGATTGATTTCGCTATGAGCCATGACGAAATGCTGAAAAGTTTGGGCTTGGAAGAGGATAATTTTGTGAAAATTGCCAATTATTCCCCAACCGCCAAAAAGAAGAAAGGTGATAAAATAGCTGTGGTTTATCTGAATGGAAATATTGCTCCCGTTTCGCATTCCAATTTTGGCAGTCAAGGCATTATTAGTGAAGCAAAAGTGAAGAAGATTATCAAACAGATTCACAACCATAAAGACATTAAAGCGGTTGTTTTAAGAATAAATAGTCCTGGTGGTTCCGCTTTGGAATCCGAGCTTATTTATCAGCAATTGCTTAAATTAAAAAGAGAATATCCTCTGGTTGTTTCAATGGGGGGAACAGCTGCTTCAGGTGGCTATTATATTTCCTGTGCCGGGGATTATTTAATAGCAGACCCGGGAACTTTAACTGGTTCAATTGGAGTAATAGGTTTAATTCCTGAAATGGCAGGGTTGGGTAAAAAAATCGGAGTGCGTTCTCAGACCTTGAAATATGGCAAATTTGCCGGTGCTTTGAGTCCTTTGGAACACTATGATCCGGCTCTGATAGAATCCCTGAAACGCAGTTCCACAGCTACCTACAACGAATTTAAACAAAGGGTGATGACTGCTCGCAAAATATCCCCTGAAAATATTGAAGCCGTTGCCGAAGGACGCATTTTCAGTGCCGAAGATGCTCTTGCCCATAAACTTATTGATGAAATCGGAACTTTGGATAAGGCAATTGCCAAAGCTGCAGGTCTGGCAAAAGTAACTTCATATTCCTCTGTAAATTTCCCTAAAAAGGAAAGTTATTGGGAAGCACTAAGGGAATCAGACCTCTTGAATTTGAAAGAACGGTTACAAAATAACAATGATCCTGCAACACAACTGGAAAAATATCTGAAACAGATATCTGCCACAGGTGAATGGCTATATTTAATGCCTTATACCCTGGAGTAAAATAAAAAAACAGCAGGATGGTTGATGTCCTCATCAACCATACATAACTATTTAAAATATAATTTGGACTAAAATGAAAAAGGACTCATTTAATACAGAAATAATTGTAAATGTCCACCCCTTAGAAAAGCGGGTAGCGGTTTTGGAAGATAGCCGCCTGGTAGAACTCTTTGTGGAACGCAGAGAACAACAAAACATAGTGGGCAACATCTATAAAGGTATTGTAAAAGATGTTTTACCCGGAATGGGAGCTGCTTTTATTGAAATCGGACTGGAAAGAACCGCTTTTTTACATTATAGTGACATTGTTATGGATTTCCTGGATATTTATGAAAATGCCCTACCGCGCACGAAAGTAAATCCTGAGGACTCCTCTCAAATAGATAAACTCTTAAAACCGGGTCAGGAAATTGTGGTTCAAGTGCACAAAGGACCCATTGGTTCCAAAGGTGCACGTTTAACAGGTCAAATCTCAATTCCGGGAAAATACCTGGTGCTTTTTCCCAATAAAGATAAAATTGCCGTCTCCCGGAAGATATATTCTCAGGCAGAACGCAGTCGCATTCGTAATCTTCTTGCCGGAATTAAAGACCCAGGATACGGTTTAATTGTTAGAACCGAAGCGGAGGGCTGTGAAGAGGATGATTTTCAAACAGAGTATAAAGCATTGATAAAGACCTGGCATTTGATTGAAAAACAAATTAAATATGCCAAAGCACCTGTTTGCGTGTTTGAGGAAAATGCTCTGGAGAACTATCTGATTCGTGATCTCTGGGGAAAATGTAGACCGTTTGGTTATTGACGACAAGAATTTTGCCAAACGCATTATTTTCCCAACTGGCAGATATATCGCCTGAACTGATAAATAATATAGAAATTTACAGAGAGGATTCTATTTTTGATGCCTGGGAATTGAAAAAGAAAATTGAAACCGTTCTGCATAGCCGTATTTATCTTTCCCAGCGGAGGGAATATTAAAATTGAACAAACAGAAGCCCAAGTTGCCATTGATGTTAATACTGGAAGTTTCACCGGAAAAACCAATTATGATGAAACAGTGCGCAAAACCAATCTGGAAGCAGCCGCAGAAATTGCCCGCCAAATTCGTTTACGGACTCTTTCCGGAGTGATTATCATTGATTTTATTGATATGGTTGAGGAAAAATATAAAAACGAAGTGCTGGAAATGCTGAAAAAGGTTTACGCCGAGAGCAGTTCAAAAATAAGGTCTATTCTTTACAGAGCTTGGACTTGTGGAAGTTACCCGTAAAAGAATGCGCAATACCTTAATCTCCAATTTTTTCTGATCCCTGTCCTTTTTGTAACGGAAGCGGACGCATTTTAGTAAGGATACTGTTATTATGCGTATTTACCGTTGGCTGAACCGCAGCGATTATTTCATTAAAGATAAGAACTTACGCATTGTAGTTAATCCTGATTTGTTAAACCATATCAAACAGCATAACGAGGACTTTATTGCATACAAAGAACAGATTGAATTCACTTGATCCTTCCATTAGAATAGATCAATTTAAGGTATATCTGCTTCCGGACTGGAAGATATAAAGACTGTCCAAGCGTAGTGCACTTTTTCACAGACAATTTTCACTTTTATAGTTTTGGCAATTCTTCTATCCATAACATATCTGGCATCGCCAACAGCTACAACTACATTCGGTTCATCATAATTGTTGCGGAACATAGAAATTTGCGCTCCAATATATAAGCCCCTTTCAATTATTTTCAGGTTATTATTATGAATAACGATTGCGCTATTACCTTCAGGCAGTTGATCCAGAGTAATACATTGACCTGCTTTACATAAACCGTGTCTTTTTCGCCGGAAAATTTTTGCTCCAACTCAATCTTACTCATTCCGTCTGGAAAGCATATTTACTCCCTATTTTTCGCAAAGTAATGTAAAATGAAGGTAAAAATAGCTCCTATAACAACAAACCAGAAGATGATGCAGAATATTAAAAGCCAGTATTTGATATATCAGGGTAGCCACCATCCAAGCAATCAAGGTTAAATAAACAAATGCAAAAGCATCCATTTAAAGCCGTGTTCCTTAAAAAGCATTGTGTGCGAGGCAGCACAGGTAAATAGAGCAAGATAAAACAAGATAAGCTAAAATAGAGGCATTACTGCCAAAACCGCTTTTGATATTATTTGCCAGCTGATCGCCTGAAATTTCTCCCTCAGAATTTTGGTAGAGACCCTGCAAGGTTCCAACAATTGCTTCCTTGGCAAAAAGTCCGCTGATTAAAGCTACGGATGACTGCCAGTTATCTCTTTTAATTCCCATCGGCTGTAAAACAGGAGTAATCAATTTTCCTCCAAATTCCAGAATTGAGGTCTTTTCGCTATCCCTTCCTGTTGGAATTTGAATACCTTGCAGAATATTTATCAATACAATAACCAGTAAAATGGTTTTACCGGCTCTCAGCAGAAAACTTTTCAGGCGATGCCAGGTATGCATAAAAATACCATTTATAGTAGGAATATGATAGGCAGGAAGTTCCATTACAAAATCACCCGGAGCACTCAGAAAAATGGTCTTTTTTAAAAGCAAGCCGGTTAAAACACCCATAATTATGCCAAAAAGATATAGACCAAAAATCACCAAATCCGCATACTGAGGGAAAAATAACATTACCAGAAAAGTATACACCGGAAGCTTGGCTCCGCAAGATACAAAAGGAGTTAAAATGGAGGCAAAAACCCTGTCCCGGGGTTTTTCCAAAGTCCGCGTAGCCATAATTGCCGGAACTGTGCAACCAAAACCTACTAATAAAGGTATAAATGCCTTACCCGGAAGCCCTATTTTCCGCATAAATTTATCCGCTATAAAAGCTGCTCTTGCCATATAACCGGAATCTTCCAAAATGGATAAGCTTATGTATATGAAAAAGATAGGAGGAATAAAACTGCCAATGGTTACAATTCCTCCCCCGATTGCTTTACTTAATAAATAATTCAGCCATCCCGGGAAGGACAAAGAACTTAATAAATTGCCCAATTGCTCTATAAACAACCAGCTCAGAATAAATTCTATAAAATTGATGCAGGGCTGGCTGAGTTTTACTGCAATTAGGAAAACCAAATACATTACAATGAAAAAGACAGGCAATCCCACAACGCTATTCAGCACCACTTTATCTACCATATCAGAAAAAGTTAACTGCCTTTTACGCTTGCGTTTCACTACATCTTTTATTAAACCGCGAATATAGCCATAACGATCATCAGCAATTACAAAGGCAGGTTCCTGACCTCTATGTTTCGCTATAGCAGATATCTCTTTCTCTACAAGTGCCCTATCTTCATCCGATAAACGGGAAGTTAATTCTGCATCACCTTCAATCAATTTCAATGCCTGCCAGCGACTTTTTATCAAAATATCATAGGCAATTGAAGTAGATTCAGAAAATTTACGTTGTGGAAATTTAGTTTCCGGCTCTCCTAAACCTGATTTCAAAACAATCTGCCAAATATTTTGCAAGTGCTTTTCCACTACTTCATCATAATGAATCGTTGCCGGAACAGGTGGTTGAACTAAATACTCCTCCACTTTGTCCAGAATAGGAGAAACATCAATTCGCTTATTCAAAACCAGAGGAAAAACCGCAAAACCAAGATGAGAACTTAAATGTTCGGTATCAATATAAATTCCATTGTGCTCTGCTATATCTATCATTGAAAGACACATAATAAGAGGAGCTCCCAATTCCATCAATTGCACTGTTAAATACAGGTTGCGTTCCAGGTTGGAAGCATCTACAATATTGATGATAATATCGGGTTTTTCTGTTATAATATAGTTGCGGGCTACCAATTCATCAGGACTTCCTCCTGCCAAAGAATAAATGCCTGGAAGATCAACAACTTCATAGATTTTGTCTTTATAATTGTATCTTCCGGATTTATGCTCAACCGTTACTCCAGGCCAATTGCCAACCGTTTGATGTGAACCGGTTAACGCATTAAATAGGCAGGTCTTACCTACATTGGGATTGCCCGCTAAGGCAATTACAGGTCTATTTCTCATCGGATTGAGTTTCATTCTCAATTGGATTGCATTTCCAGCAAAGCCCTTTTATATTTAATTCAATTTCTTCCGGCTTAAATTTTAAGTCCTGCGCCTGTTTTTCCAGAACCGGATAAAGAGTATTTAAATCCGTTTCCATTAAGGAACCACAATTTCTGCACAGCCAATGAATGTGTTTCGGATGACCAAAAATATGTTCATAGCGTTCTCTGCCTTCACTGCGTAAGGCATGTTGCACAAGCCCTGCATCCAATAGTAAGGGAATAGTCCGATAAACGGTTGCCAGAGAAATGGCATTGGTTTTAGCCCGAATTTTGTCATACAATTCTTCCACATTAAAATGGGTGTGCATATTGAATACTGTTTCCAGAATACAACGCCTGGGTTTAGTAAGTTTAAGTCCCTTATTGCTAAGGTATTGATTAAAGATAACTGCATATTCTTCCATCGTTTTTTCCTCTTTGTAGTGAAAATCATTCACAACTTTGCTCAACACAGTTTCTGTCAAACACCATTTGGAAAAAAACTTTGGAATAAATTTCAGATACCCCCAATTGTTACCAGAGTAGCATAAGTTGCTAGTTGCCCCTTCCAGCTCTTTTTCCTCTCGGGAAAGTTGACGTCCTCGTCAACCACCTCTTGCTTTGTTCCTTTCCGAGCAATCGGAAACGAAACACCAGTGTTACTAAACGAGGACATTGTTTTCCGGAACAAAAAAGCCCTTTGGGGCGACACTGATATGATGGAGGCGTAAGCCCTCGTAAAATGCGGAAAAAAATATCTCTTCGCCCTCTGTCTCCTATACCCTCCGCTCGCTCCTCTGCCCCCGCCAAAAGCCCCTCGGAAAATGTCAGCACCATTCTTTTCTTTCCTCTCCACCTCGCTCGTGTCTTCTCCTCAATCAGGCAATCAAGCGTTATCAGGTAAGGGTGATTGGGCTATGATAAAGAATTGATTGACAGTTTGGGGCAAAATGTATATGACCTAAAAACTATGGAATTTATAATGAAAGTAACTGAAAAATAGGGAGGTGGGTTCTCCGGCAAACTGGACATTTTTCTGTATTTATTATCATCCCTTGAACACAACTATTATGTACACCCCAAATGCCAATCAGGAAAAAAAACCTGGGTTCATTAGTCGCAAGGACATCGTTCTAATACCCTATTAGTGTGTAACCGACGGACAATTATGAACGACAAGATGTCGTTCCACAAGAAAAAGCGGTAAATCTGCTACCGGATTATACTTTTTGCAGAGAAAGAAATACTTCTTTGAGTCAATTAACCTTGATGGGATTAAAGTTGCTGAATTCTTTCTTAAACGTGCTTCAGAATAATGTTTTCTCCTTGTTCAGATGTGATCATTGTTCAGAGCCGAAAAGCCTACCTATCAATGACAAATCAGGATGAGCAAGGATGAGATAAAAAAATGGTTGCATTATTATTATAAGGATTATATTACTCTATGTAGTGTGAGTAAACTAGATTAAATTAACCCGTTCAATAGTCAGCATCCGCCGCTTAAAAGAAGCACAGCAATGTCTGTTGATTAAAGGAAAGTCATGGTTACATTGAATTGAAATTATTTTTGATCTAAATGCACTCAAAACATGATTATCTGGGAAAAAGTAGAAAAGATACTGGAGGCAATGTCTTCATTTGAGAGCAATTGGATAGAATGTGAAGCAAGGTTGTTTTTTGTTTTACCTTGTTTGCAGTATTGTATGGAGAATCACTTCAGTTCTGCGGGGGTAATGGGTGACTCAAAAATGAAATTGGCAAGCTCTCTACTTGCAGTTGATGAGTTAAGCGGGTCTATCTATTATCAACATAACTACATTACGGTTGATGCAAACTGGCAGAAAGTAGATTCAGCTATTGGAGATTACTATGATTGGGCTTCAGATGGTTCATTTTGCAAGCATTGGGTATTTATCTTTTCATATGCCCTTTATTCAGCGGGTATAAGCTTCAATCTGCGACGCTGTGGATTTATTGTTATGGGATAAAGAACGTAGTACTGTGGGGGTTTATCCCAATTTCCAATTATGAAGTGTTTTAGTTTTCACAGAGATTGGGCATATTAATTATTAGGTATCTTTAACTCTAAGCGTAGGATTTCACCAACCTTGTGTAATCGCTTATCTGTTTTGTTTACTCATGATACTATCTTGCCTACTTGTTGGATGAGTTACTGATGCTGTAGATTGTATACTAATGGACATTGCCGAGAACAGTGGACTTACACAATACCGTGTTTACTTGGATTGTTTCTCTGATTGGGACAATCTGGATGACTATATTTCAATTGCTTCAGAAACAGTCCCATGAGTTGAGTTGTTCCAAAGATTAAATTTACACTTGTCAATGCCACGTCCAACAACGATCAAACAAAATCCTCGGCAATGATCATTTTATGCTAATAAATCCATTTTCAGATAAAAGCACTATTTCGATCAAAACATCAAGACGCAGCATCTGCCAGAAATAAATTATCTATAATCTCAAAGGCCAATTGATCAGTTCCAGTCCAGCAATATCTAACAAGCAGGATCACACATTCCAATGGGATATTAGGAATACTGTAGCAGACTTGATTAGCGGAGGTATCTACATTGCTGTGGTTGAATCGGGCAGAAATAAAGTAAACGATAAAGTTTTATATTTACGATAACCGCATTAATACAACGTAGGAGGAGTAAATGAAGTAGATTGACATGTATGCGCCGATTGCGGCCGTATTCATGAGGTTAGTACTTTCTATAGGAAAACGTTACCTGTGGTTCATCCTTATTTATTAACCGAATCCAAAAGGAGAAATTTTATGAACAAGTTTTACTGAAGACGGTGTATCGTGCTCATTCTTTTGAGCACAGTAACTTTCATGGACATTTATGTTCCAGGATGTGGTGTTTAAAACCGCAAATCCGATCACCGCATTCAGCTTGAACCGCAGCTTATAACAGATAAAGCTTGGTTTAATCAAAATCATGGACTATAACATCTCAGGTTACATCAAATAGGGGCAGATAAAAATACGGCTTATCTGAATGACCGACTTTATTACTACGCTGTTTTCGATCCGGTTTATGCGGTAAAAGAAGTAATCATTCAGTATGAAGGCGACTCTGAAGTCGTCTTTACCAAGAACCAATTATCTTTCAACCGCTGTTAGGCGTAAACACGAAACACGATGAGACAGCAGACTCGTATGGGGATGAACAAAATTAGGAAATGAATCGGTTTGGAAGAACTCGGGAATTTATGAAGAACTTCGAAAAGTATCGTCTTGGCGGTAATTAATCAGGGAATTGTGGGAATACATATCCTTTGACACAATGGTGCATCTGGTTTATCAGGCAATGTCTGGCAAGCTCCGAGCCAGGCTTTGGATGGAACTACTATGTCATATATCACAGCTTGTCGAGCCTATAGTTGATGAAGCTCGTCAACTATCCTCACGATAAAATGGGGCGCGGGACCTGATTGCAGGTTATCAGCGCAAGCTAACAATGGGTATGCTGTTTCCAGCGTAGCTGAAGATGGATAGATCGCTGAAGGGCAGGATCATGCCCTTCAGGGTACTGCAATCAAGAGCAGCATATCGCTGTAACGGCTGGAAATTTCTTGATATTATTGGCGCTCGTATTATGTTGAGCAGGTGTAGCCGAATCAAATATGACCTGAAGTTATGCAGGCATGAACCTGCCACATGAAATGATAGTTACCATGCTTCAATGATACCTTCAACTGGGGGGTTTAAAACCTCTAGCGTCGTGGTCGCTAACGGTAACAACGGAGTGAAGAAGCGTTCTATGCGTGCTTCGAAGAAGTAATAGCCGTTGGAGCTACTGATAAATATGATAAACGGGGACTATGGAATGGTGGTGGTTCTTCGCTGCTCTACTATTGATATAGTTGCTCAAGGTTGTAAGAATCGTAATAGTGAAGCGGATGACCAGATCGGTATTTACTCAACATTCCTGTGGATGATGATTTTAGTATGCATCGGGCCTGCTCTACTATGATGACGCCAGTGGTACATCTCTTGCAGGCTCCTCATGTTTCAGCCGTGGCTTCATTGATTTTAGCGCAGCCCACAGTATCAGAATATTTCTCTTCAACAACTCAGAGGATTATTAGGCACTTCTGACTATATTTACGATAAAAATCAAGCTCATCTGGGGTTAATGGGTTCAGAAGGCTGAAATGCCTACAAGGCATTGACTGAACCGGAGAAGCCAAATTTAGTATTAAACAGTATCAACGTCAATGGTTTACTTTCGGACGTTATAGATATAGAGGTCACCCAGAGAGTAACATTCAACCTAAAGAACTGGTGGATTAATGCGACAAATATTATTGTGGGATTGCTAACAACCGAACTCAGTCCGGCGTTACAATCAATTATGGAGCATAAGCAGGATTAACTGGGAATATACAAAGCGAAGCAACGAGTATAAATGATCCTTATAACCATTACTGCATCTGGATATAACAGAATTGCAACTTTTTATTTAACTGTCAATTCTGATTATGATGATCCTAAAGTCATGACGCAAATGAAACTACAATCTTCAATTTCTGGGGATTACTACTGTGTGATTCCTCAAGCAGGGGAAATGAAGAGCTATCTCAATAAGAACTTCACCGTCAAAGACATCAACAATGATGGTTTCGATAAGGATATTCGTTACAAGCAGAAATGGATATCTATTTATTATTCATCAGAATGGATTGTATATCAGACAACAAGCTAGTATAGGTACGACCTGCGCCTGCAGTAGGGATATCAATTCAGGTATGTTTGATATTGTTGTGGGAACAACAATGGTCAGGTCTTAGTTTACAATGGAATCAATCCGTATAACTTACTTACTATCGACGTCACGTCTCCACTGGAAACAAGCCATTGATAACTTTCATTATAGAAGATATGAATAACGATGGTCAATTAGATATTGTTGCAATTATGAAAAAGAAGTGATGGAGTGGGCGTAAATGGCTTCGCAGTGATAAACTTGTATGCTTGATTTGCACGTATACAATCATGACACAATACATACAATACAACACGGTGTATCTGTAGATGATACTAATGCTAACAGCCTAAAAAGATGTTATTTTTATGTCAGAATTATAATGGCTTAACTCACCATCAAGCGGTTGTATCTTGAGATAGTGGAGGTTTCCGACGACTTCAGGTTTAATTGGATATATCATAACTCAACAGGCAATTCATTGTATGACGCAGGATCATCGCCAATAATTACTGATCTTACAAATGACGGAATTCGTGAGATTGTTGTGCGATACGAATGGAATTACCAAGGGCCCAAGATCTTCTAGGGTAAAGTTGGACACAAGTCTTATAACTATCATCCCACCAGTCATACACCGATCTGGTAATATCCTATTTCTAACGTGCTTGTAGCAAATATATCTCAAAATGATAATGTCTTAATCGGTGACTTTGCTCCGAATCCGGGACTTGAGATTCTGTTCAGTCACGATAAACTCACGCTCATGATGCTTTCGGAAATATAGTCGAAGAAATTGACTGTCTGCCTGTGATCAACACCTACCAAGAGTATATTCTGGCGTTTGACAGCTCTTTGACTGGTGCGAAATATTATCGTTTTGGCGGGAATTTCCCCAATATTATAGATTGAGCGCACTCTCGATTGCAGGTTTACAGAAGGTGGGGTTGGAAATATGATTTATTCAGTAATCCAGTTAACGATCCGCCATTATGGCATTGTCCGGGCATATGAAATACCAGTGGTATTATTATCCCCAAGAGCAAAAGGAGCAAGTTGGCGCTTATCCCAGTAAATAATGACGATCAAACAAAGGACTATGGTAAGTACAGATACAACTCACGACACACTGGAAACTATAACCAACCGCTGCAGCAATTATTAGAACAACAAGCCATAGTACAATATGGCGTATCTTTATGTAATGACATGTATTTCGAAACCCGAATATGACGATAAACCCGGATGTGAGAATTGTCGTTGATCAAGGTATGGCGATTAGAGCATATGGGTGATTGACTTCGCTAGGAAATGCGGAACGAGGTTTAAATGTGTATGGAACATGCACAAGAGTCATCGGAAACACTGGGATGGTTTGATATTGAGAAACGATAATTGAATCGAATCCACAGAATTCTGTAGCATCAGTAACGCTTCCAGAGGGATCATATATGACGATCAAGGGTTTCATAACCTTGAGGTACATTATTACTAATAATGAATGGGGTATAAGCATTTATCAAGCCAATCCAATTATCAAGAATAACGCTATAGTCCTGAATTCGCGAGCTTGGTATGGCTCTTAATAAATGGGGCGCAGCCATTCATGGGAGGAGGATTCATATCTGGCTGGAATTTACAATTCGATCTGCGACAATCCTGTAGGAGTCTTTCGCGTCTCAATCAAGCCCTCTTTTTAAAGGATGGACATAATGATATTGTCAATGTGGATTATGACATCAACACTTGAATTTACTGAAGATCTATTATCCTCCCAAAAAAACTGGTGGGATCAGCTCATTATGATGATATTGTGCAGAAGTTTAATGAACCGGAATTGATATTATTTGATCCTTGGGATGAGACAAATAATACCTATGAGCCCTGTAAACATATTTGCAACAGCCATGAGGTATATGCTTGACGATGAGCATTATCTACAAGCGATTCCGCTGTTCCATCAGATACTGGCTGATTCACTAACAAACAGTGACGATCGCCTTTAAATAAACTCTCTATTGATCTGCTACTTGATAAAACTGATAATCTCGCATCATCGAGTTTTTATGTTGGAATAAACGAGAATGAGCTAACCGAAAGAATGGAATATTGGTATAAGGATTGTTTAGCACTTATCAACAGAGCAATGGGACTCTTTGGAGAAGCAATCACATATTATGAAAGCAAGCTGGAGCAATAGCACAACTTTTGCGATTCTTGTTATGCAATGATTGATCTTGGAAATACATATCTTGAATCTGATTTTAAAGTAGGCGGAAATTACTCTAATCTGATACGAAATCAATTCAAGAGCATTCGCAGTTAACGAAGAACCTTTTAGATCAGATATCACTACTCACATCAAACCAAAGATAGCATTCCTCCTGTAGAGCAAGTGATATTAAGGAAAAACTATACCCTAATCCATTTAATCCAAGTACAACGATGTCTTTTTACTTACCTAGAGAGAAGATCAAAAGTTAAACTAACAATCTACAATATTAAGGGGCAAGTTGTCAATGTCCTTAAGAACGAAGTAATGAACAAAGGATCTCATTCCGTGAATGCCAGGGTGGAAATGATCAGCCGAGCAAAGTGTCGGTGGCATGTATTTTTATAAACTACAAGCAGGAAAGCTTAATCAAATAAGAAAGTGTATACTTATAAAATAGTATCAAATGGCAGATGTAAAGCCCGGAGTATGTCTCCAGGCTTTTCCCTTAGCATTCTTTTCATTATTTAATCTATCTGATTCCTTGTACCTCAAATTTCAGAAGATCTCTATTTTAAACGGTACTTGCCTGTAGGGCCAATGTCTCTGGACACAACGATTATCTCCCTATCAATCAATGGATATTTGTTGTTAAGTGAGTCGCTCCATATGAGCCAATCGGAGTCGATGACCGAAAGAATGTACTGCAAATTGTAATTTTAGGTGTATTGCAAAGTATAGTTGCTAAAAAGAGGTATCATAAGAATGGCATACAGTTAAATGCACATTTTTATTTTGTAGGATTAAAGTGAATAAAAGCGGAGGCAACGAAACCTCCGCTTGCAATGCACAATTGGTTATGTTTACATAATATTAAAAGTTACTATCAAAGCGAAAGCCTGCAGAATATTTTTATAAAAAACATCGTCTATATATTTGTTATCAAACACAGGAGTAATGCTTCTTTCGTATAAGTTCACAAAAATACTGCTCATACTCCATACCCAGGTTTAATTGATAGCCAAGAACGAAGGAGGAAAGGATTCTGCAAAATTTTCTTCATTACCGATAAAATCTTTTTCTACTCCACCAATTTCACCAAAACCGGAGCTGACGAGATACTTGCTGAAGGGCTGCTCCCCAAATATGATTTTGATTGCTAATTCAGAAGATTCAGGTATAGATAGCGAGACAGAGAGCTGCATATTTATACTATGTGTCAAAGTTGCTTCATCTTCTTCATCTTCTTCATCTGAAAAAATTCCTTTGTTTTGATCCATTCATACTAAAGGTAATTTTATTGCCACAAAAATAAGATTTTTGTGCCTATAAACTTAGAAAATTTCCGATAATTCCAATGTGACCGAGGTTCTTGTACAATATCTGTCTCCATCGTAGGTATATTATCTTTCTCAAATTATTTAAAATTGCTTTTTCAATTGCACTGAAAGTTTACTTGGGTTAAGGTTTAGGATGCAGTCCTGCCACTAATAGCAGTAATAGCAATACTAACATAGATGAACCTTTGTTTTCATCATCTTTCTCCTTTTTTTTCAATTCACTTTGTTTCATCACAAATGCTGATGTCCATTCCAAATCGTTGTTTTTCACAAACTATATAGGTTAATCTATCAATTACTTGCTTATTTCCAGTTAGTCAATCAAGTCAAGTATTTTTTTATAAACAGCGGTTCACACCTTGTTTTGCTTTTTCAATCTGGCGCGCGAAGTGTAAATTAGAAAGTAAGATACAGAAACGAGAGAGAGGATGAAGCTTCGGGATATAATTATGAATTTCTGCTGAAGCTACTCTTTCTTAATTGCATTGCTTACTCCATTGCTCACCCATTACGGATGGCATTGACAATGAGTCCGTAATGAGTAAGCAATGCTAATAGAGAGAATAAAAAATGGAGAATGACAGAAAAATGGTGCAGATAAAATAGTTGATTGGATTTATTAAAGTCGTCATAAGACAAAAGCGCTAAAAAAGCGCTATGAATGAATTTATGACAGCGCTAATGAGTTCTGACTTGATGATTCGGATGCTGAAAAATCTGCGTAATCTGCACTAAATCATGCTTTAGCCCTTTATCAGTGTTATCATCAATAAAAATATTTTCTTATCGGTAAGTCTCCCTACCTATAGAATTTACAGCTTTATATCGCAAATCTCCAAAATAGCGATATATAGCTATAAAGTTAAAAATAGCAGGGAATTATTAATTTTACTATTTGCTAACTTCTATATTTGTTGAAGTTTAGCTACTTGACAAATCAGAGAATAGATTTTTTTTGGGCATAGCTGTCTTTTGTCTCAGGAAAAGAATTGGATAAGTTCCCATAGAATTGAGTGTTGCTCTACATTTGTGCTTAAGCTGTGGATAACTTGTGGATAACTCAGGGAAAGGCAGCGTCAGCCGCTATTAGTTTACATAATTAAGTGGTTGACAATTAACAAGATATCTATAATAAACTTGTTTCCTGTTTTGCGGGAAGCAGTTTGTGGATAAATAAATTTTACAGGAAAGTGACTTATGGATCAGGATATTTGGCAGAACATATTGGATAAACTGGAGGAAAATATAAATCCTCAAAGTTTCAAAACATGGTTTTCAGATACAAGATTAGTAGATATGAATGACAGGGAATTGATGATTAGAGTGGCAACTCAATTTTCGGCTAATTATCTGAATCAGAATTACAAAGAGGTTTTAGGAGAAATTTCTTATGGTCTTTATGGTCGGAAGTATGATGTTCAGTTTATAACTCAGCCGCACCGTAATCACAATGAAGAAAAAGATGTTCAGGATTACAGCAATAAAAGGGTTAATACCAATGTAAGATTAAATGAGCGTTATACTTTTGATGAATTTGTAGTAGGTAAAAACAACAATTTTGCTTATAGTGCGGCAAAAGCGGTAGCAGAATCACCTGGATATACCTATAATCCTCTTTTTATTTATGGTGAAAGCGGAATGGGAAAGACCCATCTGATGCAGGCAATTGGAAATTATATTTTGAAAGAAGGACGAAACTGTTCCATTTACTATATAACTTCCGAGGCGTTTACCAATGAAATGATTGATGGCATTCGCAGTAATAAAATGCCGGAATTCAGAGCAAAATTCAGAAAAGTTGACCTGCTTTTGATGGATGATATTCATTTTCTTTCCCGCAAAGAAGGAACGCAAGAAGAATTTTTCCATACCTTTAATGCCTTGTTTGAAAACAAAAAACAAATTGTGCTTACTTCCGACCGACCCCCCAAAGATATTCCCGATTTGGAAAAACGCTTAGTTACACGCTTTGAAAGCGGTCTGTTGTGTGATCTGAAAAGTCCTGATTTTGAAACCAGAGTTGCCATTTTACGAAAAAAAGCCGAACCGGAAAATGTGGTTTTAAGCGATGCAATATTTAATTTTATTGCCGATAACATTACCAGCAGTGTGCGTGCTCTGGAAGGTTCCTTAATTCGTATTTTGGCATTTTCATCCTATAATAAACTTAATCCTGAAGACATAGATATTAATCTGGCAGCGGAAATTTTATCCGATATGATTTCGGAAAAGGTGCATTCTATAACTTTAGATGCTATAACGGAAAAGGTCTGTGAATGTTATGGAATTACACCTGCCCAGTTACTGGAAAAAACCCGCAAACCGCAAGTTGCTTTTCCCCGTCAGGTAGCAATGTATCTGGCAAATTATTTAATTCCTCAGCTCTCTTTAAAAGATATCGCGGAATACTATAACAGGAAAGATCATACTACGGTTCTCCATGCTAAAAGAGTGGTGGAAAATCGTTTCGGGGAAAAGAGGATTTACTCAATTGGAAGTAATAATTAAAACTTGAAAAGGTAGACGCTGATAATCAACAAGCGCGAGTCCTCATCGTTACACTTTAATTTTAGATATAACTTTGTGGCACATATGACTATGACGGCACTGTAGACCAAGCAAAAATCAAATCTGTGTAATCTTGTGTAATTCAGAGATGAATGTCATGAGTCCACTACAAATAAATTAGTTTATAGTGTAAAAGATATTTTGGCAGGTGACGACTCCTGACTTTCCTAGGAAAGTTGATGTCCTCGCTGAATTATAAAACGACGGGGATGTCGTTTTTCCGGATGGTTGACCTCCTGAACACCAACGTATGGGCGATGTCGCTTTTCCGGAAAAAAGTATTCATTAAAGTGTGGATGGTGTCAGCGGATGGAGGTGTGAATAAGTTGAATATGTTTTGATTTGGGTAGAATTTTTCTGGTGGATAAGCGGCGGGTTATAGACTTGAGTTAACTCCAGCAAGTTATCCACAGAAAAGACGGGGAAAAGCATATAAGTCAAAGAGAAAAAGAAAAAAGCTTAATTAAACATCTCCCTATCCATAACGCCTACTTATAATACTATATAAAAGATTTAATTGGGCAAATAGGATTATTATTGGTGAATCGTTCCAAGCCATATTAGCCAAGCTTACTCGTCTTATACTTATTTTAATGACGCTTGTTATTGCACGGTGGATAAGAATAACACCGTAGGTGATAATTTTAGTGACATAAGAGCTATATGTTAACGATGGAACAGAATAATACCGGCTTGAAGCTTCTGTTTGAAGAATGGGCAATTTCCGGCATTGAAAAGAATCTTTAGCAGGAGAATATAACAATGCCTTTAATGCTTTTCCGATTTCATGAAACGGCTTACTAATATAGTAAGTTCTGAAACAGATAGCTGTTTTCCTTTAAACATTATAAAAGGCGCATTGATAATCTACGATATTAAAACGATACAAATTGAACAAGGTTCCAATTGATTCCGCATCTCAAATATTACAGAAAGCGATTTATCACGATCCAGAAGAAGGCGATTCCATTAGCTGATCCAACCAAACTGTCGAAGAAATCAATGAACAATCAACTGAATACACAGTTCACAAATCCCGATTCTACGAAGGCTGAATTTAGCTCCTGAAAGAAATGAAGGCGTCAAAGGCAGAAATAAGTTTCCAAGCAATGGCAAGTCCAATTGGCAACTTTAAATACAATTGAATCAGAAGGAGAAATGATAGTTCACATCATCCTATGAAAATATATCATACCTTAGAAGCACAGGAGACAGATCCCTCAGAACTATGGAAAATCAGCAATCTTAATTCCACTTGTCTCTATATAAAATACCAGCCAAGTTATACTCTTTTCAAAGATAACGATGAAAATCAATTATCAGAAATACAAATAAAACGGCTGACCGTTAACAAAGCGGAAATAGTGTTACATATTAAAAACAATGATTATTACAATGCTACTACCAGCTATTCTCTTTATCCTTTCAATGTCGTAAAAGATTCTATTACCGATCCTGTGCTTTTGTTAAAGAGTGATTATGAAACACTTGTTTATACAGTAACTAGCAAGGGAACTATAACCGGCGATTCTTTAACAGTTGATATTACTCCTATAGTTCAAGCCTATACATCAGGCGAAAAAATCCCTAAAGGAATAATGATTCAGTCCACTCAGGAACGCAAGAATTTTGGAACGCTGGAATTTTGGGATTGCAATGCAAGCACTCCTGTTGAGAAAAAACCTTATGTTAAAATAACTTATACTCCTCCTTATTTATAAGATGAAAAAATTTGCTTTAATTCTGATTGCCCTTATATTATTATTTGCCTGCACAAAAAAAGAAGAAAAAGGGGTTGCCTTAGCTCAGGTAGATAAAGAAATTCTCTATCTGGATGACTTTAAGTCCACTTTTGCAGTTGAGGAGTGGGAAAAACTTTCTCCTGAGACAAGGAAAAAATACATTGAGGATTGGGTAAACCTAACTCTTTTAGCTCATTATGCCGATAAACAGGGCTTAAATAAAGATCAAGCAGTGAAACAAAAAATTAACTATGCAAGCAAAAAAGTGAAAGCCAATGCTTTAATTGCTAAACGCCTTTCCGAAATTGAGGTCTCGGAAGATCAGCTCTTCAACTATTTTCGTCTACATCAGGCAGAATTTCAAAAAAATGCAGTAGAATATAATATCCGGCGTATAGCTTTAATGGATAAGATTTCTGCGGAAAATGTTCTGCAACAATTAAGCCAGGGAATGAGTTTCCCGGAAGCTGTGCAACGCTATTCAACAGAAGAACTTAAAAACAGAGGCGGATTTATGGGTATGGTTTCTGCCACCGGTCCTGATTCTCTTTTCTGGTTAAAAGCACGCGAATTGAAAGAAAATGATTATGGCTTGGTCTATAAAGAACCAATGTGGTATGTTTTTCAAATAGTAGAAAGTAAAATTACACCTCAGGAAGCTAATTTTGAAGATTATCGGGCAGAAATCAAACGCAAGGTTCTGCTGGAAAAACAAGACCAAGTGTATCAAGAATTAATTAAAGAAATCAAATCCCAAACCAGTGAGATTTATTATTACTAAAAGGAATTTTTAATAATGCAAAAAACAGCAATAACCCTTATCCTGTTAGTTCTAACTTTATCTTTAAGCGCAGAACTGATAGATAAAATAGTAGCCAAAGTAGGAACCGACATTATTCTGCTTTCCGATTTACAGAAAGAAATGGTGCAGATGCAAAGTGCAGGTTTATTGGAAGAAGATACAGACCCCAGAGATGTTCTGGATGAAATGATAAATCAGAAATTGATTATCCAGAAAGCCAAAGACCTGAATATTACAGTTAACAACGATGAAATAAAAGCAATGGCAGAGAACTATCTGAAAAAAGTAAAAGCTCAATATCCCAGTTCCTCAGCTTTTGCCGCCGACCTTAAAAAAAGTAAGCTTACAGAATCCGATTTACTGCAACTTTATAGAGATATACTAACTGAACAAGCACTTTCCGACCAGATTTTG
>JAXGIH010000013.1:0-27055 GCA_040770845.1 Cloacimonas sp. (SeqCode)
TAAAGAAACAGAACTGCAGACCTACTTGGAATAGTGATGTGGAATCCTTTCATAACCTTATTGAAGAAGAATTCTTTCTTTCTGAAAAACCGAATAATGAAATTGCTCTCTTGGCTAAAACTTTCGCTTACCAAATCTGGTTCAATTCCTATAGAAATAACAGAAATAGAAATAATCAAAATCCTGAACAAATCTTCCCATCAGAATTGAATACCAATAAACCCCTTCCTGTCATTCCTCCAATTTTGGTTGACAAATATATGCAGCTGTTTGGAAAAGATATTAAGGGGGATACTTTTTACCTTTACCACCCAAGAAAATAGAAAAAAGGAATTGACGGAAACAGCTGAAACAAAATCTTGACTTACAATTATAAACAGTATATAAAAAAATATATGATAAACGGACTGAGGAAAAAATGAATGTTAATGAAATGAAGAAAATTCGTAATCTATTGTTCATTGGAGCCAGTGGTGCAGGAAAAACAACTCTGGCAGAACAGATATTTTACTTAACGAAAACGACAAACCGCTTGGGCAGAATTGAAGAAGGCAATACTATAATGGATTTTGATCCGGAAGAAATTGCTAAAAAAATGTCCTTAGGCCTTTCTATTGGTTATGTTCAATATCTTGACCATAAGATAAACATTCTGGATACACCTGGTTGTCCAGATTTCGTTGGAGATGCAATTGTAGCTATACCTGCTGTGGAAAATGCTATAATCGTAGCTAATGCGACAGGTGGTTATGAAGTTGGTTTGGAACTTGCCTTGGAACAAATTGAAGAACGCAAAATGGGTAAGGTGTTTGTAGTTAACCGAATGGATAATGATAATGCCGATTACGATAAAACTTTGGAAGCAATTGCTGAAAATACCGATATTAAGCCGGTTAAAATTTATCTTCCCATTGGCAAAGAAGGTGCTTTTGAAGGTGTTGTAGATATTATTAAACGAAAAGCAATTAAAGCCGGAAAGGAAAGTGAAGTTCCAACCAATTTGGCGGAAGCAGTGGAAGAAGCAAGAATTCATTTAATGGAAGCTGTTGCCGAAACCGATGAGGATTTGCTGAACGAATATCTGGAAAATATGGAACTGCCAGAAGATAAACTTATTGAAGGACTTAAGAAAGGAATCTTAAGCGGTGAAATATCTCCTGCCTTTGTTTGTTCTGCCGGAACCGGAGAAGGAGTTTTGGCTCTTCTGAACGGTATTATAAACTATCTTCCTTCTCCTGCCGAAGCAAATGAAATAGAAGTTCTTAAGGAAAATGAGAAAACCGCTTTTATTTGCCAACCCGATGGTGAACTTTTGGGTTATATATTCAAACTCTATGCCGATCCGGGAATGGGGGATTTTGTTTATTTCCGTCTTTTTTCCGGAACACTAAAGACAGGTATGGAATTTTACATTCCCGAAAAAGATGCCAAAGATAAAGCTGGAACAATGTATTTTATGTTGGGGAAAAATCGTAATGACTGCAACGAAATTAAAGCAGGCGATATTGGCGCTTTACTGAAACTAAAAAACGCCAAAGTTATGAACAGCATTGTTTCTCTTGGTTCTAAAATATCTGTAATCCCGGTAGAATTACCTACCCCAACTACCTGGCAAACCATCAAAGCTGTTAATCAAGCCGATGAAGATAAAATAGGCACTGTCCTGCAAAGAGTGATTGCTGAAGACCCAACCATTCGCTATGAATTAAATGTGGAAACCCATGAAAATGTTCTATCCGGAATGGGAGAACAGCAATTGCAACTGGTGCTGAAAAAACTGAAAAACCGTTATAAAGTAGATGCCATCCTCAAAGAACCGCGGATTCCCTATAAAGAAACGATAATGACAAGCGCAGAATCCAACTATAAACATAAAAAACAGTCAGGTGGCCGCGGTCAATATGCTGAGGTCTATTTCCGTATTAAACCAACAGAAAGGGGAGAAGGATTCAAATTTATCAATTCCATTGTAGGCGGAGTAATTCCCTCCAATTATATTCCTGCAATTGAGAAGGGACTTTGGGAAACAATGGAAAAGGGTATCATTGCCGGCTACCCTGTTGTTGATATTTCCGTGGAAGTTTATTATGGCAGTTATCACGAAGTTGATAGCTCAGAAATTGCTTTTAAAATAGCTTCCTCAATGGCTTTGAAGGATGCTTTCAAAAAAGCCAAACCTATTCTTTTGGAACCCATTCATGAATTGATTATAATCGTTCCGAGTGAATATATGGGTGATGTTATGGGTGATATTTCTACCCGGAGAGGTAAAATTCTGGGTATGGAACAACACAGTAAAAAACAATATTTAACAGCTCAAATGCCTTTAGCGGAAATGTATTCTTACTATCCAGCCCTGAAATCATTCACCCAAGGTAGAGGACGTTTTATCCAAAAATTCTCACATTATGAAAAAGTGCCGGATGATATTGCTCAGAAAGTGATTTCTGCCTGGCAGGAACAAACCAACGAGTAGAGTGAACGGTGAACGGTGAACAGTGAACGGTGAACTGTAAAAAGGGGAAACCAGAGATTGAATAACAGAAGAATGATGTTCTCATCGTTCATTTATAACTAATCTCTCGCTTTATTGCAAACTAAGAAAGCCCAATGTTTCTTACTCGTGGTTGATGAGGATAACAACCTTCCTGAATTTGTGAAACACGATTGATTGTGTATACAGAGCGAGCCGTTCCTCCGTAAAAAAAAGAGAAATGGCGAACTCCGTTTCCACTTTTCCTTTTTTTCTTGACAATAAAGGACTGCTTTTCATAATGATTTTGTAAGATGATAAAGAACAAATTGAGGTTTATATGTCTGGACACAATAAATGGAGTTCAATAAAGCACAAAAAAGGTGCTGCTGATGCTAAAAGAGGGCAGGTCTTTACCCGCTTGGTTAAAGAAATTATTTTAGCGGCTAAAACCGGAGGTGGAGATCCTGATATGAATCCCCGCTTACGAACCGCTATTAATACTGCCAAAGAAAACAATATGCCCAAAAGAAAATATTGAGCAAATGCAATTAAAAAGGGGAACAGGTGAAATTGAGGTGCAGCTTATGAAGAAGTTATTTATGAGGGGTCTTGGTCACAACGGGAGTAGGAATTGTTGTGGAAGTGATGACCGACAATAAAAAACGCAGTGTTTCTGAGCTCGCATACATTTTCTAAATATGGAAGTAGGCAACCTTGCAGAAACGAAAAAGTCGAGTTGCCTGGAATTTTGAACAGAAGGGATTTTTCAATGTTCCTTCTGCAGGTTTGGATGAAAGATGAATTTATGTAGGCACTAGTCGGAGCTGACGATGTTGAACTTAATGATGTAATTTTGATGTTTATACTTCTCCCGCTGATTTTCATATTGTTATCGGTAATCTGGAAAAAAGAGGGCTATCCTAGCATAATGCTGAACTTATCAGAATACCTAAAAATGCAATTAGCGTTGATGATAATACTGCAGAAAAACTAATGCGCTTGATTGAATCCCTGGAAGAGCTTGATGATGTGCAAAAGGTCTATGCCAATTTTGAGGTTTCAGACGAAGTTATGGAGAAACTTTCTCAGGCATAAATAACTAAGTGATTATTATTGGTTTTGATCCCGGCAGCCGTTATTGCGGTTATGGTTTACTTCAAATAGAAAGCAGAAAAGTGCTTGCTGCCGGCTGTGATGTTATTGATGTTACGCGGGGAAAAACATTGGCATTAAGGTTAAAATCACTCTATGAAAACATTATGCAAATTCTGGAGGAATACCATCCTGAAATTGCAGCTGTGGAAAGCATTTTCTTCCATCGGCAAGTGAGAAGTGTATTTACCTTAGGTCATTCACGCGGTGTTATTTTACTTGCTTTAGCAATGAAAGATATTCCTGTTGTGGAATACAGTCCCCGAGAAATAAAAAAATCCGTTTGCGGCAACGGCAATGCTAGCAAACAACAAGTTCGCTATATGATAAATCAGCTTTATCCATTAAAAGAAAGCCCTAAAAGGGATGATGCTTTTGATGCTTTAGCCGTAGCAACCTGTCATTATAACCGGATGAAGTGGTTACAATGATTCAGTATATTTCCGGAACTCTTACCTTTAAAACACCTGTTTTGGCTATTATAGAAACAATGGGCATCGGCTGGGAACTGAAAATACCGATTAGCACTTATGAAAAATTGCCAACTGCTGGTAAACCCTGTAAATTGCTTACTTATTTGCATATCAGTCAGGATGATATACGCATTTTTGGCTTTTGCTACGGAAGCAGAAAGAGAACTTTTTGTTATGTTGAACAAATCGGTGGAATTGGTCCTAAAATTGCCCTATCAATACTTTCACGCTTCAGCATTCCTACTTTTATAAAAGCTGTCAATTCTGGAAAGAAGAAGTCTATTGACAAAAGTTCCGCATCGGGAAAAAATTCAGCTCCAGCGTTTGATTGTAGAACTGAAAGATGATGTCCATAAATTACTTAAACATAGACCAGAAGGAATTGCAAATAGGGATATTAGCGTAGTGAAGGGATCGGCACTTTGTCTTTGGGATTTAATTTACATCAAATCCGCAAAAGAACTGGCTTTAATGGATGAGTCAATGCGGAAACTGAATACGGAAGAGTTAATTAAAGAAATCATTAAACGCATCTATCAGAGAAATAAATGAACTTCCGCTCCGAAGCGTATACAACTATTCTGAAAGTGCTTAAAGATAAAGAATATTCTGATACTTTATTACATCAGCGAGCTAAAAAATTGAAAAATGCAGGCGAAGACCCTGCTCTCTTTTACAACCTTGTGAAAGGAGTGATCAAGCTCTATCTGAAACTGGATTATATCCTTCAGCAATATGTAGATAAGAAAAAATACACCGATACCGATATTAAGATTAAAGTCCTGCTCTATATGGGGCTTTATCAGCTTTTGTATCTCAATTCCATTCCAGATTATGCCGCAGTAAATGAGACCGTGGAACTGGCTAAAACCTTATTCAATCCCCAAGTGGCAGATTTTGTTAACGCTGTGCTCAGAAATTATTTGCGCAATCCGGAAGTTTCTTATCCTGAGGAACCTGCTTTGCGTATTGCTTATGAACATTCTTTTCCACCGGAATTGATTAAACAGTGGTTGGATTTATGGGGTGAGGAAAATACGGAATACTTGGCTATGTTTTTCAATGAAAATCCGGAACTGCATATTAGAGTAAACAGCACTGCTACAACTCCTGAAAAGCTGAAAGCATATTTTGCCAAACGCAATATTGTAATCACTCCTTCTCAAGCGAGTCCAATGATGTTTCATACAGCTCAAACAGCCGAAGTTTTGGAAGATGTAGCATTCTCCGAAGGATATTTTTCCGTGCAGGATACTTCTGCTGCACTAATTGTAGAATTGCTTGATCCCCAAAAAGAGGAAAGTGTTTTAGACCTTTTTGCTGCTCCGGGGGGAAAATGCAGCTATATTGCCGAAAGAATGGATAATACAGGTGAAGTTATTGCTGTGGATAAAATTCCCAGTAAGATGAAACTGTTGAAACAGGCAGCAAACCGTTTACAGCTAACTAATATCAAAATGGTTGTAACAGATGCCTTTAAATACGGTCCCGTGGCTCCTGCTTTTCACAGGGTTTTAGTAGATGTACCTTGTTCCGGATGGGGTGTTTTTGGAAGAAAATCAGACCTCCGCTGGCAGGCACATCAAAATATCCCCGAGCTTATAAAACTTCAGGAAAAGGCATTGGATTATGCAGCCAATTTTGTTGCTCCGGGTGGTTTTTTGGTTTATTCTACCTGCACAATGAATCCCAAAGAAAACGAAGACCAAATTTCTGCCTTTTTAAAAAAGAACAGGAATTTTGAACTGATTCCGGCAGATGCTTTTATTCCAGAAAGATATACCAGCGCCGGATACTTGAAAACGATACCCTTCAAACATAATATGGATGGTGCTTTTGCAGCCAAATTACAACGCCGGAAATAAAAATATTTATGTCCGGACAAAATCTCCAACCGGTACAAAAAGAGCTGGTTATATAATTGGAATCGGTATTGGAATTATAATTGTAACAGCTTTTGTTTTCAGTCAGATTCTCTTTCCTGTCATTTTAGGACGCACTCCCAAAGTGGAAGTCCCTTCTGTTGTTGGAATGCCTCTTGTTCAAGCAAAAAATTTACTTGAGTAAGAAAAATTGCATATAATAGTTAAAGACTCACTTTTTAGTGATGTTGCAGCTCCTGAAGTTGTTCTGGAGCAGAATCCGGTTGCGGGAGAAAAAATACGTCAGGATGGAACAGTTTATCTGGTTATCAGTAAAGGTTCTTCTACGCGCTTTGCCTTCATTGATTAGTAAACCCTTTCAAGAGGCATTTATAATTTTTAAAATTTGGATTTGTATAGCAGTGTAGTGGATTCCACCTATTCCGTGTTATCCGGTTAACACTGTTATCAAGTATTCTGCTGCCAAGGAAGCGAAAATCTGGCTAATTTTAAGCAGAGGGCCAGAACCGTTAGCAGATACACTTAATTATGAGATACCAATATATTATTATTAAAAAGCTTCAGGATGGGAAAAGCATAATGAAAGAAACTGCTCAAAGCAAAATTCGCTCGCGTATGATGCAAAGGAGCCCTTACTATAACAGGTTTTCTGGGAACAGATCAACGCCCTCTTGCAGAAATTATTGCTGCAGATGAACAAGAACTAAAAAACTTGTCGCAATGCTTCTGGAAGAAATTGCAGAAAGGATAAAATATTTCTCAATGCAACTTTTGATACTTGTATAGCTTGCCCGCAGTCGTTATTGATGACACCTATGAAGTGCATACTGAATCAACCAAAGGAACAATGACGTGTACCCTTATGGACATGGGGACTTTACGGTATGTAACCAACATTAACTAATCGCAAAAATAACATTACTGTTAGATGGAATGCTATTGATATCCATCTAATTGAAGCTCATCATTTCTTTGAAGGAAAAGGTTCGCGTTTCGCTTGGGCAAAATTCTGGTTAAAGCGTTATTTTTCTAATTCCGACAAATTGTTTATGGAGGCAACTGTTTCTCTGCAAGAAAAGATGAACTACACGATTCCGGAAAAACGATGTCTCATCGTTTATAACAAAGTCGTAATTTGTAGTTGATGGGGACATCAACTTTCAAGAAAAATGTTACTTGATTGTTTACATCTTGAAAAGAGATATCTCCTTTTGTGCGTAAGTTATCTCCTTCTAAAATTTGTTATATAACCCCAAAATATAATTTGCTATTTCTTCACTATCTTTGCTAACGAACCCGCTTTCTGTTTTACAGATTAATGTATATACTTCACCAGCCGGTTCGGAAATACAAAGGATCGGAGTTCGGGAAGCCATATATTCAAAAAGTTTGGAGGGTAGTAAACCTTCGTTCCTTTTACAGGTATCAATAATCAGTATCAGCAATTCAGCATTCACCAATTCCTCTAAAGCTCTGTTATGTGGTAAAAAAGGAATTTTTATTACCGGGAAATCGGTTTCGGGAAAATCCCTGGTGCCGATAAGAGAGAATTCCAGCAAAGGTAGTTGCAACGAAGAAAGTGCTTTCATTAAAGGGCTGGCATCCCGTCCGTTTGTAAGTTGACCTACATATTTGATGCGAAATTTATCTGTTCTTGAGTAATGCAAACCCTTAAAATCATCAGGGTCAAAGCCATTATATAAGACCTTCTTTTTGCCATCGGGTAAAGCATCTGCAATTACTTTACTGAATATATAATTCAGGTCGGCTGTCCGGATAATTTTCCGTTCCAGATATTTATGCAAAGCCAGAGTTATACGGCAGGGAGGATTTATTTTCAGATAGTATATTTCAGACATCGGGTCCCGAAAGTCGGTCCTCCACTGAACACCAAAATGTTTTTTCAGTTTTAAACCCACCAAATGCGTAGAATGGGGAGGACCAGTAGTAATAACATAGTCAATTTTATCCTGGTATAAAACCTTCAGTGCATTTTTATATGCAGAAGGATTCCAGCCAATTCGTATATCCGGAACAATAAAATTCAAGCGTAACCAATACAAAACTTTTTTCCCGAAACTATCGGTTTTTTTGTTTTGCAATGAGCCATAAGGCAATTCCTTTTGTCCGAAAAAGTGCCACAATTTACTAAATTTTAAGGGTTTGCTGCGATAAACCTTTACCGACGAAGGGATTTTAGCCAGCAAACTTTCATCCGTGTAAGGATAATCTCCATTTAGAGTAGTTACTACATAAATATCTACTCCTTTTTTTGTTAAAGCACGAATAAAACGCAGCCATCTTTGAACACAGGCACCTCCACAAGGGGGAAAATAATAAGTGAGAAGTAAAATCTTCATTTAATTAGTAATTCCGCCAATCCCTTCCAGGAATAGCGTTTTGTGTATTCATTAATTGCCTGGCTCATATCGGGTTTTAATTTCAAATATTTAATTATTGCTTCAGCCAGAGCTGAAGAATTATCAGGAGGAACTAGATAGCCGGTTTTTCCTTCTATAACATATTCTCCTAATCCCCCAACATTCGTTGCCAGAACAGGAACTCCAAAACTGTAAGAAGTGGCTATAACACCGCTTTGTGAGGCACTTTTATAGGGTAGAATACAGAGACAGGACTGATTGAAAAAATATGATATTTCCGGATCGCCAAGGTAACGAAAATAGCATTCCACATTATTTTCAATACCTAATGCCTGAATCTGTTCAGTGTAGATATTTTTATTTCCATAGACCTCTCCGGCAATTATTAACTTCACATCAGGAAACGCTTCAATCACTTTGGGCATTTCTTTCAGTAAAATATCAAGACCTTTATAGGGCTTAATCAGAACGAAATAAAACAGGGTATTATCTTTCCGGGTAGCCGATATATTGTCGTTATACATATCATAGCAGGGATGAAAACCTGAAACACCTTTTTTAGATATATACAGCGGTAATTTACGATGCAGTTCATCCAGAGTAGCTTTACTTAAGGTAACAATTTTAGTTGCCGGCTTAAAAGCATATTGCAGAAAATATTTTTCGCCCAACCATTTCTCGTGAGAGGCAATATTATGTGCCAGAATTACTTTACGGGAACAGGTTATTTGTCGTAAAATATAACCATAAGCAGGAGCAAAATAGGGTAAAAACCAGGAGACAATAATTGCCTCGGGTCTATATATTTTGAGCTCGTGAATGGTTGCTTTCCATGTTTTAGGTAACCAGGGGGTAAGAATTTGATGATTAACAAATTCATTGGTAGGAAGTTCTGAATCATATTGTCCCTTTCCAGGGAAAAGCAACTTGGGATATTGCTCTCTAAAATTGAAAAATTGAACATTATGTCCTGTATCTTTAAAAGCTCTGGCAAGGGATAAAGCGAAACGAAAATACCGCCACGGAAAGAGAAGGAGTGCAGGACATCTTAATTTTCATAGCAAACTCTGTTGGAAAAAGCGCTTTACAATATCAGCATCACAGTATTTTTAAAGAAAAGTGCCATCAATTTCAAGCGTGCTTTAACCTTTCATATCGGCAAGAATGCAACCTATTGATTTCCAAATGTTTTCCTCCACCCTCATAACCATATTCAGGCAGAACCCTTCCGGTATATACTGATTCTGGAAGTTATTATCACTAAAACATTTCTGGCTATAGCTTCTTCAATATCGGGAACCAGAGTTTTAGGTAAATTTCCTCTTCCGAATGCTTCAATCACAATTGCTTTTATATCGTGTTCAGACAGCAGTGAATAAATTTTCCATCCATTCCAGCTACTGCTTTGATAAGTTCAACTCTTGTATCAATTTGTTCCGTCCCAAACATTTTCCCGATAGAGAGAAGCACGATGATACTCTAATTTATCAGGGTCTACATTGCCGATAGTCATAACCAGGAGAAACGAAGGCATCAATTTTACCCGTATCGGCTTTCACGACATCGCAGCCGAGCGCAATACGATTTCATCATTCATTACTACCAAAACACCTTTATCAATTGATTCGGGATGACTAGCTGCGAACACTGCCAATTATGTTACGAGATATCCAAACCGATTTCATCACGGAACGCATTGCTGCAGTAAAAATAACAGGTTTGCGGGTAGTTAGCTAAGTCACTTGTAAAAAGCCGTTTCTTCTAAAGTATCGGTTCCGTGAGTGATAACTACACCATCATAGTCAATTATTTTCAGGTCTATTAATTCAGCCAGTTCAAACATCGTTTCGGGGTCCGCCGTAAGGACTGGGAATATTCAGATAGTCCATCACTTCTACATTGGCAACGCTATTTAATTTGAGGAAATTGCCTTAAATTAAGCATTCAGGGCTGGGAACTACTCCGGCAGGATCAGATACTTTCATAGCAATCGTTCCACCGGTTAAGACTAATAAGGATGTTTTCATAATATCTAATTTTCCGTTTATATCATTTCTTGAAGGAAAAGTCTTTGTCATTCCTGAGAAAGCAGAATCCACCAAAGAGAAAAGAATATTATGCTACATTTTCAACCCGAAATTAATGTCAGTTTGATAGGGAAGGGTCTTCCACACCTGCTGTTTTAAATGCCTTTTTGCGTAAGAGACAGCTTTCACAAACGCCACAGGCAATATCATTTTCGGTATAACAGCTCCAGGATAATTCAAAAGGAGCTTTAAGTTCAATTCCCAGCTGCACTATTTCTGCCTTGCTTTTATGTAAAACAGGGGTGCTAATCTCTATCGGAATTTCACCTTTTGTTCCTGTAGCAATCACTTTATTGAATGCCTGAAAAAAAACCTCACGGCAATCCGGATAACCGGAACTGTCTTCTTCCACAGCTCCAATATAAATTTTTGTCGCTTGAATAACTTCTGCCCAGGCAACTGCAGAACAAAGAAATATGGCATTCCGGAAAGGAACATAAGTAACAGGAATTTTAGAACCGGAAAGGATTCCTTTCTGAACGAGAATGTTTCTATCGGTTAAAGCAGAGCCGCCAATCTCAGAAAGCCAGGAATAATTAATCACTTTGGCTTGAATTGGCTGATAATAATTTACCAGTGCTTCAAAAGAGGATAATTCCTTTTTTTCCGTTAACTGACCATAATTAAAATGCAGAAAACAGACCTCGTCACATTCAGATACAGCACAAGCAGCTGTAACCAAAGAATCCATTCCTCCGCTTAATAAAACGATTGCCCGGGTCATAAACTTTATCCTGATTAGTAATTTTTACAATTTTATGTTAATAATGCTTTATGTCAAGTTAAGAATGAATTTTCACCCGGTCATTTGTTAACTTGTTAACCTTAATAGTGCAAATCTCTTATTCCTTCTTTCATTTTTGCCAGATTTTCTTTCACTGAGCTCTGCATATTAGGATCATCTATTTTAGCTACTTCTTTGTCAATCAGTTCCAAGCCGATTTTTTTAGTGCGTTCGCTGGCATAATCATAAAGATATTCCGCAAAAGTGAGTAAGGCATTGGGAGTGCAAAATCTTTTTACAAAACCAGGAATGGCAAATTCCATAAAATGTTCTCCAGTTCTTCCTGCACGGTAACAGGAAGTGCAAAAAGAAGGTATATAACCGCTATGGGCAAGTTCATAAATAACATCATCCAAAGTGCGGGTGTCACCTAAAACGAATTGACTTTTACGTTTGGATTCTTCATCTTTATGAGCATAGTCACCAACTCCGATACTGCTTCCGGCATCAATTTGTGAAATGCCATAGCGTAAGACCTCATCTCTTACTGCAATTGGTTCTCTGGCAGTAAGGATCATTCCGGTGTAGGGAACACTTAAGCGGATGCTGGCTATTAAAAGCTTAAAGTCCTCATCTGAAACCTTGTAGGGAGGATTTTTTGTAAAGTCCGTTCCAATAGCAGGTTCAATACGGGGAAAGGAAATAGTGTGAGGTCCTACTCCAAAGCGTTCTTCCAGATGAATTGTATGATAGAGAAGACCCATAACTTCAAAACGCCAATTATATAATCCCATTAAAGCACCAATACCCAAGTCATCAATTCCTGCCTGCATAGCTCTATCCAAACCATATAAACGCCAAAGGAAATTACTTTTAGGTCCTCTGGGATGCAAATTTTGGTAGGTCTCTTTATGATAGGTTTCCTGAAAAATTTGATAAGTGCCAATACCAACGGATTTTACAGTGCAAAAACCTTCAATATCAAAGGAGCGGCATTTATACCACTCTGCGAATTTCTCCTTTATTGTGTTTTACATTATAAACGGTTTACTGAATTTCAACGGCAAACTCGGGAAAATATTTGGGAGTGTTACCGTAAACCATAATTAATCGTTTATGCCCTTTATCTTCAAGAGCTTCTGTTTCGGCAATCAAGTCTTCTTGCCAAAGTTGCCCGCGACATTCTTTGTGGAAATACGGAATCACAATAAGCACAATCGTTTATACATTTGTTTCCAACATAAAGAAGGCAAAAAGAACTATCAATTTCCCATAAATTCGTTCTTTGAGAGTATGCGCACCTTCCAGAATAAGGTTTTTTAATTCGGGATCGGTAACATTAATTAAAGCGGCTGTTTCATCAGGATTAAGACGCTGTTTATCCAGTGATTTATCTACAATATCTCTAATCCTAATGGCATCGGCAAAACGGTTTTTGTTTAAATGTTCTTCAATTTCAGCAGTAGGAATAAAGGACTTAAGACCTTCAGTATTAATTTTCATTTTGTTCTCCTTCCTCCAGTTTCAAAGTTGTAACCTTTACTTTCACGGATTTTATCTGCCCCAGTTTTCCGGAAAAGGCACCCATTTCGGAAACAGAGAGCTCTACAATTAAAAAAATTACAGCAACTCCTAAATCGCGCATAGGATAGCCCACCCGTAAAAGAATATTTTGTGCATAACTATGCAATAATTCGTTTACGGGATGAAAAGCACTTTCACGGTCTTCCATAATAATGCTTAGAATATGATATTTGGCATTCATTTTTTCCTTCCTTCAGCGAGGAGAAATTTAAGATGGCAGACAAAAGAGGAAAAGAGGTCTTTTCACCCTTGATGCCAGAACTTATCTCTCATCGCAGGTCTATTTTTCATACCTTATAATGGAGATAGGATTTTTGGCAAGGAAAAAATGAGATTGGATGATAAAAGTAAAAGGGGGAAAAGTGGAAAAGTGAAACAAGGATTGAACATCGTAAAAAAATAATTCATTTTGTGTAGACAGAGGATGCCCTTCCTCCGCCAGAATAAAAATGCAGAGTTTCAGCAAGCTCCGGCTACAAACACGATTTCTTCAACTGCATTATTTGGGTTTAAATCATTAAATTATAGTAGGTTACCTAAATATATTGTCCTTTGTAATCCAAATCAGCTAATTGCTTATTCTATAGACGATTAAGTAACGACTCCGTAACACTTCCGTAACACTTCCGTAGTTCCGTTACGGAGTTGTTACTTGGTTGTTACTTGGTTATTAACTGAAGGAGTAAGAACGCCTAAAAATCAAGTTGGAAGAGAGAAGTGGAAATAAATCAACAAATCAGATCAATTTTTCTGCTTGTTTCTTATTGACAAAAAATAGTAATTAGCGATATAAGTAAATCAGGTATGAGATGGATTAAAGTTCGGGTCATAAGCTGAACGGTAAGAGGTTACATAAAATGAGATTTATTGTCTTTCTGCTAATCATCGGAGGAAAGGTAATTTTATGAATAACAGGCAAATAATCTATCTGTTAATAGCTTTGATGATAGCCATTTTCTTTTTCACAAGTTGTAAGCAAGAAACAAATGTGCAACCTGAAATTCCCGAAGCGGAAGCTGCAAATACAGCCCAAAACTCCTCCCTGTTTACAATTCGTTACCGTCCCGTGTGGACAGCTCAAGCCGAATTTGCTGGTGTTTATATGGCACAGAAGAAAGGTTTTTATCAAAATAAAAGGCACTTTCATCAGGAATATAATTATAACCCGCACACTTAAAACCTACAAATGAGCAAGAACATCAATGCTTACAATGGGAAACCAGCAATAAATTTTGCTGGTAATAATCCTAACCTGTTCCTCGGAAAGAGGTTTTAAACGGAACAGCAACATTTGCTTAATCACTTAAAATGAACGGAACGAGATAGGTCAAAGTTAATATCTTCAACCAAAGGGCATATTCTTTAACCCTATGATAGTCACCATTCAATTCCACAAAGCACATTAAGTTGCGAGGTATTATTCTGTAATTACCTTCGCTTATAATAACGGTCTAATGAAGGTGCCACCGTATTTCTTTATTTCACGAGGTAGTAAATCCAGGTGTTCAGTAATAGCTGTTTCATCGTAATTAGTTGATTAGCTCTTTTAATTAAATCATTTGCTTTAATTGTGACTATCGCAGCTATCTTCAGTATGAATGTGATAATCAAAATTTCATTTGGCTAAAATAGCAGCGCCCAAGGCAGCAGTAATTTCCGGTTCAGGAGAATTATTAATTGAAATTTAATGCTTCACTTCGCTTGTTTTTCCCATATCTTTATTCAGGGCAACTCCACACCGGTAAAAACAAGTGGTTGCTCCCAATACATATAGCATTTGGGCTAAATCACGTTTTTGCTATACTACGATGAATAGAACGAACTATATCTTCTGGAGGAATAGAAGGAAAGCTTATCGATTATTTCCGATTGGCAAAAACAACACAGGTGGAATTAAACATGCGCCGAGTGGATTTGGAAGCTAAATGAAGAAAGTTCGGAAACATCACAACCCAAACACTAGCTGTCATTTCCAAAAATCTTCCGGTTCCTGCTGCACATTTATCGTTCATCACAAAATCCGTTACTTTACCTTTTTCGTTCAGGGTGATAATTTCAGAATCCTGACCTCCGATATCAATAAATGATTCTAATATGAGAAAATAATATAGACAACCGGCTGTATGACAGCTAATTTCCGATAAAATGGAGCTTGCTTCCTGGTAAAGTTGCGCCCATAGCCGGTAACCCCAATAGTGTTTATTTTCCGGGTAATTCCTAAAGCCGTATAACCTTCTTTTAAAGGTTGTTAACTCAATTTTAATAACAGAAACTTCAGTGGTTTTGAAAAGCACTAAATTCTATACGTTTTGTTTACGAACATCGTAGATAACGATTTTTGTGTTTCTGGAGCCGATATCAATACCAATTTTCAACATAATTACAACAATAAATAGATATATTGATTTTCAGGTAACAGCCACTTGCGGGCAATTTGCTGAATTATTTTCGGGTTAACTTTTCTAATCCGTTCTTCTCTGGACAGATAATATTGGGGTTCATAGCCCAAAGCTGACAGGTTAGACATCATAGATGCGGTATAGGAAACACTTTCATCTTCAAAACGGTTCATTCCGATTAAATATTGTTTGGCATTTTCCAGTTCATCTTCAGCAACTTCTTTTTCTGTAAGAGAATAAAGAATATCCTGCATTAGAGCAAGACAATTACGATAATCATCGCGGTCACAAAAGGCATAAGCACTCCAAAAACCAAGTTCATTTAAGGAGTGAAATTCAAAACCTGTTTGATATGCATAGCCGTATTTTTCCCTTAAGATATAATAAAACCGCGAGGATATATCTCCTCCCAGGATTTGAGATAGAACATAGAAGGCAGTATTTTCATCACGACTAACAGCCGGACAAGCAAATCCGCCGTTAAAAATAATTGCCTGGTCGGTTTTTTTGTATTTCCTTTTAAAATGGATAGTTGAAGGTGAATATAAGGGTTTTGGATACAATGATTGAGATGCTTTTTTAGCTAAACCGAAGGTCTGTTCACAAAGTTCTAATACCTCTTCCGGCTTATGGTTACCTACAATTCCTAAATAAAAATCCTTTCCGATATCCCATTTTTCATACCATTCTTGTATGTCGATGCAGGGAGCGAATGTGAGAGGATTTCCGGAACTGCGAAAAAGGTTGCTATTGTTTCCCACTAACATTTTATACCAGTTTAAATAGGCATAGCTAACCGGAATATCATTATCCCTCCGAATTTCATCTAAAGCGGCAGAAGTTAAAAGAGAAAGATAGTTACGGTCAAAATTCGGAAGATAGATTATTTCCGCCAGCATAGACAATGCCTTTTTCAGATTAACGCTTAAACACTTTCCCCTAAAAGTAGTAGTATCCAAATGATGAATTAAACGGATATTAAATCCATTTTCCCGGGAAAATTGTTGTAACTCCTGATGACTATGTTTTTGAGTTTTATACAACAATAGGGAAGAGCAAAAATAGTTGTGCCCTATAGTGGAAGTTGTTTCACAAATCTGGCTGATAGGAGTGGAAAGAGAAAAACCGCTGATGCTTTTGTTTTTCAGTTGTTTAAAGAGAACTTGCATCCCGTTGGAAAGAATTATCTGATAGAAGCCCTCAGCTATTTGAGCAATTGATCCTGTTTTCAGGTCTGCTTCCTGGTTCAAAGGTGTAATTTCCAGATTGAGAGAGGGTTTTATGCCTAAGTTGGCAGGGTTAAAATCCAAATCTTGCTGCAGGGCAAACACTTTTAAGGGCATAAGCTTTTTCGGCAAAATCAACATTTTCAACAGCTCCTTGATAATAAACCAAGCCCTTCGGGAAGCCAATATTTATACATAGCTTGCTGTATATCGTTTAAAGTAGTGGCATTAATTTCTGCACCATAGCTCTGAAGACGGTTCAGGTCTCCCACGAATTTTTCCGTAGCTACCAAACTGGCAAGGTTTTCCATCCCTTCAAAACTAAATAACCAACTATTAATAATATCCTTTTTAATCAGTTCCAGTTCGGATTCAGGTATTCCGTAGTTGAGCAAGGCAGAATATTCAGTCCTGAATAACTTTATAACCTCAGAGATATATTTATCGGAAAGAGGAGTAATAGAAATGACTGAGGCCCCGGAAAGAATTCCGCAAAGAGAACTTACTTTCACGCTGGAACAAATTTTTTCTTCTTCCACCAGGCGTTTAAATAGACGGGATGATTTTCCTATTGCCAAATAACGTATAGCTATTAAAGAGCATTAGCGTAAGGATGTTTTTCGCTTAATCCGGTAAAGCAATAGCAATTGTATTTTCATTTAACTCTTTCTGACGATAAAAATAGCGGAAGCCATTTATTTCCGGTTCAATATTTAGCGGCTGTTTAATAAGTTTACCTCGGCATTTCCAGGGCACAAAATAATAATCCAGAAAAGATTTTAATTCCTCTTGCTGGAAATCACCACAAATAATCAGAAAAGCATTTTTCGGGTTGTAGCGGTTTTTATAGAACCTTTGCAGGGATTCAAAGTCTGCTTTTATAATGCTTTCGGGACTACCCAAAATCGGATATTTAAGAGGACTTTTTTGATAATAACTGCTTTGGATAAATTCCAAAAAATCAGTTTCGGGGTCGTTTTTATACTGTTTTATTTCCTCTACAATGATTTCCTTTTCCGTTTTTACATCTTCCCGGCTGAAAGTGCTCTGAAAAGCAAGCTGAGAAAGGATGTATAAACCCTCTTTCAATTTTTCGGCAGGAAGATTTACATAGTAACAAGTGCAATCGTAATCGGTGAAAGCATTTAGCATTCCACCCAGACCAGAGGCAAAAAGAGAAATTCCGTTAAAAGGAAAGTCCTTGGTAGATTTAAAGCTCAAATGCTCAATAAAATGCGAGTAACCCCGCTGGTTTTTATTTTCCTGAACCGAACCTGTTCTAATGTATAATTGCAAACAAAGGACAGAATTGGAATTATCCTGCACGGAAATAACTTCCAGTCCATTAGCTAAAATTCTGCTAACGGGTTTGGGAAAATTGTTTAACCCTGAATTTATCCTGTTATTCATAATGTTATAAGTTTCTGCTTATCAGGGCATAAGCATTGTGATCATGGACGGATTCAAAATTTTCGGCTTCTACATAAAATCCGGTTATTCGCTTATCTTTATTTAATTCCAGAGTGATTTCCCGCACAACATCTTCCACAAATTTGGGATTATTGTATGCTTTTTCGGTTACATATTTCTCATCCGAGCGCTTTAAAATCGGATAAATCTCACAGCTGGAATGTTTTTCGGCAAGCTGAATCAGTTCTTCCAGCCACACAAATTCCCGGTAACGGACTTTTATAAATATATCCGAACGCTGATTATGAGCTCCATAAACGCTGATTGCTTTAGAACAAGGACAAAGTGTAGTTACCGGAACTTTTACTCCAATCCAGAGTTCAAAACTATCCTTAAAAGAGGCATTGAAACTGCAATCATAACCCAAAAGAGAAGAAACGCGGGAAACCGGTGCCTGTTTTTTTATAAAAAAGGGAAACATAATGTCTATATAGGCAGAATCAGCTTTCAGGGTTGTTTTCAACTCACTTAAAAAAGCATCCAGCTTATCTATAAAAACCTCAGTATGATAACGATTTAAGACCTCCAGAAAACGGCTCATATGTGTTCCCCGACGCTGATGAGGAAGTTCTACATAGATATTTAAATCGGCAACACTATGCTGAATGCCTTTTTTTCTATCCTGCACTACAATAGGATAACGAATACCTTTTACACCAACTTTATCTATGGTTATTTTGCGGTTATCAGCTTGGGATTGGATATCAGGTATACTCATAACTTTTCGTTCAAGTCCCTTTTCTTCATCCCTTTCGTTTTCAGGGAAACGAGAGAATCATCTTTAGTATAATAAATGATTGCTTCACAATCGGGAATCGGTTTAATTACTGAAATTGCAGTTTCCGGAGGCAACAAAAAAAGTGCGGTTGAAAGACCGTCAGACCAAGCGGCAGAAGGACAAAGAACAGTTACTGAATGCACATCGGGAACGGGATAACCTGTAAAAGAATTGATGATATGATGATAACGAATACCCTGATATTCATAAAACTGTTGATAATCACCGGAAGTAGAAACACTTTGATTCAGCACTTTGAAACTGGCAATGTAATCATCTAAGCGGCGAGGATGCTGAATATAAACAATTTGGGGTTTTTGAAAACCCATAAAAGCCATAGAACTGCGACAATTTATAAATCCGCTATCCAAATTTAAGGTCTGCATATATTCTCGTGCTTTATCCAAAATGTAACCTTTGGCAATAGCGCCAAAAGTGAGTTGCATACCTACCGGCTTAAACAGTTGTTGGGGAGTATATTTTATCTTACTAAAATCCACTTTCTCTAACATTTTCTTTATTTCAAGCGAATCTGGAGGCACAGGTTTTTCAGCATTAAAACCCCATAAATCCCATACCGGCTTGATAGTTGGGTCAAAAGCGCCTTCAGTCATTTTATATAAACTATCCGCTATAGTTAATAAATTATATACATCGGAGTCCATTTCAAAGACCATATTTAAAGTATCAGCATTGATTTTAGCCAGATAGCTTTGCGGATTGAATTCGTTTAATTTATCTTCCAGATTGCGGATATAATTGAAAACAGCATCTATTTGTTTGCCAACATTTTTACTTTGCGAAGTGGCAGATATTTCTACAATGGTATCCATTAAGTATTGACTTTTAAGTTCAGTAAAAGAGCGGGTCAGATATTTGTAGGTTCCGAAACCAATCACTAAAATCAAAATGATGAGGGAAATAATTTCTCTGCGATTCATAAAATATAATACCTTATAAACGATAATTCAGCAATTCAAAGTCAATTAACCGTCTGGTATAGTCCCTCAGGGCATATAGGGAAAGAGGCAAAATCAATGCTTCGGGAATTAAAAGCAGCCAAAAAAACAGACAACCCAAAGCATTTAAGATAGCTAAAACTAAAGCCAGAAGATATATATTCCAACGAACATCCTGAAAATGCTGATAGGATTTTTTGATTGCCTTCCAGGGATTATAAGACATCTCTTCCATCAAAACCAAAGAAGGCAACGCAATGGCTACCCAATAATTAACTAAAACCAGCCAAACCAAACGCAAAATCGGAGCAGACGCAAAATTGGGCAAACCAAAACAAATTATATAGATAAGGCAAAAATATAAGGCATTGATAAGAGTCCAAAGAAAATAACGCGGATAACTACGCAGTGCGGAAAACATTTCCGAGAGCTTAAGATGATAATCATTATGTTTGCAAATAGGATTAAAAGCAATTAAAATAAAAGGAATAAAAAGAGAAAAGGCAAGGGACTTGATAAGCAGGTTTAATAACATCTGCGTAGCCGTATTACATTCCAGTTGAATTATACCGCTAAAAAGCCAAATTAAAACCGCAATTGGAATCAAACCTAAAATAATAGCAAAACCAGCTCCAGGTAGGGAAGAGGACATTTTGCTCTTGTATGCTTTCCAGGTTTCTGAGAAGGACTTCATTGAATAGAGTTCATTTTTGATGACAGGTGTCTGTTTCCCGCATTGCATACACCAAATATCGTGAACAGCAAGTCGGGCATTACAATATTTACAACGCATTTATGCTCCTTTTTTGGGGGTCTGCTGAATTTCGCTTTAGCAAATAAAGCAAAAAATAAAAAACACTACTTTTGTCAAGCACGGGTTAACATTTACTCCAACCGCAGGCAGGACATTTTAAACATCCTTCTGTGTGTTCAATAGTATTTCCGCAGTCAGGGCATAGAGCAAAACCGTTTCCAACCGACTGATGAGAACCTGGATTTTCATTTTCTGGCGATAATTCGCCGGCTTGGATTTGTCCTTTAGTATAAAGAGTTACAAATTGTTCCAGTGCCTGACCGACTGCATCTCCACAAGAAGTTATCATTTTCCCTTTATTCCACATTGGGGATTGACAACGGATACCTTTCAATTGACGAGTAATGGATTCAATCTTGATCTGAGAGCGCAAAGCCAAAGAAACAAGACGGGCAATAGCTTCCAGTTGTGCAGAAGCACATCCTCCCACTTTTCCCATTTGAATAAAGACCTCACAAGCACCTTGAGCATCGGTATTAATAGTCACATACATATGACCGCAGCCAGTTTCCAGGCGTTGAGTTATGCCTTTGGTTATTTCCGGTCTGGTTCTTGGTGCTACTTTTTGGTCTGTTTTTTCGGATGTTGTTATTTGAGTTCCCAAATAGAGAACCTGACTTTCCCGGCTGCCATCGCGATAGACAGTAACTCCTTTACAGCCAAGATGATAGGCAAGCTCGTAGGCACTTTGGATATCTTCTACTGTAGCGGAATTGGGAAAATTTATAGTTTTACTTACAGCATTATCCGTATATTTTTGAAAAGCTGCCTGCATTCTGATGTGCCATTCGGGACTTATGTCATGAGCGGTTTGAAACACTTTTTGCAATTCTTCAGGAATATCCTCAATACAGGCAAGAGAGCCACGTTAAAATTTCTTCTAAAAGCTTATTATTATATATTCCTTTTTCTTCCAGTGCCTTCTGCAAATATTTATTCACATAGATTAATTTCTCTCCATCCATTACATTTTTCACATAAGCAAGGGAAAATTGGGGTTCAATTCCGCTGGAAGTATCGGCAATCATACTAATTGTTCCCGTAGGAGCAATAGTAGTAAGGGTAGCATTGCGAATTCCCTCTTTTTTTATTTTTTCTTTTAAGGAATCCCAGGGTTGGTTTATTTTTTCTCTTTTCAAGTAACCGGTAGCGTAGATACTTTCCTGAAAATTGGGGAAAGCACCTTTTTCCTGGGCAAGTTCTGAAGAGCGTTCTTTAGCATAAAAATCTATAAATTCCATAAGTTTAGCGGCAAGAGCAACCGCTTCTTCACTGGCACAAGGTATTTTTAATTGAAATAATAAGTCCGCCCAGCCCATAACTCCCAATCCGATTTTCCTGTTAGCTTGGGAAATTTTTTCAATTTGAGGTAGGGGAAACTTGGAAACATCAATTACCGCATCCAGGAAATCAACACTTTCACGCACCACTTCTTTCAGTTTATCCCAATCCACATCACCGTCTTTAATCAGCAAAGCAAGATTTATAGAACCCAAATTGCATGCTTCATAAGGCAGCAAGGGCTGTTCTCCACAAGGATTAGTAGATTCTATTTTGCCCAGTGCAGGAGTGGGATTGGCATTATTTAGCCGGTCTAAAAACACGATTCCCGGTTCGCCATTTTTATGTGCCATTTTCACAATCAGGGCAAATACATCTCTAGCTTTCAGCTTTTTACTGATAGCTCCAGTATGAGGAGAAATTAGATTATATTCATCATCATTGGCAACTGCCTGCATAAACTCCTCTGTTACACCTACACTGATATTGAAATTGTTTAATGCAGCAGGATTTTCCTTGCAGGTTATAAAATCCAGAATCTGTGGATGATCAACATTTAAGATTGCCATATTAGCGCCTCTTCTGGTTCCACCTTGTTTAACAGCATCGGTAGCAGCATTAAAAACCTTTAAAAAGGATAGAGGTCCGCTGGAAACACCATTAGTAGAACGAACTCGGGCATTGGCTTCGCGTAAGTGACTGAAAGAAAAACCGGTTCCACCTCCGCTCTTATGAATTAAAGCCGCATTTTTAACCGTTTCAAAAATGCTTTCCATACTATCTTCAATAGGCAAAACAAAACAGGCGGAGAGCTGTTGTAAATCACCACCAGCATTCATTAAAGTAGGAGAATTAGGTAAAAAATAACCCGCATCCATTAACTGATAAAAACGATTGGTTTTTTCCTCATCACCGCTTGCAATATTGGAGGCAACGCGAGTGAGCATTTTATCCCAGTCCTCTATCAAAACGCCATTTTCATTTTTACGAAAATATCTTTTTTCCAAAACCTTCAGCGCATTTTCCGTTAGTTTCATAGCCACCCCTTTTATTTATTTAATGCCAAAATCTCTCTTGCTTGTTCCGGAGTAGCCAGAGGGCGACCAATTTCTTTTGCAATGCGTGCTAAACGAGCTACCAATTGCGCATTAGATTCGGCAATTACTCCCTTATGATAAAAAATGTTATCTTCAAATCCACAGCGGATATGACCACCTGTAACCATTGCTATTAAAGAGGTAGGAATATGCCATCTGCCAATTCCTGCCACAGCCCAGGTTGCCGTAGGGATTTCTTCTTTCAAATGTTCCATCATATACATCAGGTTTTTGGGCTTGCCACTCATTCCTCCGGGAACACCAAGAACAAATTGAATATGCAAAGGATTTTGAGTTATAACCCCTTTTTTAATTAAACGAGCAACTGCATCAACCATACCCGATTCATAAACTTCAACTTCAGGAACTACATTATATTGTTTGAATGCTTCTGCCAAACGAATAATATCGGCAGGATGATTGATGAAAATATCGTCACCAAAATTCAAAGTTCCGGCATTCAGGGTTGCCATTTCGGGTTTTAAAGCCAAAGGAGCAAGTCGTTTATCAAATGATTCGCCAACTGCACCTCCAGTACTGATTTGAATAATAATCTCAGGAACTGCTTTGCGAATAGCAGAAATGGCTTCCTGAAAGCGATCCAAACGGCACGAGAAGGTCTGCCGTCATCTTCCCTAATGTGTAAATGAATAACTCTTGCTCCGGCTTCAAAACAAGCTTTTGCTTCTTTTGCTTGTTCTTCAGGAGTTATAGGCAAATTGAGTTGATCAGCACGGGTTGTTTCAGCTCCCGTAATAGCAGCAGTTAAAATTAAGGGTTCCATAATTTTACCTCTTTATATTTAATCTATTTATCTAAAATATAATATCTAATGCCTTAAAATTATGCTCGTTCCCAATAGCATTACTTTAGCAATACTCACCCATTGCTAATGGCATTAGTAATGGGTAAGTAATGGTGAGCAATGCTATTAAGGAAGAAACTATTCTTATTCATTTTTATATTTTTACGCATCATAATTTTGATCAGTCCTTAAACCAGCTTTCATAAAGATGCACCCGGGTTAAGTTACCAATATTATGCTGCAAAATGCGTTCGGCAATTTCGGCAAATTTATTTTCATTGTCGCTCACATAAAAAGAATCTCTGCCTTTTTGTCCATCATTTTCATCACTCAGATAACGGCTTAAGTATTCAGCCACAGCCATTGCGCTATCTACAAGTGTAACTTCTTCTCCCATAACCTGTTGAATGGTTTTAGATAGTAAGGGATAATGGGTACAACCTAAAACAAGAGTATCTATATTCTGTTCTTTCATTTCCTTAAGATATTCCTCCGCAATAACTTTCGCTACAGGATGCTCCTGCCAGCCCTCTTCCACCAACGGAACAAAAAGGGGACAGGCAGATGAAACTACAAATGCCTCAGGAAGCAATTTTCTGATAGCGGAAGGATAAGCTCCGCTTCGGATTGTTCCTTCCGTTCCAATCACTCCAATGCGTTTACATTTAGTAACTTTAACCGATTGTTCAGCACCTGGTTCAATAACACCTATAACTGGAATATCGCTTAAATTTTGCAAAGCGGGAATTGCTACTGCGGAAGATGTGTTGCAAGCAACAATTAAGATTTTTATTCCCTGCTGGAGCAAAAAACGGGCATTCTGCAGGGAATAGTCAATAATGGTATTAGGAGATTTTGGTCCGTAAGGCACTCTGGCAGTATCTCCAAAATAAATAATATCCTCATTGGGAAAAGTATTACGGATGGCTTTATAAACAGTTAAGCCACCAACTCCAGAATCAAAAATACCGATTGCTCTTTTCATTTGTTGCCTCTTGTAGTTGAAGATTTGTAGGATTTGGACGATGGGGACTTCGTCCTTCCGGTTCTTTTGGACGATGGCGACTTCATCCTTCCAGAGGGTTTTGGCTTTTGTGATGCGCTTTTATGGGATAAGGAACTCTTTGTTTTGGATACATTATGACGCAGTGTTTCAGGTATGGGAAACAAATAAATATCATCTTCCACATAACCAATAATAACCGTTAAAGTATCCATTAATTGATAATATTTATGAGTTCTGCGGTTTATATAGCGCATTTCTCTTTCCAAATATTCCCAATTACCTTCTCCCAAACTGATTTCTTTAATAACTCCGGTAACCGGAATTTCTTCTAATTGAACAATTAAACCCCAGGAATTGACCGAAATAACCATTCCCTCATAAAGTTCTCCTTCCTTCTCTCTCATCAAAGCCAAGCTATAAACCATTTCTATATCGCGTTCTGACTGGTCTGCCTGAATTTCTTGTTCAGAGGCAACTTCGGCAAAATGTTTCAGTTGAGAAGGGAGTAAATTTTTGATTAGCGGTATGACACAACCAAGTTTTACAGAGATAATGAACAACCAAATCGGCAAAAGGCGTCGGATAGGACTAGTAAAATGTGTGTAATTTTCCATTGCTAAAGCGAAATGATGAATATGTTCCGTGCTGTATCTTGCTTTTTCATACTTCACAAGCAAAATGCGGTCAAAAACCTTATGATATGCCTCATTCGGAAAAGAATTAAGCAAATGCTGGATGGACTTATTCAAATTCTCATACATAACCCACTTTACGCCATAATAGGAAAGGAGTTCAATCAACCGTTCCAGCTTGTTAAAATCGGGGTCGTTATGAATACGGTAAATTGTTGCAGGAGCCGTCTGTGAAAGGCGTGTAGCTACATATTCATTGGCAACCAGCATAAAATTTTCTATTATTTTATGGCTTTCTGTTTCTCAGCCAAGGTTAAACACTTAAGAAATCCGTTTTCATCATATTCATACTCAATTTCCGGTAAATCAAAAAAAATGTAGCCAGCATTCATTCTTTTTCAGTAAAGAACGCGAAAGAGCTCTTGCTTCCGATAAAATGTCCTGTAAAGGATCGGTATCTCCGTTTCCTTACCAGCAAAAAAGTTCATCCACTTCATCATAATTAAGCCGGGATTGACTGCAAATAACGCTTTCATATATTTGTTGCTCAATAATTTGTCCTTTACGGTCAAATCCGTTTGCACAGTTAAACAGAGCTTTTCTTCTTCGGGGACGTAAACTGCAAATAAGATTTGATAAGCGTTCCGGTAACATAGGTATAACTCTCTTGGGAAAATAAAAACTATTCCCGCGTTTGCTTGCTTCCTGAAAAATAGCCCCCTCCACTGACAAATAATGTGCTACATCAGCGATATGCACATAAAGACGCCAGCCCTTAGCCGTTTTTTCCACTGCTATGGCATCATCAAAATCTTTAGCAGTAATCGGGTCTATAGTAAAGGAATAAAGATTACGCAAATCCCTCCGATTCCTGTAATCCTCCGGTTTTATTTCTGCAGAAAGCAGATTTGCCTCTGCAATTACATCTTCAGGAAATTCTAAAGGTAAATTATACTGACGAATAACAGCTAAAAGCTCAACTTCTGGCTCACCGGATTTTCCTAATATCTCTATCACTTTACCTACAGGCACTTTCCCCATTTGCGGATTTCCCCAATTAGTTACTTTTAAAACAACTTTATCGCCATTTTCTCCCTGAGCGGGATCGGAAACAAAGAACCATCTGAATATTTTGGGGTTACTGCAAATGAAAGTGCTAAAACCATTCCTTCTTATAAGTTCTCCAACAAATTGCTCTGTGCTTCTTTTTACTACTTTACGGATTATAGCGCTATCCTGATGACCTTTTCTATATTTTGGTTCAAAGGCGACAATATCATTATGAAAAGCATTTAGAATATCTTCCGCATCTACATAATAATCTTTTTCCGGAGTTCTAATAAAAGCATAAGAAAAACCTCTGGATAAGGGTGTAGCATCAAAAATGCCTTGTAACAATTTGGGATTGGGAGTGGGGGAGGGCTGTTTTGCTTTTGGCATTTTTTGTAAGTGATATTTCTTGCGGTCTTTGCTTAAAATACCTTCTTCCATCAGTCCGCTAAGAATGCCACTAAGTAATGCTTTTTCAGCTTTATTAAGTTGAAAAGTATTTACTATTTCATTGTAGGACAATCCGGTATGTGGATATTTCTGGAAATAATCTAAGATTGCCTGCTTTAATTCATTATAATTCATAATATTCCTTAGTATTTTTTCCCAATTTTTTGCATCAGGATTTCAATTAATTTTTCTCTTTCTTGTTTATCGGCAGAAAATCGTAAGGATAATCCTCTAAAAGGGTCTAAACGCCTGGGCATTGTAAAAGTGGAAAGCATTATACCTCTTTTGTCTTCATAAAAACAGCCAAAATCAGAAAAAGGTCTGCTTA
>JAXGIH010000014.1:0-26753 GCA_040770845.1 Cloacimonas sp. (SeqCode)
AAGGTAAGTGATAGCAAAATAGAGGTGTTAGATAATGACCCCAATCTCTATCGGGAAGGCAATTGTGAAAAACACTGCATCTTTGAACAAATATATTTTTCCCGTCCCGATAGTTTTCACTTCGGGGAAAATGTTTATGCTGTGCGCGAAAAAATTGGGGCTGCTCTTGCTCTTCAAGATGAAGGTTTAAATCCCGATTTGGTAGTTCCTGTTCCTGATTCATCAAATTTCATCGGTTTGGGTTATGCCAATCAAAACGGCATCCCTCTTTCTTTGGGCTTAATTCGTAATCACTATATTGGCAGAACTTTTATCAAACCGGAACAGGCAGTCCGCGATGAAAGTGTGCGCCAAAAATTTAATGTCCTCCCTAATTTCTTTACCGGAAAAAGAATTGTGCTGATTGATGACAGCATTGTGCGCGGAACTACTATTCGTAAAATCGTGAGATTAATTAAAGATGCCGGAGCAGCAGAAATTCACTTAAGAATTGGCAGTCCCCAAATAAAACACAGCTGCTATTATGGAATAGATACTCCTACTACAGAAGAATTGATTGCCAATCGTAGAACCCTTGAAGAAATTAGGGAAATTACCGGTGTAGATAGTTTAAAACACTTACCATTAACTGATCTGAAAACCTGTATTGCACTGCCCGGAAAATTATTGTTATGCCTGTTTTGACAGGAATTATCCTGTAGGAGTTCCTGATGTATACAATTGAAGCAGGAAGGTTGATGTCCCCGTCAACCACTTCTTACAATTCATTTCATTCTCCAAAAGTTTACTTAACCGAAAAAGGTAAGGAAACCAAAAGAACGCTTGAGGATGTCGTTTTTTCCAGCCCTTTACAATAGGAGTTATTGATGTATTCAATTAAACCTGAAGAACTTGAAGAAATCCTGAAAAGTTTTCAAAATCGCCGGATTATAGTTCTTGGCGATATTATGCTGGATGAATATCTGTGGGGAAAAAGAAGTTCAACGCATTTCCCCTGAAGCCCCTGTTCCCATCCATAGAAGTAAATTCTACCGATTACCGTTTGGGTGGAGCTGCCAATATGCTATGAATCTTAGCGTGCTGAATGCTAAAGTTGATTTGGTAGGTGTTTGTGGAAAAGACACTCAAGCCGAAATTATAGTTCAACAGCTGAAGAAAGAGAAATGCCCGTTGGAAGGAATTTTCTTTGATCCTTCTCGTCCTACAACTTTAAAAACCAGAATTGGTTCGGTCAGTCAACAAATAGTGCGTTTGGATAGAGAAGAAGTTGCAGAAATAGATAACAGCATCCAAAAAGAAATTTTTAACTATCTGGTAAAAATTATACCATTGTGCGATGCTCTTCTAATTGAGGACTACAATAAAGGTCTGCTGAGTTTCAATTTAATAACCGATGTTTTACAACTGGCACTGAAACATAAAAAAATGGTAGCTGTAGACCCCAAATACTCAAATTTCAGCTCCTATGGCGGTGTGGAAATTTTCAAGCCAAACTACCGTGAACTGGAAAGTTATATGGGCAGGAAACTTACAGATCAGGATGACTTTGAAAGGTCTACGGAAGAATTGCGACAAAGAATGAGCATCAAACATTTAGTAGTAACCAAAGGCAGTGAAGGAATGTATCTTTTTTCCGAAAACAAACCGGTTAACCATCTTCCCAGTTTTGCGCGCGAGGTTTTTGATGTTTCCGGAGCAGGAGATACCGTTATCAGTGCTTTAACTTTAGCTTATCTTTATGATCGGAACATTGAAACTGCCGCTTTAATAGCCAATCATTCTGCTGCTGTAGCTGTAGCTAAAAAAGGCACTGCCAGCGTTAGTATTGAAGAGATTTGGGATAGTTTTAATGCTCCATAATAAAATCATTCCCTATTCTGAAATAGCAGAATTAAGCCAAAAACTACATCAACAAGGAAAAAAGATTGTTTTCACCAATGGCTGTTTTGATATTTTACATTGCGGTCATATCCTCTATCTGGAAAAAGCAAAGGCATTGGGAGATATTCTTATTTTGGGTCTGAATAGTGATGCTTCGGTAAAACGACTAAAGGGAAATAACCGTCCTATTGTTCCCGAAAAGGAAAGAGCCCTGGTGGTAGCAGGTTTGGAAAGTGTGGATTATGTTTGTATCTTTGAACAGGACACTCCTTATGAACTAATAGACCTTATTCAACCCGATGTTTTGGTTAAAGGTGGTGACTGGACTATTGACAAAATTGTCGGTGCCGATATTGTGCAAAAAAAAGGTGGCAAAGTCCTTTCCCTGAATTATGAACAGGGTTTTAGCACTACTAATATAATTGAACGCATAAAACAGGATAAATAAAATGCAGGAAGAAATAATTGAAGATAGCGGGATCGTAAAAAAGGTGGAAGGAAATAGTGTTATAGTGGAAATTGAACGCGGAGGTGGTTGTAACAGTTGTAAAATGCAAGGTTTTTGTTTCAAAAAGAATGAACCGGCTGAATTTGAAATAGTTACAGATATCCCATTACAAGTAAATGATAGAGTGCAATTGGATATTTCGCCTTTAGGGAGAACTCTGGTTTCACTATTGATTTTCGGAGTGCCTTTGCTGTTTTTGTTTATGGGCTTTTTAATTGCCTCTTTGTGGTTTACGGAAATTGTTTCCATTTTAATCGGTTTTACCGCTATGGCACTTTCCTTCAGGATAATACGGTTCATAGATACAAAATATGGCAAGCGGTTAAAAATAAGCATTGCGAGGAAACTTTGAAAATAAGATTGAATGAAATGGTCTTTTACGGCTTTCATGGAGTGAATGCTGAAGAACGCTCTTTGGGACAGCGTTTTGTTGTTAGCGTTGTTCTGCATACCAATCCGACCATAGATAAAACTATTCGCCGTTTGGAAGATACTATTGATTACACCAAGATCTATGCAGAAATAAAGGAAATTATGGAAAGCCGGCAATTCTATCTGCTGGAAGATTGTGCCAATACTATTGCCGATAAACTATTGGCTGATTTTCCTCTGCTGGAAAAGCTGACTATCTGCATTCAAAAACCCTCAGTTCCTATTCCAGGAAGTTTGAAATCGGTGGAAGTGATATTAAGCCGAACCAGAAACAACCAGGAGGATAACCTGTCTCAATGATTTATTATTTATGCCTTGGTTCCAATCTGAATAATCCTGTTAAACAGATTGAAATTGCCATTCAGCGTTTGGAAAATGACCCTGGAATAAAAATACTCCGCAGTTCTAAAAGAATTATTACCGAGCCCTACGGAATAATTAATCAACCTGATTTTCTTAACCAGGTGCTGGAAGTGGAAAGCAGTTATCAGCCCCAAGAATTGATGGAAAGATTGCTAAATATTGAAAAAGCTATGGGTAGAATAAGAAGGATAAAATGGGGACCGCGTAATATTGATATTGATATTCTATTCGCCGGAGACCTGGTTTTGGATAGTAGAATAACACCTTTGGAAAAGTCATCTCCTGAAGTTATTATTCCCCATCCCGATTTACATAATCGTGAATTTGCCTTGCATTTGCTGAATGAACTGATTCCCGATACTAAACATCCTGTGATGCATAAAACGATTTATGAATTATATTATAGTATAGTAGCCGAGGAGGAATATTATGAATAATCTGACAGGGATTATTCTTGCTGCAGGAAAAGGCACGCGTATGAAATCCGAAAGAGCTAAAGTAACTTTACCGCTTGCCGATAAACCAATGATTCAAAGAGTAGTGGAAACAGCTTTATCCGCTAATTGCCAAAAAATATATATAGTCGTTGGCTATATGAAAAATAATGTAATTTCTGCTGTAGAAGATAATGAAATAATTGAATTTGTGGAACAGGAAGAACAACTGGGAACAGGTCATGCGGTAATGATTACAGAACCCTTATTCACAAACCCCGATCAGGATGTGCTGATTTTATGTGGAGATGTTCCTTTGCTTTCTGCACAAACCCTTATCCGGATTTATGAGAAACATAAAAGTTCTTCAGCTGCTTGCACAGTTCTAACTGCCTTTTTGGATGACCCAGGAAAATATGGACGCATCTTAAGAGATACATCAGGCAAAATTTGCGGTATCAAAGAATACAAAGATGCCAGCGAAGAACAAAGAAAAATTAAGGAATGGAACACGGGCATCTATTGTTTTCGGGCAATAGATTTATTTAGCGCTATTAAACAAACCTCCAATCAGAATCAGCAGGGTGAATATTATCTTACCGATACTATAGAAGTTCTTTATAAACAAGGCAAGACCATTTCCAATGTGATTCTGGAGGATTTAATGGAGGTTTCAGGAGTAAATTCACAGGAAGAATTAGCCGCCCTGGAAGATATATATATTGACCGCATCCGGAAAAAATGGTTGAATAGCGGAGTGGTAATACACAATCCAAATAGTGTTTATATCGGAGATGAAGTTATAATTGAACCGGATGTGGAAATTCATCAAAATACGGTTATTAAAGGGAAAAGTACTTTGGAAAAGGGTTGTGTGATCGGTCCCTCTTGTTATTTGGAACACAGCACTGTTTCTCTTGATTCCCTCCTGCAGGGTCATAACATTTAGTAAACGCTATTCTGCCGGAACATCTATCCTGGATTTCGGTTCGCATATAATTGAAGAGATACGATATGAATAACAATAAGAAAAGCAAAGATGAACATCATTATCTCTATTCTCCCTGGCGATTGGATTACATTTTAGGGAAGCAAGGCGGTGATTGTATAATGTGCCGATTTCAAAATACTGATAACGATAAAGAAAACTTGATCTTGCATCAGGCAGGGAATTGTTATGTGATGTTGAATCGCTATCCTTACAATAACGGTCATTTAATGATTATTCCTTATCAACATTGTAGGGAGCTCTAACCGAATTACAAGAAGAGGCCTGGCTGGAAATGGCAAAAACTCGTCAGAAATACTGAAGCCATTTTGAAAAAGGTCTATAACTGTGATGGCATAAATATCGGCATCAATCTTGGTTCTGCTGCTGGAGCAGGAATTGCTGGTGCTACTTGCATATTCATATGGTTCACGCTGGGTTGGGGATAGTAATTTTATGAGTGTGATAGGTGGCGAAAGAGTAATTCCGGAATCCTTTGATTCTGTCATAACAAACTGGCACCTGAATTTTGCCAAACTTTTTATAAAAATTAAGGGTTATCGGTTGAATTTGGCAAACAACCCATATGAAAATAATTTGACCACAAAAGAAAAGATTTGGTTGCCTATAACCTAATTCTTATTGCTATTGTGGCAATTGTGCTTTTTTATCTGGAAGAAAAACAAGGGAAAGTAAACCTGTATACAGCGAAGAACAACTTCCGGCAATTAAAGTAGTGGTAACTAACGGTTGTGGTTATGAACGCTTGGCTGCAGATTTGCTGCCGCTCTTAAGGATAAAAATATAGAAGTGGTTGGTTTGTCGAAACCCCCAAACCAATATATGATAAGACGATATTCGTTATTCGCAAAGGAGATAAGGAAGATTTGGAACGGTTGATGAAAATGACCGGAATTCAAAGATGGACAAGTGCTTACAGTGAATATTTCAGTGCCGATTTTGAAATCATTGTTGGCAGAGATTATGAGCAGTTTATTGCTTGATACGAGAGGGAGGATATGTTGGCGGAATATATTAGTTTGGAAGTAATTATTAGCTGGCTCAAGAGAAAAAAGCAGAAAATATACGCATTTATGATGTTCAAGAAAAAATGTGATTATACAGACATCGTGGTTGTTTGCGGTGGTGCTGATGTGCATAATAAAGCTATCGCCCAATTATATGGTGGAAATGGCAAAGAATAACCGTATTTTAAGTAAAGAAGGCATTGATTATGGACATTGGATTCTGCTTGATATTGGAATTTAATTGTGCATATTTTTTTACCCGAAACAAGGGACTATTATAATATAGATGAGCTTTTGGCAAAAATAGCCAAAATACCTGTTCAAGAGAATGAGAGATGATTAAAGAACTTTTACATAAGAACATAGTTGAGGCATTGGATAATCTGAAACTCAATCACGAAAAGGAATTTACCGTAGAAATTCCCAATAATCCAGAGTTTGGAGATTATTCTACCAATGCCGCTTTGGTTTTAGGTAAAGAAAACAAGATGAAACCAAAAGATTTGGCAGAAAAAATAGTAAAAGAACTGAAAAAAAACAAAGCATATAAAAAACTTCAAATTGCCGGACGGGTTTCATAAACTTCTTTCTTTCACCTTCCCTGTATCAGCAGGTTTTTGGGAAATTTACAAAAGTGAGGACTATGGTAAAAGTGATTTCGGCAACCAAGGAAAAAATCCTGCTGGAATTTGTAAGTGCCAATCCTACAGGTCGCTTTAAATATAGTTAGTGCCAGGGCAGCCGCTTTTGGAGATACACTATATAGAATAATGAAATATGTGGGCTACGCTCCGGCAAGGAATTTTATATTAACGATGCCGGAAATCAGGTTGATATTTTAGCTGAATCGTTGGAATTGCGTTTACGGAAATCCATGGCGAGAAAATAGGTGAATTCCCTTATATGAGGCATGTCATGGAGAATATGTTAAACATCTGGCTCACCGTTTGAATTTGAATGCTTTGGAAGGGACAAAGGTTTTTATGTTGCCGCAAAAGACCGTTTAGAACCGAAGGAATTTGCTCTTTCCGAACTGCTGGAAATGCAAAGAAATTCCCTTGAAAAAATTTGGTGTTTTTTGAGGGTTGGGTTTCCGAAAAAGCTCTACGCGCAGGAAGGATATGTGGGGAGGAGAGTTCTTTCCCCTATTTAACCGAAGCGGATTGCACTTATGAAAAAGAAGATGCTATCTGGTTTAACAGCACAAAAAATATGGTGACGATAAAGATAGAGTGCTGATGAAATCGGATGGTTCAATTACCTATTTTATGCTGATGTTGCCTATCATTTAACAAAAATCCAGCGTGGTTTCACCAAGTTAATTGATATCTTCGGTCTACTGATCATCATGGTTATGTTCCGCGTATCAGAGCTGCATTTCGTGCTTTGAACTATGATGATTCCATATTGGAATTTATTTTCCTCCAGCAGGTTAATATCTTTGAAAGTGGCGAAAGGGTTAAAATGAGTAAGCGAGCCGGGCAAATCGTTACTATGGATGACCTTATTAATTAATGGTAGGCAAGATGCCGCGCGTTATTTTTCATTGCCGCAAAGCTAATGCCACTTAAATTTTTGATTTGGAACTGGCACTGAAGAAAAACAACGAAAATCCTGTTTATTACTGTCAATATGCGCATGCCCGCATTTGCAGTATTATCAAAAAAGCACGCAGTGAGAAAATTTACCCCAAGCACTTCAAGAAAGAAATGATAAAAAAGCTGAATAAACCAGAGGAACTGGCACTGATTCAAAAAATGGCTGATTTGCCTGAATTGCTTATTTTGATAGCAGTCCACCGGGAACCTCATCGCTTAACTACTTACATTGAAGAGCTGGCGTCTTTACTGCACCATTATTATGAAAAGTATCAAATCGTAAATGTTAAAAATCCTGCTCTTTCTCAAGCACGATTGATGCTGCTATATACGGTTAGAAAAGTTATGCAAATCTGCTTTGAGTTAATGGGCATCAGTGCTCCTGAGACGATGTAAAAAATAAAGTGAATATAATGGATAATGCTTATAGCATTCGTTTATCCTGTGAGGATGATTTTGATGCCATAGAGGAAATAGAACATCAGGTATATTCCAATCCCTGGCCTCCCGAAGCTTTTTCCCGTATGCTTTTTCCTTGGGCTTTTACTTTGCTTTATGGCAAGGAAGTTATAGGTTACATCTTTTATTGCGGTGTAAAAGAAGAAATGGTTATCGTAAATTTTGCCGTTAAACCTGATTTTCAGGGTAAGGGCTTAGGAGAATATCTGCTCACGGAAACAATGCGGATGATGAATAATAATGGCGTTCAACGCTTTTATCTGGATGTGAGAATATCCAACTATAAAGCGCGTCGTCTTTACGAAAAGGTAGGATTTCAAGAGATTGGAATCCGCAAGCAATATTACAACAATCCCGATGAGGATGCTTTAGTTATGGGAATGGAATTCAATGACATACGAGTATGACTATTTAGTTATCGGTAGTGGTATTGCCGGTTTAATTTATGCTCTGCAAGTTTCCAAATATGGAAAAGTGGCAGTGGTAACCAAAAGTTCACTAAATGACTGTAATACAGACCACGCTCAAGGGGGAATTGCTGCTGCCATAGATTCTCTGGATTCCTTTGAGGCACATATTGAGGATACTTATCAGGCAGGAGCAGGATTGGGTAAGCGTCAGGTTATTACTGAAGTAATTTCTTCAGGACCCAAACTGATTCAGTATCTTATAGATTTGGGTACGGATTTTACGCGTCGTGATCCCAATTACGATATCTGCTTGGAAAATCTTTCCCTCACAATGGAAGGAGATCATACACGCAGAAGAATTGCTTATGCAGCTGATTCTACAGGCCATCAGATTATGGAAACATTAATTGTCAATGCCAGAAAAAATCCCAATATTGAAATCTTTGAATATTATATCGCTATAGACCTTATAACACAGCACCATGTAGTTCAGGACGAAGGTTTTATTCCGGGAATTTCCTGCTGGGGTGCTTATGTTTTAAATATTAATAAAAACCGGGTGGATATTTTTAAAGCCCGAAAAACAATGATGGCTACAGGTGGTGCAACTCAAATCTATTCTCCGGATACAAATCCCAAAGTGGCAACAGGTGATGGAATGGCTATGGCTCGTTTAGCAGGAGCTCGTTTAGCTAATATGGAATTTGTTCAGTTTCATCCCACTGCGTTTTGGAGTCCGGATGGTGATACTTTTTTAATAAGTGAATCGTTAAGAGGAGAGGGAGCTGTTTTACGCCTTTCCGATGGCAGCACTTTTATGGAAAATTACCATCCGCAGGGAAATTTAGCTCCCAGGGATATTGTTTCCCGGGCAATAGACAGCGAACTGAAAAAACGAGGGGAAAAATTCTGTTATCTGGATGCCACTATTGTGCCTGCAGAACAGTTATTGAGACATTTTCCCTCCATCAATAATATGCTGAAAGCCCGAGGAATTGACTTCACCAAAGAACCAATACCTGTAGCTCCGGCAGCTCATTATTTCTGTGGAGGAGTGCTTTCTACCATAGAAGGCATCACCGATATCCGTAATTTATTTGTTGCCGGAGAAGTTGCCTGCAGTGGTTTACATGGAGCTAACCGTTTGGCATCCAATTCGTTACTGGAAGCACTGGTGATGGCTTATAAAGCGGGAAATCATCCTTCCAACCTGGAAGAAGTTCAGTTTCCCTGTATTCCGGAATGGAAAGTAATTGATGAATTCAACGAAAACGAATGGGTGGTTATTAGTCACAACCGTGAAATTATTGGAACTATTATGCAGGGTTATGCCGGTATTAGAAGAAGCCGACGGTTACTAAAATATGCTCTTTCCCGTCTGGAAAATATCTATAACGAAATTAATAACTTCTATCAGCATAATGCAGTCCGCAAAGAAGTAGTAGAAACACGAAATATGGCTATAATCGCTATTGCTGTTGTTAAAAGTGCTTTAATGCGTAAAGAAAGCCGCGGAGCTCATTTTTTGGTGGATAATCCTGAACCCGATGATGAACACTATAAACACGACACAATCATTTAGTGAGAATACTGTGCACAGTGAGAGTTCTCACTTGGAAAATCTCACACCCAAGGACTCACTTTCAGGCAAAGGTCTTCTTATTACCTTTGAAGGAATTGAAGGCAGCGGAAAAACAACGCAGATTCTAATGCTGGTAGAAGTGTTAAAAGCTAAAAGTATTCCTTATGTTACTACTCGTGAGCCGGGTGGAACAAAAATATCTGAAGCCATCCGTGATTTGCTGCTCAACCCTGAGTTTAAGGAAATGAAACCGGAAACAGAGCTGCTGCTTTACTGTGCCAGCAGAGCACAACATACAGCAGAATTGATTCTTCCTGCACTTGCAGAAGGAAAAATAGTGATCAGTGATCGTTATTTTGATTCCACTTATGCCTATCAAGGAGCTGCCAGAGAGCTTGATGAAGAACTAATTAATGTTCTAACTAGGTTTTCTACTTATGGTAGAAATCCTGATCTTACTTTTCTTTTAGACCTTCCGGTGGAAGTTGGACTTGCTAGAATTAAAAATCGCAGCTTAGACCGCCTGGAACAGGAAACCCTCAGTTTTCACGAAAAAGTGCGGAATCAATTTTTATCTATTGCCAATAAATACCGTTCCAGATATATTGTTCTTAATGGAGAAAGCCAACCGGAAATTATTCACCGTCAGATTCTCTCCACTCTGCAACCCTTTATAGGAGAATAAAATGAATAGACCTAAGCAGAAACTTGCTCTGATCTCAATAATCAGTATCTGGGTACTAAGTGCTTTACTACTTATTGTAGCAACGAATGCTTATGCCCAAAACCGTCCCCAAAGTACTAATCTATATTCCCAGGTACAGCTTTTCAGTGAAGTTCTTTATAAGCTAAAACAATACTATGTAACCGATTTAAATGATGAAGAACTTATTAAAGCTGCCATAGACGGTATGCTTAGTTCCACTGATCCTCATACTTCATATTTTACTCCTGAAGAATTTAAAGAATTTACTACTTCTACTAAAGGTGCTTTTGGTGGATTGGGAATTCAAATTGATAAGATTGGTGATTATATAACTGTGGTTTCTCCTATAGAAGGTACACCTGCTTACAGGATGGGAATTACTGCCGGAGATAGAATTATCAAGGTAGATGATGTTTCCATAGTTGGTTTTTCTACCGATGAAGCTGTAAAAAGAATGCGAGGTGATGTAGGTACCAAAGTTAAAATTACCATCGGTACGTCCCGGTTTACCTGAACCTATTGATTTTTGAATTAACCCGTGAGACCATTAAATAAAGAGCATTCCTTATAGTTTCAAACTTGATAATGGTGTCAGCTACATTCCGCATCACTCAATTTAGTGAAAATACTTTAACCGAGAAACAGGGCTGCTCTTGATAACCTGGAAGAACAAAATGTTAGGAGCTTGATTATTGACCTGCGTTGGAATCCGGGAGGACTTTTAGAACAAACCAGTGGATACGGTTAATGAATTTATTGGGGCATTCGTTAGTAGTGGAAACCAAAGGTAGAACGGAAAAATAAGCAACTCTATACCCGATTTGATGTTAAAGAAGAAATTATCCTATTATCGTGCTTGTGAATGGAAACATCTGCATCCGCATCGGAAATTTTTGCCATGATTTACAGGATTGGGATAAGGGAAGCTGAAGATTATGGAGCAAAATACTTTCGGCAAAGGAGTAGTGTGCAACGGCTTATTCCTCTTTCCAACGGCAACGGAATTAAAATTACTACTGCCTATTATTACATCAAAAGCGGACGCTGCATTCATAAAATGAGCAATGATAAAATCCTGAAAGGTAAAGAAGTAAGCGAAGAAGACCTGAAAAAGAAAGTGAAATCAACCTCCAACAGGTCTATTATACTGCTAATAACCGTAAGGTCTATGGAGGAGGAGGAATTCAACCTGATATTACTGTAGAGAGCGATTTTCTCACCCTTTTCGGAGTTGAATTACGCGCAAATGTTTTCTTCAATTTCGCTGTGGACTATTTAGTCCAACATAACCACCAGTTTGATATCAATACCGAAATTGATAACAAAATTATGAACGAATTCCTGACTTATGTTTCAAAAAATGATATTAAATACGGAATTTCAGGCAGATGTAGATAGTGCCAATAGTTTTATCCGCACTTCTATTAAAAGTGAACTCGTCCGCAAAGTGCATGGTGACGGCACGGCATATAAAATAACTATTTCTCAGGATAAACAGTTGATGGAAGCAATTTCTCTGTTTGATCGTTTCAGAACCTTAGAACAAATGTTTACATACGCTGCTTCCCTAAACGAGAAAAAAGAAAAAATAGGGAGTGTGTTCAACCAATAAGGTTGTTCAGATAGAACAATACAAAAAGATTAAAAATATTATTGTTCATTACGCGAGGTAATTGAACCAACAAAGGTTGCCGTCTAACCCGCTTTGGTCAAAGAGACGGTTTTTCCTTGCTTTAGAACTTTGAGGAATTTATTTTCGTATCCTGGTTAGCTACAAATGCTATTATTAAGCGGGCTATTTTCTTTTTCTTTTAAACCTAAATTATCTTCATTTTTTATGGTTTGGGCAGATAAAATTTATCAAACCTTTTCTCAGATATATGTTTATAGCGGTATAATCGGTAATCGTAACTCCACTGGCGATACCAATCATAATCATCATTTGGTATTTAATAGCTACCAGAGGGGAAGCACCACCTAAAATTTGACCGGTCATCATTCCTGGCAAAGTTACAAGTCCCATAGAGGCAATTGTAAGCAATTCCGGCATTAGGGCTGCCTGCATTGCTTTTCTGAAAGCAGGAAGGATAGCTTCCCATTGGCTTGCACCCAAAGAAAGGCGGGTGTAATATGCTTTCCAGTTTTCGCTAAGACCACTTTCAAAGCGTTCCAGGGCAAGGGAACAATTATTCATACTGTTTCCTAAAATCATACCATAGATGGGAATTAGAAACCTTGGAGCAAACAAGGGTTCTGGACGCAGAACAACAATTATCAGCCAAGGCATAACAATCAGGGTAGTAGTTAAAAGTGAAAATATCAAAACTGGTAAGAGAATTTTTTTCTGAAATTTGAGCCGTCCTTTCAAGGTTAAAACCGCATTTGCCAACATAACAAGCATCCAAAGAAAGGTTAGCCACGGATTTTCTCTGTTAAAAATAAACTGTAGAATCAAGCCAATAATTGCCAGTTGCACAATCATTCTGGCGAAAGAATTAAAAAGTTGACCGCTCAATTTCAGTTTTAAAGTTCTAAAAATCAAAAGCGGGAAAATTAGAAGTAAAGCTGCTAGCAGCAATCTATAAATGCTGATATCCATTATTTTATATCCTCCTGTCTATGATTGTTCCATATTCCAGAACCCAATTTCTTTGCCAAAGGTTTTGCCAAAGCGGATCGTGGGAAATGGCTATTACTGTTCCCGCAAAATTGTTAAAAATACATTCGGAAATAATCCCGGAGGTCTTTTGATCCAGAGCGGAAGTAATTTCATCAAGTAATAAAATATCCGGCTGCAATTGCAGAACTCTGATTAAGGCAATGCGTTGTTTTTCACCAACCGAAAGCTGAGAAGTAGGTTTTTGCAGATATTCATAAGACAATTGAAATGCCGTGAATAAATTTTTAATTCTTTCCTGCCTATCAGGTAAACGCCTGTGCTTTAAAGAACTGTAATGAAGGGGAAGGTCTAAAACTTCTTGCACATTGGCATCTTCCAAATAGGGTTCTTGTAACACCATACAAATCTTACTGCGTAATATATCGGGCTGATATTCTACAATATTTTTCCCTTCAAACAAAATATCGCCTTCATAATTTTTGTTCATCAGGTTCAAAGTAGAAAGCAGAGAACTTTTTCCGCTTCCGGTAATTCCGGTAATTAAAATTCGTTCTCCCTTTTCCACTTTTAATTGTATATTATTTAGTAAAACTCGATCACCATAAAAAAGGCGCTTTATATTTATTGACAGTATTTCCGACATTAGCAATCCTTCTTTGCTTTTTTTATATCTTTTACCACAACTGCAGATTCAGTCAAGAAAATTGTCTATCTTATAGTAAATAAGATTGTTGAGTCCCAAATGTTGGTGTCCATTCCAACTCATTGTTTATTACATTCTTTGAGGGCATCAATATCCTCGTAACTAACAATCTATGAAAGACATATAATCAATTTTCTTGTTTTCCTCTTGGCTAGTTTTCAGGCATTTTAACCTAACTCTCGGAAACAAGGTGATGAAAGGATGAAATAGAAGAAAAACTGACCAAATAAGTTAGGATTTTAGTAATGAAATAATTTATAAGCAAAGGTATAAACCCTTTGTCATTCACGCACAAGCGGAATCCAATGTGTTTAAGAATATAATTTTCGCTTTCCGGAAAGGAATATTAAAAAATAAAAGAAAGGAGTTAATATGGAAATCAAAAATGCCACAAATCGCTCTATTGTCAATAATACTATGGGTGGTGGTTTTCTTTCGGGCAGCCTCAAAATTAGGTGATCTTTTTTATGTAATTCCGGTTGCCAGTTATTTATGGTATGGGTGGTGGTGTTGATGAAACTACTCCAGAAAGGCTCAGATAAAGAAAATAGCTCTGCCCCTGCAGAAGGAAAAAGTAAAAGTTAAAAGTTGGATTCGGTGGAGGTGGGGTAGTTACATAGCGTGCCAGTAGGACTTTTTCTATTAGAGAAAATCATATTAGTTTTCATCCCGTAATTGGCTTTTTCAAATTATGGCGATGATGAGTTTTATCGCTCTGTTTATTCTGATAATGAAGAAATTGAAGTATAAAAAGTAATGCTGAACAATACAATTTCCATAAAACGGGTTGGCAAATTCGGAATTTCTACAACTGCTGGAATTATGTAAACATCCTTTGAACTATCTTTTTACCGAATTAACATTCAGCAACTCATAAACTTGCTAAAGGTGATGAATATGCTCTCTATTTTTAGTCCCGGTAACTATGCTCCCTTTCAATATTGCCTGCGAAGAATATATCCTGAAAAACTTTACGGAGGATGTATTTTTACTCTATATAAATAATACCAGTATTATTGTAGGTAAACATCAAAATACTTTGGCGAAATCAATTATGAACGGGTTCTCAGCTTACATAATATTCCGGTGCGTCGTTTAACAGGTGGTGGAACTGTTTTTCACGATTCCGGCAACCTGAATTATTCCTTTTTGATGAATAGAAAATGAGGATTTTACCCGTAATTTTGAACGCTATACCAAACCCATTTTAGCTGTCCTTCAGGATTTGGGAGTTCCTGCTATTTTAGAAGGTCGCAATGACTTAACTATTAATGGCTGTAAATTTTCCGGTAACGCTAAGAACCAACGCCTACGGTAAAACAACGCAACATGGAACCATAATGTTCAGTTCCAATATTTCCGATCTCGCAACAACCATAAAACCAAGAATAAATTTAACGATAAAGCTGTTAAATCCGTTCAGGCAAAGTTACCAATGTTTCGATCACCTTTCTTATCCTCTTTCTTTACAGGATTTTATAACTTTGGTTAGAGCAAAGGTGAACACTATGTATCCAGATATTCAAGATTATTCTTTGTCCACCAGAGATAAAGAAGAAATTCAAGCTCTAATGAATAATAAATTTGATACCTGGCAATGGAACTTTGGCAAATCTCCTCGTTGTTGAGCCATTCCATACGCACTAAAAGCTGGCTCTATAGAATTCTATTTGCTTGTGAATAAAGGAATTATTGCAGAAGTAAAGGAATCTTACGGCGATTTCTTTACTAATCGCGAAATTATCGAACTGGAAAAAGCCCTCTGCGGAATTGAACATGGAAAACCTGAAACTGTTACAGAAATGCTACAACAAATGGATTAAAAGCTTTTTCGGAGAAGTGAATCTGGGAAAGAAATCGTGAAGGCAATGTTCTAATTCTTTTTTTACAAAAGAGATAAGGAAAGAGAAAAGAGGATTATTTATGATAGGAGCCAATGTAAGACAAAGGTCATTTGTGCCTTGATAACTTTCACTCTTGAAATAACATGCTTTACTCCGACTCATGACGACAGCAATAATAAATAAAATCTACGCCCCCCATTCGTCCCACGAGTCCTCACTGCCAAATAAATTTGTGGATCGCTTGAAAGTTATTTCGGCAGTGACGACTCCTGACGACTAATGAAGAATAGAGCTTTGTGGTCTCTGTATAGATTTAGTTGTTCTTACTAATTAATAATCCCCTAAAATCCTATAATCCTGTTCATCCCAGACCTATTATTTTTTCCCTCTTCCCCTCTGCCACTCCAGCTCTCAGCTCTCACATTCCCACCTCGCTTTTTAATTCATCCTTCATTCCGAGTAGCTGAAAAGAGATTTTATATCTTCCTTGATCATTGTTTTTCAGCACATTTTTGTCCGCCTTCAATAACGGTTTCAAAAAAGTTCACGTTTGTTTTGTTGCAAGTACCCGGGATTTTTTCTTCCACAGTTCCTTTAGTAATTAGACAGAAGACCATGAACCTTATGTGTTTGCCCCACGATTCTGTGAGTTCTATCTGTGCCTGATTTTCCACCATTGGATTCCACCGAGGGTCATACAAAATAGCAATATCGGCAGCAGTTAAATTTAGTCCCATTCCACCTGCTTTTAAAGATATCAAAAAGAGTTTAATCTCGGGATTGGTTTCAAAGCTTTTTATAGGAGATAATCTATCTTTGGTTTTGCCATCCAGATAGCAATAGGGCAAAGAACGAACATCCATAACCGCTTCCGAATAATAGACAGCATTTGAGCAAACTGACTAAAATCAAGACCTTATGTCCTGCATTTGTTGCTTCCGTAACCAGTTCAAAAGTTGTTCCAGTTTGGAAGAATCCTCCGGTTCAGGTAAAATATCGCCATTAGCAAGATGAGGATGATTACAGACCTGCGCGCTAGTTTTGTAAGTGCTGTAAAATATGAATGTAGCTTGGCATTTCTGGTCCTCAGGCAGCAGTTTTTGTACCACTATCAAAATTTGGAGGTAAATTTTTCTTGCGAAAATTAAATTTTTTGAGGAAATTTGTTCCTGTTTATCCACGGGAAGTTCAAGGAGCACATCTTTTAATTCTGCGCAGCGCAAAGGGGGCAACCATTCGGGATAAGGATAGTCGGGCAATTGTTTCACCTTCGGCAGGTAGATAATTCTGTTAAAATTTATTTGGTTCCCAAATCTTGAGGTTCAAGAAATCCAGAATAGACTACAATTCGGTAAGATTATTTTCCACAGGTGTTCCTGTTAAAGCTAAGCAATTGTTTGCTTTTCAGTTTTTAATAGCAGGAAAGTGCGTTGAGCAGAAACATTTTTAATATTTTGTGGGCTTCATCAGAACAATCCATTCAAATTCCATATTTTTCAGGAAAGCAACATCTCCCAAAACCATAGAATAGCTCATAATAAAGAGGCGAACATTAGGATTGGAGAGGATTTCCATCGGTTATTTATTTCCATCCACAATGGCAAAAGGGATATTGGTGTGAAACTTGTCCAATTTCAACGGCCCCAATTGTAAAGTAATGTTTTTGGACAAATTACCAGTGAGACCTGTCCTGCAGATGTAGAAATAATTACAGAAAGTGCTTGAATGGTTTTTCCCAAACCCATTTCATCGGCAAGAATACCATTTAAGTGATAATGAGCCAACTTATCTTAATCAAACGCTTGCCTACGGCTTTTTGATAACCCCTTAAAACGGTTTGCAAATACAGAGGCAAGGTTTCAATACCCTCCAAACGCCTTTTAAGTAATGCTGAATAAAGCCCTTCCCAGCCATTCATCTCCCTGCATTCTAAAGGCAGGATTTTCCTTCGTAATTTAAGATAATAGGCAGGTCATCATTCGGGAACGATAAACCTGATCAGTTTTATGTTCACTGCGGGATGAAGTTCTTCCACTTCAACAAAGACCGCGAGGATTGCTGATAAACACCAGGCGTCCATCCGCAGTATGTAAAAATTCCTCTTTACTGCGGAAAAAGCGTTTCGTTCCTCATGGGTGAAACTCAAATCCCGATAAGTTGTAACTAACTTCACGCTAAGTAAACCAGTCTATCTTCTTCGTGACGAGCAATAATTTCCACTTGTAAAGGAATTTTAGCCACAAAATAATTGGTCAGTTCGGGTCAATTTGAATATCCAATCCTGGTCACTGGTTTCACAAAATAGCAGTCCGCAATTGGGCAATTCTTTCTTCTCCACTTCGGCTCAATTCGGCATATTGTTCAGACGGTTCATTTCCGGTTCAGGAAACATTCCTGGCAATTCCTGCATTTTGGCAAAAAACTCAGGAGTTAGATGAAACAGGCAGCTTTCATTTTGAGGAAAGGAGAAGTGTATTGAAAAAACAAGGGGCTTGCAAAACGTAAAACAGAAGAATTTCCCTCCTGCGAAAAAACAAGGGAACCACTAATCAATATTTTATCGCCCAATTTCTTGATATGCAAACGCTTAACAGGTGTTTCATCAACCAGCTCCGGGAGCACAATGTTTTCCTCAAAATCAAGATAAATTCCTTGTGCATTCAGTTCACGATGCACCGGCAACGATAATAAACCAAATCTCTGCTTATTCATTTCTCTCCCCTGCTAAATATTATCTATCACTTCGTTACGGAAAGGTAGGTTGATTTTATACACCTGATTACGGAAAAACAACCAGGCAGGATTTCCGGCAAACTGACAGAGAGTTCATCTATAATAACAGCCCGTAAACGCAGTTCTTTGTTCCAGCGCGTCACTAATTCTTAAGGATAGCGGATGAGGCTGTTGCTGAAAAATAGCTCTTCCCCTGTTTCTTTAATTACAAAACGGGTATGGCAATTTTGCATAATAAAAGGGCTTTAGCAAAATCACTTTTGTAAATTGACCAGAACTTGTTTTTTTGTGACTATAGGCACAGCGGTTTTGGTTTAAAAAGGAGAAAAGATGAAGGTCTGCCTCTCTAAAAGCTTATCCATATTGGCAGTGTAATATTCAATCTGGCGTTGAGGAATATCGGTTATTTCTTCCGGAGATGTAGTTTACCCATTAATACCGGCTCAAGCGGAGTAAGTGCGATGATAAAAACGGATTTTATCACTTTCAGGATTATAAATTCCCTCCTCAAGAACTGCATTACGGGCAATATTCAGCCATAATTCGTGTTGCCACTTTTAAGAGCATTACCATCACAGGTCTCAACTACCTCTTCCTCAAAAATGCGGGTGCTTAAATTCAAATAAGCATAACGCAAAATGGATAGATAATGACGACAGGATCATCTATGCTGCTGAGAACAGCTATGAGAAACAATCAGTTCGGTTTCCGGATTAAAAACAATATCTACATATTCGGCAAAATATTCCTGTTTGGAAGGAGCAGGAAAAAAGCGAATTTGATAGTTGCCATCTTCATTACGAGTTTTCCAAAACCTGAAATCATCTTTCTCCAGCACAATTGCTGATTGAAATATTTCAGCTGTCAGATTTGTTATGATAATCGCTAGCGAAAAGCCGTGCCATCAGTTTGAGTATCCTTTTATTTTTTAATCAGTCCCTATAGGGTAATAAGGGAAAAATCTGTCAATCTAAAGGAGAATTTTTGCGAGAACAAAGAGAACATAGATATGAGAGGATTTTGAGAAATGAGGATTTCAGGATCACAAGAGTTGAGATGATTTTGTGAACAAAGAGAAAAAAGAGGAAAAGAAAAGTTGGATAAGCAAGAAATATAAAAGGAGGACGCTGTGTTTCCGTATGTAAGTCAGAAAATCGTCACTGCCATTAATATTTTTATCCATCCCACTAATTTGTTTGGCAGTGAGGACTCATGACGACTTTCTTTCACAGATTCTAATGACTTCTAAGATTTGATTTATGATGACTACTTGGTGCAAGCCATAAGTCATTGCTTACCCATTACGGATGGCATTAGTATTGGGTAAGCAATGCTAAGGTAATGGAGGCAAGAAAGAGAGTTATAAAAATTGAGGGAAGAAGGACAAAAAATTATGTAACTTATTGTTCTAATATGTTTTCTGCTTTTTTCCCGACTCTGGTATAAATTTCCTCCATTTTGTCCCTAAAATTGATTTTAGAACGCCAGAAAGTAATATTTCCCAAGCGTTTAATAATTGCAGAATGGAGTTGAGGACGCTCCAGATTCATTTCTGTGCAGTTAAAATAAGTCCCTTTCTTTCAATTCCTTCTTTATTTGGCAAATCATCCGCTACTGCTTTATAAAGGGTAATTTGTTCTTTCGTAAGTGGACAGTATTCTTTCGCTTCAGAGAAACGGAACTTAATTGATAATGGATATATGTAATATAACCACTCTCTTGCCGTAAGAAATAAAATTTGTGGTGGAGCTAAGGGGATTCGAACCCCTGGCCTAATGATTGCGAACCATTCGCTCTACCAACTGAGCTATAGCCCCAACGCACTTCGGGAATAAATTTTAAGATAACGGGTTTTGTCAAGGTCAATGTTAGGAAAAATGAAGAATATGAGAGCTAAGAGCTTAAGGCATAGAGCGGAGGGATACTTTCCGGAATAAATGACTTCTCTAATTTCCAGCCCACTTTTTACTACAAAGTATAATGAATTAAAATAATATATCTGTGTTATCCGTGTAATCAGTGAGAGACAATGTTTATGTCGGCATAAGTTATAACAAGCTGTTAAAGTTATCTCCAACAATAAAATTGTAACGGCACTAATGACTCCTGACTTAAACGGCAGAAAAATATTTTGGTCTATAGTCAAAAAGTTCTTGACTAAATATCACGGTAACAGAAGTGTGTAATTTATGTAAAATGAAATACCAAGAAGGATGAATTTAATGATTCAAAATCTTCAACTAATCAAAAATCAAGCCCAGCTGAAGGAGATGGGCAGCCCCTTAAAATATAATATTCTAAAAGAATTGATTAAAGCACCGGCAACCTGTCAGCAACTGGCAACTCTGTTTGGTTGCAGTAAACAAAAGATGCACTATAATTTAACGCAAATGCTTTCTCAAGGTTTACTAAAAATTGAAGACGAGGCAAATATCAATAACAAAGAGGTCTATTATAGAGCTACTGCTCGCAGTTATGTTTTGGATTTGGCAATTGGACTGGAAACCAGTGAAAAAATATTGGATAACCGCAATATTATTAACAGCATTTTAGAGCAGGAATATCGGATAAATTTGAATAATATTGCTGATAAACTGCTTGATGAGGCGCTGAAACTGACGAAGGGAATGCATTTGCTGATTACCACAGGCAAGTTTAATTTGCCTTTAGTGGAGAAATTATTACTGGAGGCAGGGAAAAGAGGAATTTATACTACTTTGATTTATCAGGACTTAGAACAATTGCAAGCAAGGGCGGAGCAGTATTCGTTAATTGCCTTTCAGGCGGATTATGAAAATTTTAACCATAAACTGAAAGAAGCGGATGTTTATTTGAACCTTAATGGTGAATCCCGAATTGTAGAAGTTACTGATCCGAAAAAAATTCAAATCCGTAACCGAATGCTGGAGAAAGGTCGTAAGATTATAAAGGAAAAGAATATCCGTTTGGCAATGATGCCTTCTCTTTTAAATGACACTCTTTCCGAACAGGCAATTGGTGAAGTTCAGTTCGCTGCCTTTAGATATTGATTATCAGATAGCTAGCGATAAAACCGGCATACAGAAAGTTCGTTAACAAGAATTATGTGGAAATTGAAAACAAATCTGCCACTTTCCGTTTTACCATCAATAATATTTGGGCAGAATGCGGTTCTTTTGGCAAAGGTGAATTTCAGTCCCCTATTATTAACCTTCCCGGGGGTGAAATTTTAATTATTCCCAAGCCGGATACAATGCAGGGAAAAATAGTTGGTGATCGCGCTTATGTTTTGGGCGAGGAAATTTTGCATCCGGTAGTGGAAATCGTCAATAATGAAATAACCGGTTTTTCTGCAGAAAGCAATCAGCAGCAATTAGCCAAAGCCATTGAAACCGGTGGAAAAGATGGCAGAAAGGTTGCTCTCATCTGTTTGGGAACCAATGATAACATCCGTGGCGGCAATATAGATAATGCCTTGAAACATAAAAGCAGCGGATTTATAAGTATTTACTGGGGAAGCAATAAAGATATTGGTGGAGATATTGCCGGAAATATTGAATGGTTCATCCAGATTGAAAATCCCCAGCTTAACTTTCTTTAAGAAAAGAGGTCTATAATGAAAAAATCATTTTTACTGTGTCTCCTCATTTGCTGTTCTGCTTTTGCTTTTGGGCAATGGCATATAGATGAGGATTTTGAGGGTATTACAACCCTTCCTGCTGGTTGGACAGTTTATGATGACGGCGATGGAATGACTTGGCGTAATTTGGAAAATGCCAGTCACGCACATTCTGGAACGCGTTTTGCCTTTGCGGATAACTATTTTCCCAATCAAAATTGCGATTGGCTGATTACTCCCCAATTGCATATTGCCAATGGAGATTCGCTGAAATTTTACACTCGTGCCTGGTTTGACACTGAGAACTTGCAGGTTTATGTTTCAACAACCGGCAATGCCATCAGCAATTTCAACACTCAAATATTGAATTTACAGGGCTTGGGAACTACTTTTCAATATGCAAGTTATAATCTTTCCGCTTATGCAGGACAGAATATTTACATCGGATTTAAATGGCAGTGTGTTACTTATGGAATTATTGTGGATGATGTGAAAATAGGTCAGCCCGTAATTGTAACTCCCGAATTGAACCTGCCTGAGAGTATTACTTTCTGGCAGGGGGAAACCATAACCGTAGATTTTACTCCCTATATTGTAGCTACGGATATAAACAATATTCAGCTTACCTGGCAAACTCCTGAGCATATAAGTATTTCTGCCACAGGTTTAGCTCTAACTTTTAGCAGTGATAACTGGAACGGAACGGAAAATATCACTTTTACCCTAACGGATAATATAACCGGTTTAACAGCTACGGATACTATCCAGATAATTGTGCATCCGATTCCAACTGTAGATATGGCATTGCAAACAATTTTATCTCCTCAAAACAATGAATATGTAAACTCTGCTTTTTCTCCCGTGGTGGTAGTAAAGAATAATGGTCAAATATTGTGGGAAGACCAGCTGGAGGTCTGTTTCAAGGTATATAACAGCCAGAATGTTCTTGTAGAAAGTGTGGCTTCCTATTTTAATCCTGTTTTACAGCCGGAAGCAACTTTTGAAGCTGTCTTTCCCCCTCTCAGTATTAGTTCCGAAGGTGTTTATACCGGAACTTTTCAGATTAACATCAGCGATAACAATCCCACTAATGATACAATCAGCTGTGTATTCAATGTTATTTTAAGAGTAAATACAGGGGGTCCTGATGCTTTTGGCTATCGCTATAGGGATAGCACAGCAGAAAACGGTCCTGTTTTCAACTGGATTGATATCAGTTCCACCGGCAATTCTACAATTATGTATGGAGTGAATGCCTTTAACGGCGACGATAACTTTTCCGAACCCATTCCCCTTGGCTTTAATTTTCCCTTCTATGGTATCAGCTACTCTACCCCTTATGTAGATATTAACGGAGAAATATTATTGGCACCAAATACCTGGTATACAGAATATCCTGATAACGGTTGGGGAAACGATGGCAATATGTTTAACTATATGTATCCGATTCCAGGTTATTCTGCAATGCCAGGTTTGATAGCAGTTTACTGGGATGACCTGCATTGTGATCAAGGCAGTGGAGATATCTATTTTCAAAGTTTTGGAGAAGAACCCAATCGCTATTGTGTAATTCAATGGCATAATGTAAGGTTTCATGCCGGAACCGGAGCTTCCACTCTTCTGGATTTTGAGGTTATTTTGCAGGAAAACGGGAAATCATTATGCAATACAATTCTACAGCAACAGGACAAACAGGAGCAAATGTACCTACGATAATGGAAAAAAGCGCTACCGTTGCTAAGTGCAGATGCTACAATGGGAATTTGTTATTTGGGGAAATTGTGCAAAATAATACTTATATCGGAGTTGAACCAGCGGGAAATTTACTTTTCAATGGATTAGCCCTGCGTTTTTATAGCGGTGAAGACACACAAGCCTTTTATTACACATTCTGCTCCGGAAACACTTTTAATCAGTCACCTCTGATAACGGCAAGAATATTAGACCTTTCCGAGCTGAATAATGTAACTTTGCATTATAATTTCGGTGAGGGCTGAATGCTTTGGAAGTATGGCAACAGGTAATGGCAACTATGATTTTGCTTTACCATTACTTCCTACAGGGCATACCTTTAGCTATTATTTTGCTGCTGCTGATGTCTGTGGCAATAGTTCTACTTTGCCTGCAGGAGCTCCAATAGGAGGTCTTTCAATTCAAAATTCTGCCTTCGGAAAATACTTCTGTCTTGCTTGCCTACAGCGGAAAGCAGGATTATCAAAATACCGAACTGCCAGTTTATATAGAACAACTCAATAATGCCAATATTGCCTACGACATTTATGATTGGGAAGAATTTGCCGAATATACAATTCCGAATGTCTATTCTACTATTCTGGCTTATGCCTGCACAGGCACAGCAAGTCCTGCTACCTTGTATTTATCACAGAAATTGATGGACTTTCTGAATTCCGGCACTATAGATAATCCTAAAAACCTGTTTTTCTCCTCCGATGGCTTTGCTTTCAGCCAATCGGGTACTCCTAATTCCCATCCTATGAAGCAATTGCTAAATGGTTATTTCCGAACTTTTGCTGTTTCTACAGGTGGTGGAGGCGGAACTAATGGTTTAGCAGGACCTGATGTTTTCAGCTATCAATCAGGCACAATTATGTGCACAACTTATTCTCCTGTGGGAACTATCGGCACAGAATACAGTGTTTATGCCAATAGCCCGGATTGTATTTTTGCCTATGATGAAGTTCCGGATTGGTATGCAGACCTTGTTCCCTATCCTGAAATCGGAGCGATGAATGCTTTTGTGTTTGAAGACGGACCTGTAGAAGGTCATGCTTATTTATATCACGGGGTTTGTGCTACTGCTGTGCAAACACCTATATTTAGGACTTTTTACTTTTCCTTTGATTTTTCCCAGCTGAATAATCCTGCTCAAAGAGAAGAACTATTTGCCGATTTAATGGACTGGTTTGAGGTTTATCCCACTTCCATTAACGAAAATGAACTGCCGATTGTGCAAAGCAAACTTCAAACAAACTATCCGAATCCATTTAATCCCACAACGACAATTGCTTTTACTTTGGCAAAATCGGATAAAGTGGAAATAGCTATCTATAACCTAAAGGGACAAAAAATTAAAACCCTGCTTTCCGATAATCTGCTTGCGGGTAACCATAGTATTGTTTGGGACGGTAAAGACGATAAAGGCAAAACCTTAAGCAGCGGAATTTATCTGGTGAAAATGAAAACTGGAAAAACCATAGACACCCGCAAAATCACGATGCTCAAATAAGGAGTAAAAAAATGCCCAAGTATCTAATTCTAACTATGCTGCTGTTTTCTCTGTCTGTTCTCACAGCAGGAGATTACATTATTGGCACTGGGACAAGTAATCAGTATTATGTTCCTTTTTATGGCGGTAATAACTATAGCTGGAGCAGGTTCTTTTTCACGGCGGATGAATTATTAGCTGCCGGAATGACGGGAACCGTACAAATAACCAAAATCGGTTTTCAGCTCGTTTCTAACACCCTTGATAATTATATTACCAACGACCAACGGATTTATATCCGCGAGTTTTATGACGAAAATTATCCTTCCAATCCTCAATATATTAATCCCTCCTCTTATCCGGTTGCTTATCAGGGAACTATTTCCTGGACAAGTCCCGGTTGGGTTTTTATTCAGCTAACGACACCCTATTCTTATACTTATAACGGCGGGAGCCCTGTACCCAATGGAATTGAAATTCTCTGGGAAAATAGAGACGGCTCTTCTCAAAGCCCCTATCCGAAATTCGCTTATACTTCCACTGATGACAATAGAGCCGCCTATAAATATAACAATCCTTCTTTCCCAACCAGTTCCGGTACCAGAATAAAACAAAGACCTAATGTCTGGTTTATATCACCTGCTACATCAGAGCCCAATCCGGCAGTTAATCCTATTCCGGCAAATTTGGCTACGGGAGTGGAGATAACTACAACCCTGAAATGGACCAGCGGAGGAGGTAATCCGGACGATTATCTTGTTTCCTTGTATAAAACCGATCCGCTAACATACATTGTAAATAATCAGGTAACTACCTCCACTACCTATTTACCTGTGCGTCTGGAATATAGTACAACTTACTACTGGAGAGTTATCCCCCGTAATAGTTTTGGTAATGCGGTTGCTTGTCCTACCTGGAGTTTTACTACTATTCCAGACCCTTCAATAATGACTTATCCCTGGACGGAGAATTTTGACGGGACTTCTTTTCCCCCAAATTCCAACTGGTTACGCAGAGGAGGTGATCTTGTTGACCCTATCCAGCTTGGAGGTAGTTCTTTATGGGAACAGGATGACTGGCTTAATATTTCCGGAACGGATAAAGCCGCCAGAATCAATATTTGGGGCAATGTAAACGGATGGCTGATCACACCTCAATTTCTGTTTAATGAGGATAGTGATTATCTTTACTTTGATTTGGCATTGCTGAAATATAATCAACCCCCGAATGGAACTCCTCCGGATACAACCGGTATTGATGATCGTTTTGCCGTTTTAATTTCCGATGGCTACACCTGGAGCACAGCCAATATTATGCGCGAATGGAATAATAGCGGTTCTCCTTATGTGTTAAATAATATTAGCCCTTGGGGAGAAAGGGTTTGTATTCCCTTAAACGGTTTAACCGGACATAAAAGAATTGCCTTTTTTGCCGGCTCTACAATTTCTAATGCCGATAACGATTTTATGATCAATAACCTTTATGTGGGTCCTCTAATTATTGATCCACCACAGGTGCAAATTACCCAAATTGGGGATAACCTCTGCCTTCTCAGCTGGAATGAATGTTCAGGGGCTACAGGTTATGATATCTATACTGCTAATTCACCTGAAGGTTCTTGGGAACTAATAGCTTCCACG
>JAXGIH010000015.1:0-25680 GCA_040770845.1 Cloacimonas sp. (SeqCode)
TGGTTACAAAAAGAGTGCAACAAGTTCGTAAGATTGCGTTTTCCTGTTTTAAGCGCATTGCGTATTTCCGAAAAAATGATTAAATTCCCGTTATGCTTGTATGGCTTTTGAGAAAAATTGCTATTGTTTTTTTGCCTTGCAGGGCACTTATCCTGATTGATAGTTCCTGAAGTGGTGGGGGAATTTAATCTGCTTTTCTGGAGGACTGATTTTGAAGGGTTAAAAAAAATAAATAAAGAATTGGATAGACACCAAAGTGCATAGTTCTTCCCTTTTCGGCTTTTTACTGTTTTAGGGTTCTTCTGCTTTGGGCACATCCACAAATTCATCTAAACTCCTTTGCTACGGAAGAACGACATCCTATCGTTCCTTGGCTGATAGTTCGTCACTACCTAAGCAGTTTTTATCTTTTTACTATCCTTTCGGTAGCGAGAACTTATATCTCTATCGGCTAAATACAACATAGAAATTTCGTATTCAACCGTTTTCTTCTTCTTCTTATAACAATATAATCCAAAATTTTCCGTCTGGCAAAGTTAGCGTAAGTAACATTTTGTATACATTCTTCTTAACTTACCAGTTTTAAGAATATTACCCCAATTTCTATGTGATTTCATTATCTGTATCAATTTTAATAATTCTGAATTTATGTCCAAGCAAAAAAACAAAGTTTCGGGGAGTTTTGATGAAGTTTTAGACTCTAAACCGACCTTTGTGGTTGCAACTATATTTTGAGGGGTGGAGTTTGTTTCTAAACCGACACTTCTGTGTTTTTGCAACTATATGGCGGTAACGGAAATTTTGTTGCTGCCTTCTTTCAAAGCTGAAGCTCGGTTTGAGGTTAAAACAAGAAACACCCCCGAAGTCACTATTTCCGGCATATTCCTACCCCATTTCGGTGGCTGGTTCTGCCATTTTTTCCGTGACCGTGATCATGAGTTCGTTGTAAACAAGTTGCAAGTGTGCTTGCTTTCTTATTTCCGTGATCGTGGAATTCGTGAGTTTGTTGTAGCTCGGTTGTAAATGTGCGGGTTCTTGTTTTAACTCACAATTTTTGAAATGAATTGACCAAAATATAGTTCGGTTGACAGTGTTTACAGTTTGTGGGTTGTGGTTTGCGTGATGGCTGTAGCAAAATTGTAAGTCAAAACAAACATCGGGTTGTGATTTCTGTGAATGGTTGTGGCAAAGTGCTTATAAAAATTAAAACAGCTTATCAGGTTGTACGTTTCTGTGATGGTTGTGGCAAAATTGTAAGAAGTCAAAACAAACACTGTTGCAACTATATACAGGCGATAAGTTTGTTTGTCGACCCTTTTGTGGTTGCAGAGATTATGAGGTAACAAGAAATAATTACTGTCTTCTACTTTCAGCTGAAGCTCGGTTTAGAGTTAAAACAAAATCGGGATTTGCCGCGGTGAAGTTTTGACTCTAAACCGACACTTCTGTGTTTACGTAAAGGATTATGAAGAGGTAACGCGAAATGTTGTTCATTGTCTTCTGCCTAAACTGAAGCTCGGTTTAAGGATGGCTAAAAGCCCCAGAACCGCTCTTTCCAGTGGTCCACTACCACCATTTCGAGGACACTGATTTATATATTTTTCCGCTTGCGACCGTAGAACATTGTTTTGGCCGCCGGCTTCGATTTGCCGGTGTACGGGGACTGTTTCCTTTCAATTTTTGAATTCATTTGAGATGCAATTCGATTTTGAGTGAAATAATGAGAGGGAAGTGGTTTTCTGGAGAGCGATGAAAATTGTAAGTCAAAACAAGCATCGTTTGTGAACTGCTGACGCGGCAGGAAATTTTGTTCTCTGCTTCTACTTTCCAAGCTGAAGCTCGGTTTAGTTAAAACAAAAGTACCCCCGGCCTACAAATTCCGAACAATTCACCTTGTTTCTGAGGCGGCTGAATATATATTTTTCCGTGACCGTGTAGTCGTGAGTTTGTTGTAGCTCCGGTTGTAAGTGTGCTTCTTGTTTTTCCCCTGACCGTGAAATTCAATTAGGTATAGCTCGGTTGTAAATGTGCGGGTTCTTGTTTTGCTTCAATTTTGAAGTTTGGAGACCAGTTGAAAGATAGTTGTAAGTGTGCACAAATAAGGGGTTGTGGTTTCCGTGATGGCTGTGTAAATTGAGTCAAAACAAGCATCGGGGTAGGTTTTGACTCTAAACCGACCCTTTTGTGGTTGAAACGAAATTTTGAGGCAACAGGAAATTTTGTTCATTTCCTTCTACTTTCAAAGCTGAAGCTCGGTTTAGAGTTAAAACGAAAGAACGAGATTTTGAGGCGGTGAAGTTTTGACTCTAAACCGACCCTTTCTATGTTTGCAACGAGATTCTGACGAAACAGGAAATGTTATTCGTTGCCTTCAACTTTCATAGCTGAAGCTCGGTTTAGAGTTAAAACAAAAGTACCCCCCGAAGCCACTATTTCTGAACAATTCCTACCCCACATTGCTGGAGCGGCTGAATATATATTTTTTCCGTGACCGTGGTATTCGTAAGTTTGTTGTAGCTCGGTTGTAAGTGTGCGGGGTTCTTGTTTTAACTCACAATTTTTTAATTCGGAAAACAGTTATAACTCAGTTGCAAGTGAAAATGTTTGTGGGATGTGTGTGCCTGGAGGGCAAGTGAAAATTGTAAGTCAAAACAAGCATCGGGTTGTGGTTTCCCGGGCAAAATTGTAAGTCAAAACAAGTAGAAGAAGAGATGTCCCCGTCGTTTATTTTGACGGGGACATCAATGTTCAGGGAGAGGTTGACAGGAATGTCAGCCTTCCTGTGCTTTACTTTTTACTTTTAGCAGGGGGTTCTATTTCCTTAGCAATAGGCATAGTCCCGTCTGCAGAGGCGATTTTGAAGAACTGTTTTGCTAATGGAGCTGATATAGTGTAGGAGGTTGTATTTTCGTAATCAAGAACCGTAAATGTACCATAAGGATCACTGGCAGCATAGATTACATAATAATCAGCACCAGGATCGGCAGTCCAGGAAAGTTGAACTGTAGTTCCAACCTTGGTAGCGACCACATTTTGAGGTTTGGCAAGTTTTCCTAAGTGATTAGAAATAATAGCATTGGACTGAAGAGAGCCACTATAATTAGCTATTACAGCCCACTTATATTTTCCACCAGGTTGAGTTCCAAAGGTTGTATCCAGATAGGTAGTATCGGTTACTCCAGTTTGTATTAGATTCCAGTTTGCCGGAGTTCCTTCATCAGCAATGGGAAAACGATAGACACTATAATTCTGGAATGAACGATCCCCAGAACTCCGAGCTGTTAATAGATTGTCAGCTATACCTTTAGTGGGTACTCCGATAAACACATCATCAATAAACCAACCCTGATAGCTTAAGGAATAATCAGATCTAAACGCCCACTTTATCTTTACCCGCTGATTGGCATAAGCGGAAAGGTCAAAACTGGCTTGAGTCCAGGTAAGTTGCTGTCCACCATAAATGGGTATCGTTCCTATACCACTTGATGAGATACAAGGATATCCTCCCACCGGAGTAATAGTATTCCAGTTAGTTCCTCCGTCAGTAGAAATTTGGACAAAGCCACCATCAAAAAAAATTGTGGTTCCTTCAAAATAGTATCTATGCCAGAAAGTGAGATAGGAACCGGGAGACAGAGGATTGGTCTGGGGTGAAATAAGGTCATATATAGCATCGTATCCATAATTTGTATCCAGACCTGTAGCCCAAATCTTAGTTCCACTATGTGCTCCGGCATAAGTAGATGTTCCGTATTCCCATCCTGGAGTATTGTTATGGGTTTCTGTAAAGCCACCGTTATTTTCTTCAAAATCCCAGAAATAGTTATAATGACTACGTACCAATCTCACTATCCTGCTAACCCAACCACCATTATCATTAAAAGAGAATACTAAAAAATAGTAATTAGTGCTCAGCAGGTTCCCAAGTAAGAGAAACATTGTTTCTGGAGATGAGTAGCAACAGGTTATACGGTCATCCATTGTATTCCGTCAATTCAATAGTTCTACATTCACATTGGTTGTAGCATTTGAGGCACTAATATGGTTTGATAACCTTCTTTCTCAACAGTTAAAGCATAGCTTAATGTATCTGCACTGCCAAAACATTATGATGTTGAAAACACCTGTTCAAACCGTTGTTTCGTAGTTCTCGGTTCCGGAAATTTAACGTTGTACAAACGCCAAACCGGTAAGGATAATCGGTGGCAATGCTGAACCACTAACTGTTACCCGGGGCAAAGGTACTAATTGATTCACGAGTTACAGTGGTTTGCGTGGCGAGAACGATATTGGTTACGGTCTGGCTATGTGCTTATGTTTTTGAGGGCGGTTAAATGCAGTTTGTATTGTTCCAGAAACCGTAATGGTGAAACCATTCCGCATCGGTGAAGCGGTATGCTGCTCAGTTAAAGTTATGGCGGCACCTCAATTGGTTGGTTAGTAACGGAATCGCGCACATAACCTTCAGCTTTTCTTGTTGCCATCGTAACCGCATTTCTGGACAGCCAAAGATGGTGTTGGGGACATAACCGGTAGCAGTTCCAGCTGCAGAAGGTGCCAGAGGTTATAAAGTTTCAAAGTCGCTTTGTAAATATCGGAGGCGATTGGTATGTTCGCCAGTAGTTGCGCAAGTAGAATTTGTCACTTGAAACTGCAATAAGTATCCATCGGACGATTCACTCGTGTAGCAAGAACTCCACCCGTGAAATTGAAAGGTGTATCCAAAGGAATAACAACTTCGTTAATTCCATTCGGGAAGGTAACCGTTCCATCAAATACAAGAGTATAATTCGCACTCGGTAACCAACCATTCACAAGGGAGGTAGAATCAGTATGCGCCATCCAGATTTTTACCGACTTATCAAGTAGTGTTTCCACAAAATTATTCTTATAGACAATAGCAGTAATAATACCGGTTTGCAGATGCATTTCATCCGTGAAATAGAGCTCTTCGGTTACACTATTCTTATAATACATATTCAAAGGCAGATAATTACCGGTTGTCGTGCTGGCATCGTCACCCACAGGAATAATGGTCATTGTAGGATCAACTACATAGGCAGAAATAATATTGGAAGAATTATTAGAAGGATTACCGTCCCCGGTTAAAACCACTTCTCCGTAAAGAGGATAAACACCTCCATCAGCCGGAATCCAGGAAAGAGTATGCTGAGCAGTAGCTCCACTGGCAAGAGGTGCATTGACATTTAAGGTAGCCAAAGTTTCGGTTCCGGTTTTCAAATTCACCGTATAAGAGTTTTGTTCGGCAGTTCCTTCATTGAACACACTAATACTATAATCATAACTATTACCCGCTTGAATAAAGGTAGGTCCGCTAATTGAAGTAGCAGCCAAGTCCGCTGGTATTAGTTCAATAAATTTAACATCGTCAATATAAAGAGAACGGTAACTTCCTCCCAAGCCATGTTTGAAACAAATATACTGATCGGTTCCCACATAATCCTGAAGTGAGATTACATATTCCGTTTTAGTAGCAGTAAGATTAATAGAGGTAATCTGGGTAAAGATACCAGTAGAATCTTTTGCACTAACTGTTCCGATCAGGATCGGGTAACCTGCAGTGCTGCTACGGGCATAGAATTTTAGTTTTATTCTATTTATAGACCTGGCAGAGAGATCAATCGGAGGAGAGATCAACCTCAAATCAGCATTAGTATCTGAGCTATTGGATAGTTGAACACTATTAGGCGGGCTTTGGGCATAAGTAGTACTACTGTAAGTGCGAACATAAGCAGAAGTGGAAGTTGAATTAATATAGGCATTCCATCCCCAAGGTAAAGCAGGTTCGGTTACTTCATCAAAGTATTCTATGTAGGGAAGAGATGTTATAGTAGGATCAGGCGCAATAGTAAAACTCCAAACCATAAATTCATGCGCTAAAGGATCCGGACACAATCCATCTGCATTGTAAGGTAAAACAGCCCAATACCAGGTACTGCCAAATGGCAATATAATATCCTGCTCGGAAAGATTTAAGCTGGTATTTGCTGTCTCAAAAGAATATTCACCAAAATAACCTTCTTCCGGATTAAAGGGATTTTCTCCTACTAAAACTTCATAATAGGCAGGATTTCCACCGGTTATAGCAGGAGTCCAATTGACTTCTGCATTTTTGGGGTCTATATAGGTAGCTCCATTTGCAGGACTTACTAAAGTAACATGATCAGGTGCACCTGCAGGAGTTTGACGAATCATTACATTATCTACGAAGAAATCATTATCTCCGCCACTGGCAATAGATTCTCCATAAAAGGCAATATATTTAATACCGGTATAATCATCCAAAGAAATTGTTATATACCACCGGTATAAGGTATATTATCATAAACATAGGGTGAACCGGTATTATTCCATTCTTAACAATATTAGCCGTAGACCAGCTACTTCCATCGCCGATTAGTATAATGAATCTATCATCAGTCGGAGCATCAGCAGGAGCATAATATCCATAGTCAGTTAATCCGATATCCAAGTCCAGCTGATAACCTGTATCGGGAATTTGAACAGAGGCGTAATCAACCAGCCAGACCTGTTTGTGCCATAAATATTCATTTTTGCTGCAAAGTTTACAGGGCTTACCGTTGTATCATTTAACCAGTTATCTTGAATCCAATATGATGTACTGGAAGTAATTGTAGTCGGATCTGCCAATAAACCGGTTCCCCGAAACCAATTCGTAGGAAAGTTGTTCCTGTTGTTCCGAAATCTTCCAGCCAGGGTAAAGTATAAATAGTAGGATCGTCTCTGGTTGTAAAGCTTCTTACTGTAGCTGTAGGACTCTCGCCGGCACCGTTATAAGCTTGAAACTGTCCAATAATAGGTTGTGCTGTAATCCAGTGGAGTTGTAAGAGTAGTAGTAAGCGATGTAACATCAGCTAACATTGTAACAGGTGATTATTGGTATCACAATAGAGTTTGTAACCGGCAGGCACACCACCTGTTGTAGGAGCAGTCCAAGTAAAGGTAAAATTCATTTACATCGGTTGCCAGGTCTGCAGGAACACCAGAAGGTGCTCCGGTGTTTCGGGAGTAAATTCAGCATCAAAGACCAGATCAACATAGTAACTTGCTGATTGTAAACCGGTTCTGATTCTATGTAATAGTTATTGCCTGCAAAGAGAACTTAAGTCCACAATCGTATTATACCAGGTATAGGTTGCTGTATGAGTAATATTGCTGCCAATCTGAGCCCAAGTAGTTCTATCCGGAGAATAGACAATTTGCAGAGTTCCGGATGTAGAAGAACATAAAGTCCAGAGGTCTAAAGTACTTGTTTCAGTTATCGTTACTTTAGGGGTGGACAGAATATACTGTGTGGAAGTTGAACCATATTTGTAAGCGGAAGCAGTTCCATGTTTCTTATAGGATGTTGATCGACTCCAGGTTCCTGGATTTGCCCAACCCGCAGGCGGGAAAGATGTATTTTCAAAGCTCTCTGCCAGTTGAGTAGCAGTTGGGGTTTTAAAACTCCAAATAGGACAGTCGGTAGCATCTCCATATATATTACCAGGAACAATTTTCCAGTAATAAGTGGTTGCTTCATTAACAGTTACATCATAAGTGGTTGTTGCTTGATTACTACTTACCAGAGGAGGATCGGATGTAGCTCCGAAATATACATCATAAGTTTCAGGAATTCCACCAGTTAAAGGGGAATTCCAGGAAAGGGTTACATTTCCAGGAAGGACCCAACTGTTATTTGAAGGAGAAATAAGAGTTGCGGGACCTGGTGCTTCATGAGTAAATTCCGGACCAAAGGCCAGATCAACATAAAAACTTACTGACTGTAAACCGGTTCGTAAAGCAAGATAGTAATTATTACCTGCGAGTGAGCTTAAATCAATAACAGAATTATACCAAGTACTTGCTACCGCATAGGTTATATTACTACCAATTTGAGTCCAGGTAGTTCTATCCGGAGAATAGACAATTTGCAAAGTTCCTGTTGTTCCACTGCAATATGACCAGATGTTTAAGGTACTTGTTTCAGTTATCGTTACTTTAGGGGTGGACAGAATATACTGTGTGGAAGTTGAACCAGATTTGTAAGCGGAGGCAGTTCCATGTTTCTTAGGTTGTAGAACGAGTCCAATTCGGTGGACCATTTGCCCAACTCCGCAGGCGGGAAAGTTGTATTTTCAAAGCTCTCTGCTATTTGATAGCAGTTGGTGTTTTGAAACTCCAGGTTACAATCCTGTTGTAGTGCCAAAACTTGGCATTGTAAGGTATCAACTTTCGCCAGTAATATGTATTGCCGGTGTTAAAGTAGGAGCATAAGTAGTTGCCATTTGGTTATGACTAACTAAAGTGGTCCATCTAGTGGTATCTAAAATAAACATCATAAGATGAAGGATAATCCGCCACCATCTATGCCAGGATAGAATATCAATTAGTAAAGCCCAACCATTAGGGGCCAACTAATACTGCAGGATTAGGTACGGAAGATCAGATGTTGTCCAAATTTAATATTGGGGCGGTAGATATATCTTCCAGCAAGGCAGGAGGATAAGAATCGTTCCTAAACGGCAACGATTATTGTAGTAGCAGTCAGGTATGATGAGGTTAGTGTAGTAGTATAGCAAAAATTAGGATAGCCGCCGGTATAGTTAAAATGATATCAACTTCATACCATCCCGATTTCCACAAGATCAATTTGCAAGGTTTCATCAGGTATCGGTATTCCAGTAAAAAGCATTGGAACTGTAAGACAATGGTCAAAGCATTAGATCGGCACCACGCGATACCATTTAATATGAATATAAATTATTTCACTTCTAAATAAATACACTGGGACGGGAATAACAATAATAGTCATTGAATAGGATAACGACCTGTGGATGTTGCTGTTCCAATAGTTATATCTGTTTGTGCAAATGCCGGATATAACCAGTGCTAGCATTTCATAATTAACAATTTCTTCATAACAAGCAACTCGTATCAGATGTTTTGACCAGCAGTTAGTTTATTGGTTAAACGATAGGCATTTATCCCTTTGTTTTAAAGCTATAAGATTGTCTTAATCGGCAGGAATAGGAATCGATATTACCTAAAAGGGAATAATTGATTGTCCTTTTGTCACTGGTTGTAGTAATAATGTGATGATTGTTACAAAAAGAGTGCAAAAAGTTCATAAGATTGCGGTTTAGCGTATTGAGTAATATTTTCCATAAGAACTTAAACCCGTAATAGTTGTTTTGAGTAATAATGCTATTGTTTTTTTGAAGAATTAGTTTTTCATTTCGTACGATAGGCAATTTACCATTGCTTTACGAGGATTGAAGTTTTAGGTTAAAGAATAAATATAGAATTGGAAGACACCAAAGTGCATGTTTCGTTTATGCGTGTTTGATATTTTATCCCTATGAGGAACACCGCAAAGCCATAATTCACGAAAAAAGAACTTTCTTTAGTTTTTAAAATTAACAATGAAGACTTATATGCAGTAGGACACTGGCTGAATACAACATAGAAATTTGTATCCAACCTTTCATTTAAGACAATATAACCAAATTTTCAAGCAATTTTTGAAAGACTATTTTTTTGTATTTTTTTTACTCAGTTTAGAGGATATTATTTCAACTTCCATTGATGTTCATTATCCTATAAACGACAATTCTAATATTTGGAGAAAAGGGAAGGGAGCTTTTTTTAAGAGGAAAAGGTGGTGATGTTTTGACTCTAAACGATTGTGGTTGCAAAGATGTAAAATAGGAAAATATCTTTAACTGTCAAACGAAGGGGTTTGAGTTAAACAAAATGGAGAGAACAAGTAAACCAACTGAAATGTGAAAAATCACGATTGCGAATGAAGCTAACCATACCCAGGTCTTGAATACAATTTTGAGGTTTGAGCTCAGTAATAGTTCGGTTGTTAGTGTTAACTTAGGTTACAGATAGGGCAGCCGAAAAAAGTCAAAACATGTAGGGGGGAGTTATCTTCTGCTTTTCACCTTGAAACCCTGTGTGTCGTTCCTACGCTTGTTATTTGGTCTCAAAGTCTTTCTTCTTTTAACTCACAATTTGGGTGGTGATGTTTATAAACCATCTTTATGGCAGCAAGATGTAGACGCACTAACAGTAAGAAATATTTTTTATACTAACTTTCAAAGCTGAAGCTCGGTTTAGAGTTAAAACAAAATTCCCTGAAGTAAATATCTGAACAATTCCAATCCGAACCTGCTGATGTTTGAGAATAAATTTCACGATTGTGGAATTGAGGGGTCGTGAAGCTTTCGCCAGATTACGCAGATTTATTGTTTTAACTCACCAACCACCTGAAACTAACGAAACAGTTGCAGTGTGGTTGTAAGTGTTTGCAATTGAGGGTTATTTAGAGGGCATAAAATTGTAATCAAACAAGTTTCGTTTTGCCGTAAGTTCAGCAGATTGCAGATTATAATTTGCAACAGGACATTCGCTATTTCAACTTCAAGATTGAAGCTCGGTTGAGTTAAACAAACGCCACTATTTGAATAATTTTCAAATTGAAAAATATTTTTCACGATTGTGGAATTTGAAGAATTGTTACAGCTCGGTTGCAAGGGTGTAAGATTCATATTTTAACTCACAATTTTGAAGTTAGGGGACCAATTATAATTCGTTTGAAAATGTGTGCAATTTTAGGGATGTGGTTACTGAGAGGGTAGTGGCAAAATTGTAAGTCAAAACAAAAATAAATAATTTCAATTGCTGCGCACTAAGCGAAAGCCGACATATTGATATCCGCGATTGGGGTCTCCTTTTTCTCTCCACATAATATTTAGATTTCTACCTTCACCATTCGCAACACTTCCACCGCGGATAACTTTCAGGGTTCCTGTTTCGGGACCTGTAGGATTGATAAAAGTAGGCAGGGAACGGATATAATTTGCATCATACCAATCCCAAACCCATTCTGATACATTTCCGGTCATATCGTAAATACCATAATCGTTTGGTTTTTTAGTTCCTGGGGTATGAATTTTGCCGCCGCTGTTATCTCTATTCCAGGAGATTTCATCAGGGTCATCTGAGCCGCTGTAATTATATAGTTTTCCTGCTTTAGCTGCCATTTCCCATTCTGCTTCAGTAGGGAGACGGTAGCCGTTCGCTTTAAAATCACAAGTTACGACTCTGGAAGCCCCGACTCCTCTAATTTTATATGCAGGGGTTAAGCCCTCAGCTTCACTTCTGCCATTGCAATAAATAGCAATATCAAACCAGCTGATGTTATCTACAGGTAAATTTTCTCCAAATGTGGAACAATTTGCGGGTTTCATATAAATATTCCATTCTGCCTGAGTAACTTCATATTTGTCAATATAAAAAGAGGATAAGGATACATTAGGATTGAGATTATCCCGCAGGCGTCCAAAACCTAAAGTATTTGCTTCAATAAGAACCATATTTTGGGGAGGACGAGGTTTGGGAGCTACAGGTGGAGGATTAACAGTTGTGATTCTGGGAACAGGGAGCTGCTTACGAAAATCCTCTCTGGGGGTGGGAGTACCGGTTTTCAATTCACCATAAGCTGTTTGGGTTGGTTTTTCGCGAGGTAATTCAGCAACGGGAACAGAATTATTTACAGTGTCCGATTCCGTATCAGGCATAAGCCAGGAGGAATAAGTTAATTTTTCTCCCTTGCTGCCAAAGAGAACACTGAAAATATTGGTAGTTAGCAACATTACAATAACTATGATGATAAGTGCAATCAGTATCCAGAAAGGGAGTTCAATTCTGATTTTAGGAATATCTTTTTTGCTAAGGTCTTCCAATTTATCCGGTAGTGCCTTTTCTGGCTCTGTCCAAATCTCACATTCCGTAACAGGAGGCAGATTGATTAAGGCATTCAGTAAATCATTTAGGTTACGATAACGCTGTAAAATATTGCGGTGCAAACATTCGGCAAGGATTTTATTGAGGGGAACGCTTACTCCGTATATATATTCAAATTTTTGGGTGGATAAGCGCTCCTGACGGTATAATGTTTTATAGAAATCGTGTTGGGATAATGCCTGAGCTAAAATAATGGCAATAGAAAATATTTCTTCCCGTTCATCTCTTTCCTCCCAGGTGATGGCAGAAGAAAGAATTATTCCCTCGTTATTATCATTTATCATTATATTGGTTAAAGCCAGTTGACTGAGCGTAAGTTGATGTTGATGTAAACTAATCGCTGTATTTACAATTTGGATCGCTACTAAGCGGATAAAGTCCTCAGTCAATTTTTTCGGATTATGGGTTTTAAGGTTTGCAAGAGAAATACCATGAATAAATTCCACTACCATATAAGGAGGATCAAAATGCGGATCAATTTCAGTAACTTTAGGAAGATGTTTATTTTCCAGTTTATTTAGTTCTTGGAGGCGTTGCTGGAGAGAAAAAATATTTTCTATGTTGCTTAAGCTTGTTTTATAGAATATTTTCAGCAGAAATTCCCTGCCTTCCTTTTCCACAATGTATTTTATGCCCTCAGCATCTTTATTCAGCATTCTAATTATGGTATAATCCCTGAAAGTGCTACCAGGATTCTTGAGTAAATGAGAATTTCTGTGGGAAATTGCTTCTGCAGATTTTTGTGCTTTTTCTTTTTTGGTTTCTGTTAGCTGGGGCTTATCCTGTTCCTGGATTTGCTTTTCTCCGCAGACGGGGCAGAATTTTGCCTTCTCCGGGATAGGGTTTCCGCAATTGATACAATATTTATTAATGACTGCCTCCTAACCCTTATTAGACAGCTTTTTCAATACCCAAGTGAATTTTGTTGCCATTGATATCCAGACATTGCATATTTGCCATTGGTTTTTCCAGAAAAACCAGTTCTTTTCCAAGAGTTTCAGTTAAGATATAATTCTGGTGCACCTGAATTGCTTTGGCGATTGCTTCCGGGACTACCAGCTTTACAATAATATTATCCATAATGTCCAAATTCATTTCTTTGCGGGTAAATTGGATTTTATTGATCAATTCACGCGCATAGCCCTCGTTTAAGAGTTCTTCCGTTAAGGTAGTATCTAAAGCTACAAAGAGGTCTTTCGCATTGGCAAATACATAACCTTCACGGGGAATAATGGTTACACTAATTTCTTCCGGTAAGAGATGGATAGTTTCACCTTCAATTTCTAAGGTATAAGAACCGGTCGTATTAAATGCCTGCAAGACATTTTCTGCTGGGGTTTGAAGCAAAAGAGCGTTAATAATTTGTACTTTTTTACCGTATTTAGGACCCAGCAGTTTGAAATCGGGCTTCAATTCGTAGTGCACAAAGCCATCATGTTCGCTTACAAAAGTGATATTACGAATATTAACTTCTTCTTTTACGAGGTCTATCATATCTGCCAAATCATCTTTCACTTTGGTGGGAACAAACATTTCGTTTAAGGGTTGACGCACTTTTATCTGGCATTCATTTCTGGCAGCTCTACCTAAAGAAACAATATCTATAACGGTCTGCATTTTCTTTTCCAGTTTGGTATCTATATAGGTCTTATTTGCTTCAGGATACAATTCCAGATGGACACTTTCGCCTGCTTCCAGATTTAAGAAGAGCTCTTCTGCCAGATAGGGAGCAAAAGGAGCAATAAGTTTAGCGGTTTCTACAAGAACTTGATAGAGGGTTCTATAGGCATTCATTTTGTCCTGGTCAAAATGCTGAAGCCCAAAAACGGCGTCTACTTCTTCGCACATACCAGTTGAAAGTTCGTCAATAACAAAACTTTGAATAGCACTCTAACCGCTTTGGTAAAATCATAACTTTCAAAATAGTGGCGAACAGTAATAATAAGTGAATGCAAACGGGAAACAATCCAACGGTCTATTTCAACTTCCCGCTCCCAATTATAAGGATAGTTAATTGCCACAAAACCATCAATATTGGCATAAGTGGCAAAGAAAGAATAAACATTTTTTAAAGTACCAATGAACTTACCTAAAATTTCTTTAACACCATCTACATCAAAACGCGTCGGAACCCAAGGGGGGGAGACCTCTAAAAGATACCAGCGAATTGCATCCGCTCCATAATTTTGCATCAGTTCAATAGGGTCAACTGCATTTCCGTGTGATTTACTCATTTTTCTGCCATTTTTATCCAGAATCAGTTCATTTACCAAACAACTTTTATAACTGGAAACACCTTTCAGCAAAGTAGAAATGGCAAGCATTGAATAAAACCAACCGCGAGTTTGGTCTATTCCTTCCGAAATGATGTCAGCGGGGAAAAGTTCCGGTTCAAAATTCTCATAATTTTCAAAAGGATAATGCCATTGAGCAAAAGGCATAGAACCGCTATCAAACCAGCAATCAATAACTTCCGGAGTGCGATACATTTTGTTTCCGCAGGAACAGGTAAGAACAACTTCATCAATATAGGGACGGTGTAAATCAAGGTCTTCCGGAACATCTTTTCCGGAGGTCATTTTGCCTTCTTTGCGCAATTCTTCAATAGAACCAAGAGAACGCAGTTTTCCACATTTTTCACAAATCCAGATATTGAGGGGTGTGCCCCAAAAACGGTCACGGGATAAAGCCCAATCCACATTGTTTTCCAACCAGTCACCAAAGCGTTTTTCTCCTACAAAAGGTGGATACCAGATAATTTTGCGGTTATTTTCTATTAGCTGTTCTTTATAAGCCGTGGTTTTGATATACCAACTCTCACGCGCATAATAAATAAGGGGACTTTTACATCTCCAGCAAAAGGGGTAGCTATGTTTTATCTGTTCTCTTTTTAATAAGTTGCCTCTTTCTTTCAAGTGACGAATAATATCTTTATCGGCATCTTTAACAAACTGATGTGCCCAAGGAGTTACTGCTTCAGTGAATTTACCTTCGCTATCTACCGGTTGAACAAAAGGCAAATCGTATTTTAATGCTAAAGAATAATCATCCTGACCAAACGCAGGAGCTGTATGCACAATTCCGGTTCCTTCACTCATTGTTACATAGTCACCCAAACAAATATACCAAGCGGGTTTATCAACACTTACAAAATTAAAAAGGGGCTGATAGCAACGACCTTCCAGTTCCCTGCCTTGCATTTCGGAAATAATCTTTGTTTCTTCATCCAGCACTTGTAAGCGAGCTTTAGCTAAAATGAGATTTTGACCCTGATATTCAACTTTAAGGTAGGTCTCTTCAGGATGGACAGCTAAGGCAACATTGGAAATTAGAGTCCAGGGAGTAGTTGTCCAAGCCAAGTAGTAGGTGTTTTCTTCATCCGTTGCTTTAAACTTAACATAAATGGAGGGGTCTTCTATATCTTTATAACCCTGAGCTACTTCATGCGAAGAAAGAGGGGTTCCACAGCTGGGGCAATAAGGGACAATTTTATATGCTTTATAAATGAGGTTTCGGGAAAAAAAATTATGCAAAATCCACCAAACGGATTCTATATAACTATTATGCAAAGTTACATAAGGGTGATCCAGATCGATCCAATAGCCCATCAGTTCTGTCATTTCACGCCAAAGCTTTTCATAGCTGAAAACGGATTCCCGGCATTTTTGACAGAATTTTTCAATTCCATATTCCTCTATACCGCGCTTATCTTTCAGACCGAGCATTTTTTCCACTTCAATTTCCACAGGCAAACCATGAGTATCCCAACCGGCTTTGCGTTTAACCTGAAAGCCGTTCATTGTTTTATAACGGCAGATAACATCTTTCAAGGTCCTTGCCATAATATGATGAATACCCGGTTTGCCATTTGCCGTAGGGGGTCCTTCATAAAAAATGAAGCGTGGCATACCTTCACGAATATCAATACTTTTTTGCACCATATCGTGTTTATTCCAATATTCGCGAATGCGGTTTTCCAGATGCCTGGGACTTTCTTTCAGGTCTATTGTTTTATACATACACCTTATCCAATTTTCTTTTGATGACCACTTCTGCGTTGACCAGGAACAAAATTATGCGGATTGGCAGGATGGTTTTTAGTCCGCTCAAATTCCTTTTGTTTAAGAGGATTTTCCTGTTCGCTTTCCACTTTTTTTTCTTCAAAGAGCTCACTGAAGTGCTCCTTCAATTCCTTATGTTCAGAAACATATTCTTTCCATTCCTCAATTGCCTTTTCTCTATCAACACATTTTGGACAGAGAACAAGCAAATTTTGTTCACTAACACCGATCCAACCTCTGTCGTAACAGTGATCACAACTTTTTTTCTTACGATTTTTTTCGGCTATGGCTTTTGCCACATCCAAATGTATTTCGTCAAGGATAAACATATCTCCTCCTTTGCTTACTATACAGAGAGGTTTATATATCTCTCTCCACAATTTCCCTCATTTTGAGCCATTTTTTTTAAGTGCAGAATTCTGTAAAAGGAAATTTTCGCCTCTTCTGTTTACAGGAGCTTCTAAATAAATATAGTGACAATTTCAACTTCGCTAATAGAAATCAAAAATACACATTACCAGTGCATTCTTTGTATCTTCTGTAACAGAATTCAGCATCTCACTATGATTAAACAGATAATCCTCTGTCAAATAAAAATGAGAGCTCGCAAATATTCAGTTCTTGGGTGTGCGTTTTGGTTTTGACTTTTCCGGGTTTATCGGTAAAGGCGTAACCTCCTCAATTGGCTCTTCCTCTTTAGGAGCGCTTCATAAATTGAATGGGAGCACTAATCACCGTTTTCTTAAGTTCAATTTTTACAATTGGTTCCAAACGGTGTTACAATAAATAAGTTCTTATTGCGGATAAAGCAAGTTTATCCTCTGCAGATAATGCCTCAATTTCCGTCAAACTCGACTACCTTTTCAATTTTTCCGGTAGCCATATATCCACAATTTGACGAAGGTTTGTTTTTCAGGCATAAAGTAAACTCATTGTATATTTATCAGGGAATTTTTTACTGATTTCAATTACAAAATTTAGATATTCTTGGTGATGTAATTTGTGCTAGGCATAAAAACTCTTGCATTTGAGAATACGAGGGCAACCGTACACAATTGTGGTGTGTGTCTACGGTTGCGTTTCAGTTCACAGAAAAAAATGCCGAGCTTATTTTCATAACTTTTCCTTTTCTGATGAATGACTTATGCTGTCAAGAAAATTAACGATAATAGCACGCAGATTTCGTGACAACGCAGATTAAAAATGAGAATAGGTATGGGATGAATAGGATGATTTTGGCAGAGGGCAGAGAGCGAAACAGCTTTGAGAATAATAAGTATGGGATAAATAGGATTATTTTAGCAGGGGGTAGAGAGCTTAAGAGCTTTGAGAATAATAAGTAGGGATGAACAGGATAAAAGAGATTTACAAGATTTCAAGTATCAGTTCCTTAAAAACGATAGCTATTAACGACGGATTTCAACCCGGTGCAAATAGCAGATAAAACAACATATCTCCTTCTTTAGAAAAAGAGTTCCGTAGGAACGACAGATAATATAGAGGGTTTTAACCCGGTGCAAAGAGTAAATAAAAACAACATATCTTCTTCTTTTTTAGAGAGAGTTCCGTAGAAACGACAGGTATTAACGACGGGTTTTAACCCGGCGAAAAGAGCAGACAAAAACAACATATCTCCTTGTATCAAAAAAGTCTCCGTAGGAACGACAGATACTAACAACGGGTTTTAACCCGGTGCAAAGAGCAAATAAAAACAACATATCTCCTTGTAACAGAAAGAGTTCCGTAGGAACGACAGATATTATAGAAGGGTTTTGAACCCGGCGCAAAGAGTGAATAAAAACAACATATCTCCTTTTTCAGAAAGAGTTCTGTAGGAACGACAGGTATTAACGACGGGTTTCAACCCGGAGAACAGAGCAAATAAAAACAACATATCTCCTTCTTTTAGAAAGAGTTCCGTAGGAACGACAGGTATTAACGACGGGTTTCAACCCGGCGCAAAGAGCAGACAAAAACAACATATCTCCTTGTATCAGAAAGAGTTCCGTAGGAACGACAGATACCAATGAAGGGTTTTAAACCCGGCGCAAAGAGTGAATAAAAACAACATATCTCCTTCTTTAGAGAGAGTTCTGTAGGAACGACAGGTATACAGGATTTTCGTTTCAATAAGAAAATAAAATTTTATAATAATAGTATTTAATTATGGAGTTACCGATCCCGATTAACCAAAAAGGGAAGAAAATTATCATTTACCGCCCTGTTAACTGCTTCGCCTTTAATTTATTATTTTTTTCAGCTTGCTTCATCTTCTTTATAACCAAGTAATATAACAACTCCGTAACGAGACAACGGAAGTGTTACGGAAGTGTTACGAAGTCGTTACAGAATTTACTATATATCAAGCAAATAACTATCAAGATTTATTAGCTCTGGGAAGAATGTGAGTGAAAGGGATTTTCAAGATATTTATTCCGGGGAACAGTGGTAAAATATAGATGGTTGTTTCTTACTTTTTTACGAGGGGCTTACGCACCCATCGCTATCATTGTGTCGTGTTCTCCGGGCTTTGATGAAATCTCAATCTTCTAAACCTTCTCAACCTTCTCAACCTTTTTCCCGAGGGGCTTATGCCACCATCGCTATGATTATGTCGCCCTCTGGGCTTTGATGAAATCTCAACCCTCTCAACCTGTCGTCATGAGTCATATGTGCCCCAAAAGTTATTTCCAAGGAGGAAGTTATCCAGGCGCAAATGACTCCTGACTTCATTCTTCCTAAAAAAATTTCCTTGCCAAAATCCCTATCTTCAAAAGCGTGACTTCTTTAATTGAAATATAAGGAAACGAATATGGCTACAATGGCTGATATTAGAAACGGAATGGTCATTGAATTCAAAGATGACCTATACGAGGTGATAGAATTTCTCCATGTAAAACCAGGTAAAGGACCTGCTTTTCTGCGTTCAAAGCTGAAAAATATACGCACGGGAAGGGTTTTGGAAAATACTTTTCGGGAAAGTGACACCTTCAATGAAGTTCGTATTGAACGCACTAAAAAGGAATATTTATATAGAGATGGAGATTTTTTGGTGCTGATGGATAGCGATAACTATGAACAGATGCACATAGAGGCATCGTTATTGGGAGATAAAGAAAATCTGCTTACGGAAAATATGGAGGTTATCGTATCGGGAACTGCTGATGGAAAAGTTGTGGGAATAGAACTGCCAACAACTGTGGTTCAAACAATAGCTGAATGCGAGCCCAATTTGAAAGGAAACACTGCTTCCGGAAGTGGTAAAGTTGCCTATACGGAAACAGGTTTACGCTTAATGGTTCCTTTCTTTGTAGAACCGGGAGATAAAATTAAAATTGACACCCGCACGGGTGAATATATAGAAAGAGCAAATTAAAAGAGGATAAAAATGGGAAAAGCAAAAAGTTTTGCCGCTAAAGTAGCGCATGATAACTCCACAGAAGGGAAAGTAATCTGCCCTGTATGCAATACGGAAATAAAAAGGATTAAGCTTATTACTAATAAAAAGAAGAATGGCGGCTGGACTCCTCAGAAGGAATATGCCAAAATTTGCAAGTGCAATGAAGCTGATATATTAGCTGGCAAAAATCTTTAAAGATATACAGTTATCTTAAGAGAAAGCAATATACACTTGCCAAAGAAGACGATATACTTTCGCCGTTTTTTACTTGACTATTTATGTAAGCACCATAAAAGGTCTATAAAGCTATCCACTTGCATTAGTTCGGTAGCGGATTTTTTAGCTACACAATATTATATAATTTTTATATTGGAAATGGCAGTTATTTTGTCAGAACTTGTCTGGATTTCTGCTTTTGCAGGAACGACAAGGGAATTTTCATTTTAACGATAATATTATTTTGGGGGAGGATTAAAATGCCTTGCCATATCTGGAAGCGGATAACATTGCTGATAACCATTGTTTTTGTTGGTTCATTATCAGCTTTGGTTCCTCCTGTTCCAATGTATAAAAATCCACCTATTGCCTGGCAAGCCACGCGTTTGGAAGGATCATTTTTTGCGGAAGGAACATTAAAAACCGGCAAAAGAAATCTACCTAATAACATTCTGGTTTTAAGGGTGCAGTTCAGTGATGTATCTTTTCGGGATCAAGCAGGATATCCTGATAATTTGGTTCACGACGATGTTTTTTTTAATCGTTGGATGATTCATTTGAAGGATTTTTTTCTGGAAGCAAGTCATTTACAATATGAACTGGACTATTATATTTTTCCGCAAGTGTTGACAATGCCTCATTCTCTTTCCTTTTACGGAGCTGATGGAGATAATGATATAGATGTAGATTTACCTCAAATTTTACCTGATATTTTGGCTTTAATAGATGAGGAAGTTGATTTTAGTCAATATGGAGGTATCATTATTTTTCATTCCGGAACCGGACAGGAATCCGATATCAATTCTATCCGCCCCAACGAAATCTGGAGCACTTTTTTAACACGGAAGAAACTGCAAAAGTATTTTGATCCAGAAAATGATTTGTATGCCGGTTATCCGACTGATGACGGAATTTATTTAACTAACATTATTATAGTGCCTGAAGATGAGTTTCAGGATTACTTTCCTTCCTCAGGTGAAGAAAATGCTGCTAATTACCTCTTTAGTATGTATGGAGTGCTGGCTCATCAATTGGGTCATTTATTAGGTTTACCTACTTTATATGATAATGATGATAGTAATGGTATCAGCCAGGGAATTGGCAACTGGGGTTTAATGGGAACTGGTTTATGGAATGGAAGTGGTTATGTTCCAGCTCAGCTTTGTGCCTGGTCCCGTTATTTTTTAGGTTGGGAAACACCCCTTGTGCTCTTTCAGAATAGCGATAATAACTCTGTGGACTATTTTCTCAATCATTCTCCGGAAGCAATCCGTCTTTACAAAGTGCCAATTTCTACTACGGAATATTTTTTAATTGAAAACCGACAACAAAATCCCGATGGTAGTTTAGACCCTCTTAGTAACCTTCCCAGTTACAGTTTCAAACTTCTTCCTGCAGGTGAGCAGGATTATTATGAAGATAATCCTTTAACTCCTGAAGACGAATCCCTATTACCCTATTTCAACTTTATGGAAAATACCTATTTAGGCAGTGAGTGGGATTTTTTTCTTCCCGGATTGGGAGGTCCGATTCCGGATAACAGTCCTTTTCAAGTAGATGGATCGGGAATTCTTATCTGGCATATAGATGAAAATGTAATTAATGCCAATTTCACGGCTAATTTTGATCGGAATTATGTAAATTCCAATGCGCTACATAAAGGTGTTGACTTAGAAGAAGCAGATGGAATTCAGCATCTGGATACTGCTGCTTATAATATTTATAAATGGGGAAGCCCTTATGACAGTTTTCGAGCCGGTAATAATAATTATTTCGGTAATCAGTATCATAACGGAATGCTTTCCTTGCCTACTTCGGAAAGCTATTATGGAGGGATTCCTTTAGAACTAACCGATATTTCTGGCAGCGGAAATCAAATGACTTTTTCCGTGAATTTTGGCTGGCGATTAACTACTTCTTATCAGGGAATCAATCCTATCAATGCTTGTGCTATTGATTTTGACGGTGAGGGAAAAGATGAATTATTTTTTCCTCTGCCGAATGGCAAAATATATATCTGGAAAAATGAAGAATTGCTAAGTAACTATCCTATCCAATTGCCTTTTTATATACCTTACAATTACACTTGGGATGGTGAAAGCATTTATCTGCCACTGCAGAGAGATGAAGTATGCTGTTTATATAAATTAAATAGTGCAGAACATTATTATGCTTTCAGGTCTAATGCTTATAGCTGGTTAAGTCATCCTGTGGATATAGGAGAAAATCTGGCTCTGCCCCTAAAAATAAATGCCGACAATAATGCCTTTGCCATTAAACTTTATAACAAAACCGATATGACGGTAGCTTCTTTGGCAGATTATAGCGGTAAATTTATTGCCAATCTGATCCATTATGATAATCAGCTTTCCGTTGTGTACCAAAATGCTGAAGGTGAATATTGGCTGAGCGAGATTGATTTAAGCAACTACGACAAAAAGGAAATAAAATTGCCTATTCCTGCTGATTCTATTATTGTAGCGGTTTTTAAGGCACCAATAGCGGATAAGGAGAATTTGATTATTCAATGCCCTAATAGTGTTTATTGTTTGCAAGGGGCAAATATTATAGATGGTTTTCCTTATGTGCACAATCTTGTTGGGGCATCGGACAGCAGTTTTGTTGCTCCTCTAACTTTTGCGGATGTTGATGGCAATGGTTCTTTGGATATCTTGATCGGAGGTGAAAGCGATTTTGCCATTATTGACTATTCCGGGAAATTGATGAATCCGGAAACCCAAAATCCGGAACCGCATACGGATTTTATCAGTGCAGGAATATACGCTATGGACATAGATAATGATAACAGTCCAGAAATAATAGGGAATTTTAAGTATAACCGGCTTAATATTTGGGAGCATAATTACCGTCCCAAAATAGGTTATCCCGTTTCTTTTGCTGAACGCAGCAGAACCTTACCTTTTGTTTCCCAAGCTTCTGATAATAATTGGTATATTTATTGTGCTACCGATAATGGCTTGCTGTTTAAAAATAAACTTGAAAATAAGCCCCAGATAACTCCTGCTTGCAATTGGATTTGCGAATACGGTAATTTAAGACGCAGTGCTTCTTATACTAAAATGGAATTGCCTAATCAATATCAGACCGATGAACTTTTTGTGCCGGGACAGGTATATATCTACCCCAATCCCTTAAAATCCATTTACCGACAAAAAATACAGCTTAATGTTATGACCAGTCGCGATGCAGAATTGGAGCTAAGCATTTTTGATATTAGTGGAACCTTGGTTTATCGTCAAAAAGGTTATGCTAAGGCATATCTTAAAAACCTGGATATTTTTGATATTCCTGCAGATAAACTTTGCAGTGGGGTTTACATTGCTATTATTAAATCCTCAACAAGCAGCAAGCGACTCAAGTTTGCTATTGAAAAATAATATAGTTTCCCTACATAAATGCGAATATTTTGTCAGAACTTGTTTGGTTTACCGCTTGCTCAGGAATGACAAAGGAATTTTCATTCAAAATATGATATAAGAGAGAGTAAAATTATGAAACATACAGTAATTACCTTATGCATAATGCTGATTGGGGGAATGTGTTTTGCTGGCATTGATGAAAATGCCGGAACTTACGGCTATAAATTTTTGAATGTTCCCTACGGACCTGTATCTTTGTCCTTAGCAGGAAGAGGTGTGTTCAGTATTGATAATCCGGGTTCCTTTTTGTTGCAACCAGCAGCTTCTTGTATGAATGATCAACATCTTTTAGGCATTACACATAATATGTGGCTGGCAGATACCCAGGCAAATATGATTGCTTATTCTTTTGCTCAACGAAAAAGCCATTTCGGGATAGCTATGCGTAATTTGGATTATGGGGAAATTGAAAACAGGGACGATATGGGTTTTTTAATCGGTAATTATCATCCTTTGGATATTGATGTTACGGCAAATTATGCTCATCGTGTAACGCCCTCTATTTATGCAGGAGCTAATTTGGGAATTTTATACCAAAAACTGAATACTGCCAGCAGTTTAGCTTTGCATACGGACCTTGGTTTTTGTTGGCTTCCTCCCGTTAAAGATGCTAAAATAACTTTGGTAGGAAGAAATTTGGGAATTGCTAATCATACGGATGAAGAAAGAGTGAAATTGCCGGTTTGTTTTGAATTGGATATAAACAAAGGATTTTCTGTTGCAGAACAGCATTTAATCTTAGGCGGTTCGGTAATTCAGACCTTAGACGAAGACCTTAAAGGCAATGTTAATTTAGAATGTGAACTCTTTCAATTGCTCACTTTAAGAGGTGGTTATCTTTTGGGCTATGATGCTCAGGATTTTAGTGCCGGCTTTGGAGTGAAATATAAAAATATCTCTGTGGATTATGGCTACGGTGCTTTCAATAGTGAATTGAACGATGTTCACTCTTTTGGTGTAACTTACAGATTTTAGATAGAGGGAAAAGTGAAGAACTTTTGGAGCATATTTAAGCTGTGCAAATTCTGGTTTCTTCTCCTGTTTTTATGCTTGGGTATTTTTGTTTTTGCCGAAATTACTCCTGGTCAGCTTATTTTTAAAACCACTATTCCCGTTGAAATTAAAGGAACCCAAACCGGATTATCTGCTTTTGACAATTTTCTTAGCCAAAAAGGAGTTACGCAGATAAAGCCCATTAAGGGTATGCAACAACCCACATATTATCTGGCAAATGTTTCTGAGGTGCCTCCTGCTGAGGTCTTGGAACAATTAAGTTTTCCGGGTATTCAATATGTTCAGCCCAATTATCTGAGAAAATTGCACTCAACTCCCAACGATCCATTATACGGTCAACAGTATCATTATATCAGCAGCATTCCCGCCGCCTGGAATTATACGGTTGGCAGTAATTATGTTAAAATCGGTATCGTAGATTCAGGAATGTTAATTCACCATCCCGACCTGTGGCAAAACCTTGCTATCAATACCAAGGAAATTCCCGATAACGGAATTGATGATGATCATAATGGTTATATAGATGATTGGTGATGGATTTTACTGATGTCTGAAATGGCAGGTAATGCTTTAGGGGACTTCTTAGAGCAGGATAATGATGAAGATGAAAATTTTCATGGAACCCATGTTTCAGCATTGCAGGCGCAGTTGGAATAACGGAATAGGAGTTGTTGGGGTCTGTTGGAATGTAGGTATTTTACCTATTAGAGCTGGATTTAGAACACTTGATAATCAGGGTTATTTACAGGATGATGATGTTTCAGCTGCTATTATTTATGCAACAGATAACGGCTGTAACATAATTAATATGAGTTGGGGTGATCCCAATTATTCTGCCATCATAGCTGATGCCTGTGAATATGCTTATAGCAAAGGAGTTGTTTTAGTTGCCTCAGCAGGAAACGATGCTGGACCGGGATTAAGTTATCCTGCAAAACTGTCAACCGTGATTTCTGTCGGTTCAATCAATATTGCTAAGCAGCTTTCCACTTTTTCCAGTTATGGAGAAGATTTAGACCTTGTGGCGCTGGGGGAAAGAGTACTTTCCACTTATAAACTTAGCTCCGGCGATCAATATTTCCAGATGGATGGAACTTCTATGAGCGCAGCTTTTGTAACGGGAGCCGCAGCATTACTTTTATCTTTGCATCCGGGCTTGAGTCCCGCAGAGGTTAAAGCTCGTTTAATTTCAGCTACGGATGATTTATATCCTGTTGGCTTTGATATTAGAACCGGTCATGGTTTACTGAATGTTAAAAAACTATTGGATAATTTAAACCCTCCGTTCCTGGAAATTACCAGTCCCCAAGATCAATTAGGAATAAGCGGTTCGGTTCCTGTTATCGGTTCTGTGTATGGAATAGATTTTGCTAATTATACCGTTGCCTATAAAAGAGATAAAGACACCAACGATCCATACTGGAGAGATGTTTCTACTCATTCTCAAACGCTTACAAAATATAGAGAACCGGTTCATAATGATACTTTGGCTACTTTTAATATTCCGGACTACTTTCCGGAAGGGAAATATCTGCTGCGTCTGCAATATGAAAAAACACTGAACAATATGAACCGTTACAATTTTTATAGAACAGTTATTTTAGATCGCACTGCTCCAGTTTTAAGAACTGAAACTATTTCCTGTTTTACCCGCTGGACAAAACAAAATATGGAATATTACATATCTGCCAATTTTGATGAAATAGTTAATGCG
>JAXGIH010000016.1:0-25376 GCA_040770845.1 Cloacimonas sp. (SeqCode)
TAGCCAAATACTGAAGAACGCTAATACAATTGCCCAAGTGTAATTTAACGCTTGCGCTTCTTGAGCTCGCAAACGGGAATATGCCTCAAAAAGCATTAAATAATAGATAAAAGGATTAAGTAATCCCCGCAGAAAAGAAATTTTCAGATTCCTGCCTACTGTTTTAAACAACTCCTTCGTCTTAAAAAGAGAAGGGTTACTAACTGCGTTAACAATTCCCAGAAAAAGAAAAGCCGTTAAAGAAGCAAAAAATAACAATCCCACAGGGGTTAAATAATTTAAAGCCAATTTAAATGCCGTGCTGATTGTTGACCAGGCAAGAATAGAAGCCCCGGCAAACAAATATGCCTTATTTTGTTTGGACATTAAATAAATTCCTTTGGCTCATATTTTGTCCGAAGTCATTTGCTATATTAGTTAGGAGTCATTAGCGCCTTAATAATTGTAACCCCTGAAATAAATTATACGGCGCTTATGACTCGTAACAACACAAAAATATTTCCAAGCAGATTATATAGTTATCGCTGATCTATATCTTAAAAACTTCTTACGGAGGAACGGCGTCCTCCGACCATTCCTACATTTTCAACCAACCCAAAACAATTAAGGCATAGTTTTTTTGATGGCAGTATATTTGGTTTCCAATTGTTTGTTTCCGGTTTGTTGAGCAACCCGAGTAATGTATTCGGCTATTTTATTAGATTTATCCCAATTATACCACTGTTCTGCATATTTAATCAGTTCCTGCCAATCTTGTTTATTATAAAGATAGGTAGCAAGCAACCCGAAATCATCCTCATTAGGACGGATTTCCAATAGCTTCTTTAGATAAAATATTGCCTGATCAATATCATTAATTTGAGCAGCAATAGAACGGGCATTATTTAAAAGATCAACATTGTTTGGTTCTATTTCCAAAGCAGCTTTGGTAGTGGACATTGCTTTTTCATAGTCCTTAAGTTCATAATAGCAGGCAGAGATATTCATCAGGTTATCAATATTTGTGGGTATTTGGGGTTTAGCTTTTTCAAAGTATTTTACGGCTTCAGCATAGTTACCCTTATTGTAATAGAAAGTTCCCATTTCCATTAAATATTCCAGTTTATCAGGATCTTTCTGTAACAATTGCTGAAGGATTTGTTCGGCTTTAACATCATCTTTAAGCTCAACCAGATAGATATTTTTAAGCTGGATCATTGGTTCAGGACGTTCTGGTTCCAGTTTATGTGCCAGCTCATAAATTTCCATAGCGCGTTGTGTATTTCCTGCTTCTTTTTCCTTGCCTGCAGCCAGGAAAATCCTGGTCCAAGCTCTTTCTTTCCTTTTTTTCATATCTCTCAGGTCAATACGATCCTGGTCTGTAAGATCGGGAAATTGTTCAGTTATGCTTATTGCTTTAGTATAATATTCATAGGCATCTTCGTAATACTCAACTTCCTTAGCTGTAAAATTTTCAGCTTTTAAAACAAACTGATATCACACAAGCGTCTTAAGGCAATAGCATGATCCGGATTATCTTCATAAAGGACTTTCAAATAGTATATTTCTGCTTGTTCCACATCTTGTTGAGGAATAATATACATCGGCAGTTTTTCAGATTAACATTTCCCTGGGGGCTAAGTTTTTGACGAGCGGTAGAACAGGCGGTTAGCACTATAAGCATTAGGCAGAAGATGATTATTTGCTTTTTCATCACTTTTCTCCTCGGATTTATTTCTTTTGCACAAAAATTGAATGTGCCAAAAATTAAGATAATTGTTTCCGGAAGGTTGTAGTCCTCTTCAACCAAATTAGATCACGAAGTCCTTATTATTTTGTCTTTGCATGGGATATGTAAAATTATGAAGGCAATGATGACTCCTGACTTATAAATGAACAACAGGGACATCGTTCATTTTGTTACACAAGATTATAAATTACTCAGGCAAAAAAGTAACAGTAAAGCGAGAATAAAAACATTTCTGATTAGCTTATTGCCTCTTAAATAACACCAGTTTAGAACCAGAATATTTCCTGCTATTCCACATAAGGCACCCGGAACGGCAAGCGGGTAATAAATATTGGAAGCAAAGGCAAATGTAATCAATGCAGATAGATTGGAAGCCAAATTTACAACTTTGGTATTACCATTAGCGGTTACAAAATCATAGTGTAAAAGGGAAGTATAAATTAAAATCAGAAAAGTTCCTGTTCCAGGACCGAAGAATCCATCATAAAAGCCAATTCCCAGTCCCGCTATTCCTCCTAACAGCATACGCAATCTTTTTGCCAGAAACTCTGCTTTGCTTTGCATCCCCAGATTTCTGTTCAACAAAGAAAAAATAGCTACTCCAGGAATCAGGATAATCAATAAATAATTGAGCACTTGTGAGGAAACCCTTAATGCTGTTGAAGCACCAAGCCAAGAGCCAATTATAGCCATTCCGGCACTTACTAAGGCAACAGGAATATCAATCATTTTAGCTTTGAAATAATTGGCAGTGGAAAAAAGAGTTCCGCAGCAGGAAGAAAATTTATTAGTGCCTAAAGCCAAATGAGGTGGTATTCCGACACTCCAATAAGCAGGTAAAGAAATTAAACCTCCACCTCCAGCTATGGAATCAATAAAACCGGCAAGAAAAATAAAAGGCAGGACGATAATATAATCCAGGGGACTTAAAATAATACTTTGCATAACTTATATTTCCGCCTTAAATTCCAGTTTTAATTCATGCGAACTTGATTGTTTTGGATAATCCGAAAACCGATAATCCAGGGTAATAAGGCAAAAAGTATTGATTCTATAAACACCGCTTAAATTTGCAGAGGGAATCCAGCCCGCTCTTTTTTGGGGTAGAAAGGAAAAATACTCGCTTCCCGAAAGGCGATTATAAGTTATTGACCACTGCAGAAAAAGCGATATTTTTGCATAAAAACACTTTTAGGGAAGGAGAAAAGGCAAAAGAATTAAGACGATATTTTTCACTGCCATCTTGTTTTCCTCCTGATTCTGAATTACAGTTCAATTCTGCCTGAATATTGCTTTGCGGATTCAAATTACGCTGAACTAAAGCACTGGCACTTATAATATCAATTTCGCTTAAATAATGTGTATCGCGGTTGGTCTCATTGCTGAATTGCAAACGAGCATTATAGGCATTAAACCCTTTGATATCAAATTGGGCTACTTGGGAGAGACCGAAAGTTCTATCCGGGGTTTGATATCTTTTATCCAGAGTTCGGTCCATTGAAACTTGCAGGTTGGCAGTAAGTTTGTTACTAATCAAATCCAACCAGAGAACTTCTTCAATGCTCTGTCTGCCGTAAATTGTGGTTTCTTCATTGTAAACCGTTCCAGGCAAAAAGAAATAACTTTTCCAGTTATCAAGATGAGAGCTTTGTTCAACTAAATTTATTGAAGTATCACTTTGCAAACGCTTCATAAAAGGGTTGGTAGATATATTTCCCGGTTTCCAGTAAAGATTTAACAGACAATTTATTTCTGATGATAAACTTCCCGTGCTGCTTGTAATATAAACCCAATCGTAATCACCATCCGTAACACTTACCCCGGTGCTGTCATAATAACCCAAACCGGAACCCACATATTGCAATTCACGGATTTTGGGATAAAATTCGGTTTGATTGAGTTGATAGTTACTGTAAAAGCCGATAGAATTTTTCAGAAAGCTATTGCTGGAACGGAAATTGATCAGGTCGTAATTGGATTTGGGATTGGAAGTGGAATACGGTTGTTGGACTTCACGGTGTGTTATATCCAGGTCAATACGCTGTTCACCAAGGTTAATCATTTGTTTTAAGGAGTAGGTATTAGAGCTGGAAATTTCGTTCCAGGCATCATTTTCCTGGAGTTTGGTTTTATCTGTTGTATAGGAAAGCTGGGTAAGAAAGGATGAGGGATTTCCGATAGTGATTCCGGGGTTTGCTTTCAGATAGCTGTTCCCATAATTTTTTGTATCCAAAAGGTTATATAGTGTCTCAAAACGCACGCGCAATATTTTCCAAGCCCAGGAAATATCTCCCTGATGATATTGCAAAGTTCCATCCCTAACATCGTCATTAGCATAATCCTGTGCCGAAAGAGTGCTGTGTAAATTTATGGCAGGCAGCAAACCTTTTCCTGAAGAGGAAGAAGTGAAACGCAATGCTTGTAAAGTGTATAAATCATAAATCCTACGGTAGCGCAAAAGGAGAGAATACGTTCAATTTGTTTGCTTACGACTTATTTGAATATTGCTTTCCTGCTGTGCAAAGAATCAGCTGTTTCATAGCTGCAATCTTATTCTGCATCAGGTTGCGATAACATTGCAAAAAGATATAGTTTTCACTGCGTTGTTCGTGTTCCAACCTGAAAGAATAACGCGAAAAAGGAACTTCCAAATAAGCATAAAGCAAACCGGCATCATTATCCTCATCATCCTTTACCGAAAAAGTATTACGATCATTTACACTGCCTAAAACTTCAACCCCAGCATTCAAATTATCTTTAGAATAAGCAACAGCCAAATCCAGATTTCCCTTTTTTTCAGGGGGCACCAAAAGTTTTTGAGGCAGCCAAGAACCCATTTTTGAACCTAAATAACGATATTTCCCCGGAGAATATTCTTCATAATCACCGTTTCCACTGCCAACATAGCTGAAAACAATATTATAACAGGCAAGAGAATCACCCGGAGCATATTCATAGTATTCAATTTGGGACAACTGAATTAGTTTATAATCACCTGTTCCTGCTTCAACCAAATAAATACCTTCACCCCAAACAAAATTATCCCCTGCAGATTTTAAGGAATCCAAATCGGCAGAACTGAATTCATAAAGCAAGGGATTTTTCTTATCATCTTGTTGCCAGATGAAATGATGTGTCAGCGTTAAATGTTCTGCAAGCTGTAACTGAGAAGAATTGAGATAACTGCTTTGAGGATAATATTCATCAGAATATTGAAATCGTGCCAATACATTATTGGAAGAGCTAATAAGATGTTTAAACATTACACTGCCTTCGCTGTAATCAATACTGTAATCAATTCCCCTTTCCCATTTACTGCCATCCACAAAAATCTCTTCACTACCGGCAACGACAATAAAATTGGATTGGGTATCATTAGCTTTTAAATAATAAGGACCCTGTTTTCCGTCTATGATCGTTATTTTTACGGAGGCATTTTTACCTCCTCCTGCAGAGAAAGCCGTTTGGACATAATGTTTACCCCTCAGCCAAGCATTTAGCCCTTCAAATTTGCTGTAATATTCCATATAGCGTGTCCCGGTGTATTTTAGCGTCAAATCACCCATTGCAAGTTCATATTTAGGACCGTAAATACGGATGAAAACATTATCCAGGGAACTCAATTCCTTGGAATCCCCTTCAGGAGAAAGTTTTGATTGGCTATCGGAAAGCTGGGCATTGATGTAAACATTGTGGGCAAGCTCACCGGAAATGTTTACAAACAGAGATTGCTTCAAATCAAAAGTAGATTCATCGGAAAAAGTGATGGCAAATGTTTTTGTGCCTTGAATATCCAAACGGGCATCTTCTGCCAGAATAGGATTTTTTCGCTTTTTAATAGAAGTTAGCAAGGTATCACTATATTCCTGAGGTTTCCAGTTCTGCAAAGGAACAGTTAAAAATTCCGGCACAAGAATATATTCCACTTTTAGAACAGGAACTTCGGGTTGTGTAAGCAAAATCAATTCTGCCTTCTGATGATTTACCCAATAATCTGTTCCTTCCACTAATAGCAATGAATCAGCCCAAACGGAAACGCTGTTCTTAATTATAGGTGAATTTGCCAGAGGATATTTATAGCGATTAGGTTCTAATTCAAGATTATGTTCTATAACCAGGGACTGAGCAAACAGTGTAGTAATTCCAAGAATAAAGAGCAAACTAAAGAAACAGGGCTTGTTTATTGCCACCTGATTAAACTTTATGGATAACGTAGGTTACAACACCCCAAATAATGAAGTCCATTCCTTCCTGAATGAGAATTGGTTCAAATTCATCATTCTCCGGCACTAAATAATATTTTTTCCCTTTAATTTTCAGTCGTTTTACTGTTAATTCACCATCCACAATAGCAATTACTATGCGGTTATTAGTTGCCTCCAATGCTCTATCTACAATCAGTATATCATCGGGCATAATTCCTGCACCCTGCATTGAATAGCCATCAACTCTTACAAAGAAAGTTGAGGCAGGATGAACTATCAAATGTTCATTCAAATCCAGCTTGCCTTCAATATAATCCTGTGCCGGAGAAGGAAAACCAGCAGGAATTTTGGAACTCATCAAGGGACGATATTGTTTTTTCCCTTGAGTAGCGGAATAAATAGCTTTTATTGAGCCGTCACTATGTAATTTCATTGTTTTTTCAGAATGCAGGACGGGTTGCCAATTCAAATCCCGTCCTGCATTTAAGATTTAGTTATTTAGGTATATTCTTCAGCAAATTCTTGGCTTGAGTACCATATTTAGGATCGTTTTGCAACCGTTCCAAATCAGCTTTAGCTGCAGAATAATTCTTCATCTGATAATAGGCAACACCACGCAACATTAAAGCATCAGCATTTTTGGGGTCTATGCTAAGGGTGATATTGGCGTTGCTGATTACTTTGGCATAATTCTTTTGAGAATTGTAATAACTTGCTAAAAGCAATGCCAGTTGAGGATTGCGTTCTATACTTAAGGACTTTTCGTAATATTCCACCATCTTTTTCTTATCATTCATTCCCTCATAATTTTTAGCCATCAGAGCGTATATTTGTGCCAGCTCAGAGGATTCGGGATTGGAGTCCGCTACCTTTTGCAAATAAAGGTTCGCATTATTATAGTCCTTCAAACCGCTATAGTAATTTGCCAAACGACGATAAAGATCAACGCTGGGTTCAATAGCTAATGCTTTCTGATAATATTTTCCGGCTTCAATCAGATTGCCTTTTTCTGCATAGCTATCTGCTACATTGATAAATGCCTTGGCATCCTGAGTGAGCTCTGCATAGTCAATTAAAACTGCATAGGCACGATTTTCATCCTTAATATTATCCCGTAAAACATAAAACTTGGCATAAAGAACATCAGCATCGTTGGGAGTGAGTTTCAATATCTGATCGTAATAAGTTAGCGCCTGTTCATATTTACCTGCTTGTTTAGCTGTAATAGCCATATTGTTATAGATACCAATTATGTTCTGTTGTAGTTCTTCCTGGGTTATTAGTTTGGGAGTGATTGACTTATAAACATTCAGGGCTTTGCTATAGTAATCCAATGCTTCATCAAAACTGCTTAATTCCATACTTTCATTGGCAAGTTCTATATAGGACTTGGCAATGTTCAAATTCATCTTTTCAATGTTCTCGGCAACTGAATCGGCAGGAGTAGCAGTTAGCGCAGCTTCATTAAACAAGGAAATTGCTTCTGTAAAAGCAGAAATAGCATCATTATAAAATTCATCGTTGAATGCCTCAGTTCCTCTTGCAGCTGCTGAATGAGCTAAAATTAAGGGATTTCGGACCGGCTCTACGGGTGCTTTAACTTTCTTATTGCTACCACAAGCACTAAGCAACACTAAAAGAGCAAGGACTACGAAGGTTATTATTTTCTGTTTCATTGGGAAAACCTCCAAATTATTTTTATTTACTATACCGTCGCTGGTCTGATTTTTGTCAACTTAAAAAAGTATAAAGCCCAAAACAAAAGAAAAATTACAAATAATTTTTTGCCCTTGCAATAATGCGCTAACTTACTATATAATAAAGTATTACGCATATTAAGAACTCTGCTGAAACCTCTAATTTCGTAATAAAAGCGAAAAATAAGCATTTTTTTATTGACAGAATTTTCGGAATGCACTTTGTTAACAATTGAAAGATGTCCTACTCTTTACACTAAACCAAATAAGGAGGTAAAATGAGCAGAGACGAATTGGTAAAAAAGATCGCAGCTAATGCTGGTACTTCTCAAAAAGTAGCCAGTGCAGCCCTCACAGCTGTTCTTGAGGGCATAACGGAATCCTTGAAAAAGGGTGAAAAAGTTTCTTTAGTCGGTTTTGGTTCTTTTAGCGTTGCACATCGTAAAGCGCGCAATGGTATCAATCCCAAAACCAAAAAACCTTTGAAGATCCCGGCACGCAATGTTCCGGTTTTCAAAGCTGGTAAAAACCTTAAAGAGGCAGTTAAAAAAGCCAAATAGTTCAATTCCTTTACAAACAGGGCAGAAGACATTTCTTGTTTTCTGCCCTTTTTTAGTCCGGAGTTATTTTTGCCTTTATAACTGTTTGCTGTAATATAGTTTTCCCATTTAACAGGCATAAATATTTTCCTGGCTGATGTGGATTTCTGCGAAAACAGCAATCCGGAGATGTTTATGCAATATAAATGCCCTCCCGTAAAAAGAAACAATGTTGGTAGAGAAAAGGAATTGGAGAAGAATGACTTTGCCTTAACCTTTGTTCCCTATTGCCTGTTGATACTTTATAGTGTCCAAAATAAAATATTTCCTTTATGCAAAACCTGTAAGAGTAAGAATTACGGCGGAAAGAGGTTGTAATTGTTTCGTTTATCTAAAGTTCCAAATAGAATTTCTCCTCGCCAGCAATATACCTCAAGTAGCTGGATCAAGACCCAAATTCAGGAATACCAGTATTTTTTCATTTTCTCCTTCACGCAGAAAAGCAATGATATTTTCCGCAGCAGGTAAAAAAGCAAAATTGCCTTCCCAAAATGCAGGATGAGCTTTCCTTAAAGAAATTATCTGTTTATAAAAAGCCCTTACTTCGCAGGCAACAGGATTATCTTCCCAATTCCAGTTAAAAGGTCTTCTGTTATCAGGATCTTTTCCACCTTCCATAGCAATTTCATCTCCGTAATAAATATGGGGAGCTCCGATAAAACACATCTGAAAGATAACAGCCAATTTAAGGCGTTGCACATTTCCCCGGCAAATTTCAAAAATACGAGGTGTGTCATGACTGCCAAGCAGATTCATCATTGCTTTCAGTGAATGAAAAGGATAAAGACCAAGTCCGGTTTCTATTTTTTGGCAAAATTCCTCTTTGCTGATGATATTTAACACGAAGAACTCAATTACGGGAGTTTTAAAAAAGGCATAGTTCATTACGGAATCAAAATATAAAGGAGAAACCCATTGTCTGGCTTCATGCCATATTTCTCCAACAATCCAAGCATCCGGTTTTACCTTTTTTACTTCTTTCCGGAAAAGTTCCCAAAACCAAAAGGGAACTTCATCCGGCACATCCAGTCGGAAACCATCAATTCCAATATCAATTAGCCACCAGCGAACGGTAGAAATTAAATAATCAACCAAAGGCGCATTAGGACGAGCTTTTCTTATATCACGCACAGCATTTTCGTCGGGATGGGGAAGAGCAAGGTCATAATTCAAATCGGGCATATCTTTTATTCCCCACCAACATTGATAATACTCTTTCGGATTAAAATCCGGAGGAAGGGGTTTTGGCAGGGGCCATTTTTTCCAGTCATACCAATTCCAGTAAGGTGATTGAGGTCCTTTTTCCACACAATCCCGAAAAGCCCAAAAGGTCTCTCCCGTATGATTAAAAGCCACATCCAGAATGATTTTTATACCTTTGGAATGTGCAATCTTTACAAAATCAATCATCTCTTCCGTAGTAGCAAAATGAGAATCTATACTATGGTAATCAGAACTATCATATTTATGATTGGATTTTGCCTGCCAGAGCGGATTGAAATAAATTACATTAATTCCCAAATCAAGCAGATAATCAAGCTTTTGTTGCACCCCGGCAATGTCTCCACCGTAAAAAGAAAAAAAATCCGGTATCCCTTCTTTTTGCCAAGGACTTTGTTTTAATCCACTAATATCGTTCCAGTCAGTTATTAAATGATAATATTCCTTTTCCGGAGAAAGGATTTCTCCCGGAGAGGGTGGTTCTTTACAATCAGCATAATACCATTCACTGAAATCGGGATCGTTATCTTTATTGCCGTTATAGAAACGGTCGGGAAAAATCTGATAGATAATACTGCGGCTAACCCAATCCGGAATTGCAAACAGAGGAATATCTTTTAGGTTTATTTTTAGGGGAGAGACATCTTCTTCCTTTTCGGAAAAGCCCTCAGCACCAAAATATAGAGCTTTATTTTCATATTGAATTTTTATGCGGAAGGAGAAAATACCTGTTTGTTTAAACAAACAATAAAAGACCTCATAAAGCGGATTTTGTCCGATACGCTTGAATTTTATATTTCAGGGATTCGGTTAAGAGATATATTGTATCGTAATTGCAGGATACAGGAAAAGCGCAGTTCATAGTTATTTATATCTGAACGAAAGAACTGATAGAATTTATCCAGTGCCTTATTTGGCAATTGTGCAACAATATCTTCCCAGATTAGTTCTTCTTTTTCTTCTTCCACAATCGAGCAGAAGAATTTACCCCCAAAATTGTCAGAAACCTGATGAGGTTGTTTTCATCGGGAATCAATTGCCGTCCTAATAAATTTATATTGATATACTCAGGAGGGCAGGTCTATATTGAAGTATATATTCCGCCAATTTCCTCCAGAGGAATAATTTCCCGAGAGGTAAAATCACCGAGCTAAGCCAACTTTATGTTTTTCCGGCAGTTAAGGGTGAATAGCTGAAATGTTGATAACTCATAAAGCTTTAGTCCTTGCTGTTTTCTTTTTCAGGAGTATTTTTAAGCAGTTTGCTTTCTGAATTCATATCCCTAATAAGATTTTGAGCTTGTTCATTTCTTGTCAATTGATGTTTTAGATGTAAGCCGGTTGCCAAATTCAGGGCAAGTCATAACTTCTTCAGGAGTGCCGGAACAGATTATTTCCGCCTTCATCGCCTCCTTCAGGACCCAAATCAATTATCCAGTCCGCAGATTTTATTACATCCATATTATGTTCAATTACAATAACCGTATTGCCCATTTGAGTTTTTTAAGACACTTCAGCAATTTGTTAATATCGTCAAAATGAAGTTCAGTTGTTGGTTCATCCAAAACATAAAGGGTATTGCCTGTAGAGACCTTGCTTAATTCCGGGAAAGTTTTATTCTTTGTGCTTCTCCTCCGGAAAGAGTGGGGAGGGCTGACCCAGTTTTAAATAGTAAGAGTCAACTTCCTGCAGGGTTTTCAGTTTATTACGGATAGCAGGAATAACGTAAAAAACTCAATTGCTTCCTGCACATCCATATTAAATACATCCAGCAATATTTTTCCCTTATAACGGATAGAGAGTGTTTCCTGATTATAACGCTTGCCTTTACAGACCTCACAGGTTACAAAAATATCAGCCATAAAGTGCATTTCTATTTTGTTTACTCCGGCACCTTCGCATGCTTCACAGCGTCCACCTTTTACATTGAAAGAAAATCTTTGCCGGGAGTGTAACCACGCATTTTGGAAACAGGTAATTGAGCAAAAAGTTCACGAATGGGATCAAACAATTTAACATAAGTAGAAGGATTGGAACGTGGGGTTCTGCCTATAGGTTGTTGGTCTATATTAATAATTTTATCTATGTGTTCAAACCCAATTATTTCATCCATTTTACCCTTTTATGCAGGCAGTGTGATAAAAATGATTATGCAGATAAGGAGAAAGAGTTTGATTTATTAAACTGCGCCGCTTCCGGAAACACCCGTAACACATACAAACAGCCCCAAAAGGTATATCTGCTTTCAAATTTTTTCAAATTATTATGCCGGGCATTTATAATGCTTCAGCATTCTACCATCCGGTTTAATTCTTTTTTCCGGAACGAAAGTTTTTAAGCGTCCGGAAAGATATGCTCCAGTTAAGGATTTCGGGTTTTGCTGAAGGGTTTCCAAAGTTCCTGTGGCAACTATTTCCCCGCCATAAATTCCAGCTCGGGGTCCAAATCAACTATCTGATCAGCAGTTCGGATAGTATATTCATCATGTTCTACAACAATTACGGTATTACACAGAGGTCACAAGCTGTAAAAGCATGGCCTGCAAGTTTGGAAACATCACGCTGGTGAAGTCCTATAGTTGGTTCGTCTAAAATATACATTACACCAACTAATTGACTACCAATTTGACTTGCCAAACGAATGCGTTGGGCTTCTCCCCCGGAAAGAGTTGGAGACCTTCTGTCAATGTTAAATAATGTAAACCGACATTCATCAGAAAACCCAAACGGTTCTTTATTTTCCTTTAAAATTTCCTCCGCAATAAGTTTATCATTTCCTTTTAAGGGCAATTTATCAAAATTGTATGCCTCACGAATACTCATCGCTGTGATTTCACTGATATTTTTTCCTGCTATTTTAATAGAGATGATGGTTTTTAGCTTATTTCCATTACAGGCAGGACAGGGCTTATCACTAATATATTGAAGATAATAACGCCGCATTTCTTCTTGATTTGTTTCGTGCATTCTTCTTTTCAGTTGAGGAATAATTCCCTCAAAACGCATCATAAATTCACCCCTGCCATTTTCATTTTATAAAGCATTTTTGAATTTTTCCTCTGGAACCGTAAAGAATAAGCTGTTTCACTATTTCAAGCAATTCATGTACCAGGAGTAGAAAGAAAAATCATAAGCCACTGTGGCCAGAGTACTAACAGTGTTTAAAGTCAACTATGTTGTTTGGCTTCTAATCTTTAAAGGCAGTGCTCCGTCCAAAATACTTTCTTCAGGATTGTGATTATTTTGTCTGGATCAAATTGATTTGTAACCTAAACCACCACAAAGAGAACGGCGCCGACAGAAGTTCATTGAAAGAAAAACTTTGGAGGATAGTTCTTCAAAGCCTATAAACCAATGTGGACAGGCATTTTGCGGCACGAGAGGATTGTTTCCTGCTTTTCTTCCGGATAGTCAATTTTCACAATACCGTCTGCCAGTTTTAAAGCCAATTCAGAATCAGGCGACTTTCAATTCTTCCTTAATTACTATCCGATCAACTACATCTATCTTATGTTTGCTTTTTTATCCAAAACAATTTCTTCTTAAACTCCTTAATTGACCATTGATCATTACTCGCACAAAACCTTCCTGACGAAGCATTTCCAGTTCATCTTTATGTTCGCCTTTACGGTTTTGAACAATGGGAGCTAAAATTTGGAGTTTGGTGCCGGGTTTATTTTGCATTAAATGGGAAATCATCTGATCAATTGTCTGAGAACCAACCGGTCTTCCGCAATTGTAACAATATTGTTTTCCGATTCTGGCATACAAAACCCTTAAATAATCGTAAATTTCGGTAGCAGTTCCTACCGTGGAACGGGGATTTTTACTGGCTGATTTTTGCTCTATAGATATCGCAGGAGAAAGACCTTCAATATAGTCAACTTTGGGTTTTTCCATTTGGCCTAAAAATTGTCTGGCATAAGCAGAAAGGGATTCTACATATCTTCTTTGGCCTTCAGCATATAGAGTATCAAACGCTAAGGACGATTTTCCCGAACCGGATACGCCGGTAAAAACCACAAGATTATTACGCGGAATAGTTAAATCAATATTTTTCAGATTATGTTCCTGCGCACCTTTTATAATAATAGCTGTCTTCAAATTTCACCTCATCGTTAGCCAAATCTTTTTGTGTCTGACTAATTGTCAAATGAAAATCGGAAGAACGAGGTCCTCATCGGTCCCTGGAAATTCTTTTTGGGTTGGCAAGGACAGCAACCATCAGAACGAAAAAATTGAAAAATAAAACATCATTGAATCATAATACTTAATCGCTTGTTATATAGTAGATTAAGTAACGACTCCGTAACACTTCCGTAACACTTCCGTAGTTCCGTTACGGGGTTGTTACGGAAGTGTTACTTTGTTATAAGAAGTAAAAGAGAACAGGGATTGTGCTATGCCTATAATAGGTTTCTCCTTTTCACTATTTCACTTTTCCCCTTTTTCCGCTATAGCTATCAAATAAAGAAAGAACTTGACTAATACTTTATTTATTGATTTTAGGAATTGAAAGATTTTATATTGGAGAAATAGATGAGTAGCACCCCTCGTGGTGAACGCTTGAATATTGCCATAATCGGGAAAAGAAATGCCGGTAAAAGCAGTTTGATAAATGCCCTGGTGGGGCAGGAAATTGCTATTGTTTCTGATGTTCCAGGCACAACAACAGACCCTGTTGATAAGCGTTATGAGCTCTTGCCTTTGGGTCCCGTAACTTTTTTTGACACTGCCGGAGTGGATGATACCGGTGAATTAGGTGAAAAAAGGATTAAGGCAACCCAAAAAATACTCTATCGTGCAGATATCGCTATTTTTGTTTCTGACGGCAATGCCTTCAATAATGCCGAACTGAAAATGATAGAAAAGATCAGGGAAATGGAACTGCCAATGCTTATTGTATTTAACAAAAAAGATATAATACCGGTATGCCAGGAAAATATTGCCTTCTGCCAAAATAATTCCCTGCCGTATATTAGCGTTTCTTCCGTTACCAAAGAGGGTATAGATGAATGTAAAGAGAAACTTATTCAGCTCTCTCCCAAGTATTTGAAAGAAAACAGAATTATTGCCGGAGACCTTGTAGAACCAGGAAACAGTGTTATTTTGGTTACTCCAATTGATACTTCTGCTCCTAAAGGACGCCTTATTTTACCGCAGGTTCAAACCTTGCGTGATTTGCTTGACCGGAACTGTCTCGTTACAGTTGTTCAGGAAACGGAGCTAAAATCCGCATTGGATAAGACAAAAGAACCCCCTTCTCTGGTAATAACCGATTCCCAGGTTATAGAAACGGTGGCAAAATTGTTCCTGAAGAAATTCCCTTAACTACCTTCTCTATTCTCTTTGCCCTTATAAAGGTGAACTAAACACTCTTCTGGGAAAGGTATAAACCGCCTTAAAACACTTCAGGACGGAGATAAAATTTTGATTGCGGAGGCCTGCTCACATAATATTCAAAGACGATATCGTAGGAGTTAAAATCCCGAACTGGATGCAAGTTCAGTCAAAAAAAACTATCTTTTGAGGTCTACGCGGGACACGATTTTTCTGATAATCTGGGAAGAATACGCTGTTTGTATCCATTGTGGCGGATGTATGATTACTCCGATGGAAATGAACAGAAGAATATGGAATGCCGTAGACGCGGTGTTCCCGTAACTAATTACGGGATGACAATTTCACTTTTGCAAGGTGTTTTAGAAAGAACAATTAAGCCCCTATTAAAAGCACAAGAACGAACTGATGAAGGTTTCCGCTTTGCAATTTGAACCCCGTTTCTAATAAGGAATATAACCTTTATAAAATAAAACAGTTGCTTTATAAACTGAAAACCGACCTGGTTGTTTTACCTGAATTATGCAACAGTGGTTATGTTTTTTGCTACTCAGGAAGAGGTCTTTTCCGTTGCTGAAGAAGCAGGAAAAGGTGAAATCTTTTGTTTAAGTGAAATTGCCAATAGTAATAACTGTAATATAGTTTATGGATATCCTGAACTTTGATGGCAATAACCTTTATAATTCCTGTATGTTAATTATGCCTGACGATAGATTTTATAACTATCGTAAAACCCATCTTTTTAACCGGGAAAAAACTCTTTTTCGGTCGCGGAATACCGGGTTTCCAGGTTATTAATATTTTAGATAGAATAAAAATCGGAATAATGATTTGTTTTGACTGGCAATTTCCCGAAGCAGCCGAGGCTACTTGCTCTTGCAGGAGCTCAAATAATCTGCCATCCAGCGAATTTAGTTCTGCCTTGGTGTCAACAGGCAATGAAAATCCGCTGTTTGGAAAATCGGGTATTTGCCGTAACCGCCAATCGTATAGGCACAGAAATAAATGCAGGAGAAACAGTTAGCTTTACTGGACAAAGCCAAATATTAAATACCAAAGGTGAAGTTCTTTCCTCTCTGTCAGTTAGCGAAGAAAGAACTATAACCGTAGAAATAAATCCTGAAGAAGCAAACGACAAAACCGTAACTGAACGCAATGATGCCTTTAAAGATAGAAGACCAGAGTTTTATAAATTATGAATAAAAATGAATTAAAAGCCAAAATTGACCGCTTAAGAGCTGAAATAGAACATCATAATCGGCTCTATTATACTCTTGCCAAACCCGAAATCAGCGATTATGAATATGATATGCTGGTGAAGGAATTACAGGAATTGGAAGCACAATATGCAGAAGGTGCAATTGAAGAATCACCTACTCAAAAAGTTGGAAGCGACCTTACTCCAGGCGCTAAAACCATTCCTCATAAAGTGCGGATGGCAAGTTTGGAAAATGCTTATTCTTTGGAAGAGGTTTTGGCTTTTATCAATCGGACAAATAATGATTTGGGTTATGCCAGTGAATACTGTGCGGAATTAAAAATAGACGGATTTAGCATCAATCTTTATTATGAAAACGGAAATTTTATTTATGCCACAACCCGGGGTGATGGTTTGGAAGGTGAAGATGTAACAGAAAATTTTCGTTTGCTCCCGGATGTTCCTTTTACCATTGATTATAAAGGAGCCATAGAAATTAGAGGCGAAATATATATACCCGTGCAGGATTTTCTGGCGCTGAATGAATTCCGTAGAGAAAATGAATTGAAGACCTTTGCTAATCCGCGTAACGCAGCTGCCGGCTCAATTAAGCTGAAAAATAGAGAGGAAGTGAAGTACCGTCATTTAAAAGCATTGTTTTATGCTTTGGGCTATTATGAGACACCTCTGCAGTATAAAAATGAAATTATAGATAAGCAAACCCGGTTATTGGACTTTTTGGATGAACTTGGTTTCCCAACAAGTAAAAGAACTTTATGCAAGAATTATCAGGAAGTGGAAAAATTCTGCCTGCAAATGGAACAGGAACGTTATACTATTCCCTATGATATTGATGGCATTGTGATTAAGGTTAATAGTTTGGAAGACCAGAAAAAATTGGGTTGGACAGCTAAAAGTCCCAAATGGGCAATTGCTTATAAATTCAAGCCGGAAGAAAAAGAAACCGTTTTGGAATCGGTTAGTTTTCAGGTTGGCAGAACCGGTGCAGTTACTCCTGTAGCTAATCTAAAGCCGGTGTTTATTTCCGGAAGCACTGTTTCTCACGCTACTTTGCATAATGCCGATGAAATAAAACGGTTGGATTTGCATTATGGCGATACTGTTTTAGTGGTTAAAAGCGGAGAAATTATCCCCAAAATTCTTTCTGTAAATGTCAGTAAACGCCCTGTAAATGCCAAACCGGTTATTTTTCCTGCAACCTGTCCTGTTTGTAATGCACCTTTACAACGCGATGAAGATGGCAGTATAAACTACTGTCCTAATGCCAATTGCCCCGCTCAGATACAGCGTAAACTGGAACATTTTGCTTCGCGTGAAGCAATGGATATTTATGGCTTAGGCAGTTCACTAATAGCGCGTTTGATAGAAACAGGTCAGATTAAATGGATACCTGATATCTATCATCTTGATTATAATAAAATTGCAGAAATGGAAAGAATGGGAAAAAAATCTGCCGATAACTTGCAAAAAGCCATTGAAGCATCTAAAACCAAAAATTTTGACAGAGTTCTTTTCGCTCTCGGAATAAGACATATCGGCTTAATTACTGCCCGCACTCTGGCTCAACACTTTAAAAATATTGATGCTCTTATTATGGCAAAGGAAGAAGAACTTTTAAGTGTTCCCGATATTGGTTCCATTGTTGCCCGGTCCATTATCGGTTTCTTCTCCCAAAAAAGCAATCGGGAATTGATTGACTCTTTGAGAAAAGTCGGATTACAATTCACTTATATAAGCCCGCAAAGTTCTGCTATCTTAGCCGGAAAGACCTTTTTAATAACGGGAACTCTGCCCAACTATAGTAGAAAAGATATGGAAACACTTATTACGGAACACGGAGGAAAAATTTTAAGTGGAGTAAGTAAACAATTGAATTACCTTATAGTAGGTGAAAATCCCGGCTCCAAACTGGATAAGGCACGCCAACTGGGAACAGTTAAAATTATCAGTGAAGCGGAACTTTTGGATATGCTGCAATGAAAATCTTAAAGCGCTATATTCTGAAAGAGCACATTGCCCCTTTTTTTATTGCTCTGATGGTAGTTACCTTTGTTCTGTTGAGTGATAGAATTATTGATTTATTGAACCTGATAATTGAAAAGAAACTGCCCTGGCAAACGGTTTTTGAGGTCTTTGGTCTTTCTCTGCCTTATATGCTTGCTCTTTCCATTCCAATGGCTGTGCTGGTAGCTACAATTCTTGCTTTTGGCAGAATGAGTGTAGATAGAGAAATTGTAGCTATTAAATCCAATGGATAAATGTCTATTCTTTAATCAGACCCTCTGGTAATCGCTGCCGTGCTGTTAACCGGATTGATGGTGTATTTCAACCATTGGTTTTTGCCCGATACAAATCATAAATTAAAAAACCTGATGCTGAAAATTGCTTACTATAAACCGATGACAATTATCAAAGAAAAGGATTTTACTAATTTTTTATGGATTATACGATATATGCCAGAGAAACAACTGATAGCTTGTTAACGGATGTTTTAATATATGATTGCAGCCAGTCATTTCCCGCGAACTATATTTGCAAAAGTGAAATGTGATTCAAAAAGATAATGGTAATTCCTTGCAAATAATTTTGCATGAAGGAGAAATGCATGAACGCCACCGAAAAGGAAGTTGGTAAATATCAGAAAACTACCTTTGGTCGTTATATAATTAATGTCGAAACTTAGATAACAATGTAGAAATGTTTGAAACCGGATACAGAAGTGACAGGGAAATGACTTATAATCAATTGATTACAGCTGTGCAGAACACAAAAAGGAACTCCAAACTAAAAAACAGGAAATTGAAGAACTGAATAAACGCCTTGATTTTGCTGCAAAAAAGTCCTCAAAATTTTGCCCGCAATATGGAACTGCGTCGTTTACAAGCAATGCAAAAAATGGCAAGCGACCGAACTGAAGAACTAAAAGAACTGATAAATTCTTTATTAGTGGAATACCATAAAGAAGTTCTCCCTGTCGTTTGCCATCATTATCTTTATCCTGATTGGAATTCCCTTGGGTTTGATGACAAAGACAAAATTGGAATCGGAATGTCTTCCGTTTCTTCTTTAATTTTCACTGGTTTATTATATTACTTTAAATGCCGGTGAACAATTTGCTGATAAGGGACTTATGCCTCCTTTTCTGTCTATGTGGTTAGCCAATATCATATTTTTAATTCTGGCTATTTTACTTATTATCGGATCTTATAAAAGAGAAGCGGCTTTTGGATATGCCAACTTTGATGTGGAAAATTAAACATTACAGGAATAGAAAAGCTCCTGTTCCTGATGAGATAGTGCATTAAATATGAGAATCACGGATAAATATATTACGCGTGAATTTCTGCGCACCTACATAATTATCTTCCTTTCTTTTGTAGCTATCTTTATCGTTATTGATGTAATTGACAATTTACCGCGGTTAATTCGTAATGGGGCTACAGCTCAACAGGCAACTATATATTATTTGATGAGGTTACCTTATTTGCTTGTCTTAACTTCTCCGGTTACGGTTCTTTTAACCGGTTTGTTTATGATGAGCGCTCTTTCCAAACATAATGAAAGTATAGCTATCCGCGCAGCTGGAATTAGCATTAAAGAACATGCTTCCTCTATTTGGAATTGGACTGATAATCAGCATATTAGTTGCCTTATTTGGAGAATATGTAGTTCCTTGGGCTGAAACTACTAAAAATTATGTTTATAATGTCCAAATCAAAGGTCAGCAACCGGATGACCAAATGCTGAAAGCCCGAATCCACTATCAGGGTAAAGCTAACGATTTTTACTATTTCGGTTTCTTTGATGGCTATAAAAACAACCTAAAAATTATTGACCTTACCCGTATTGATTTTAAAACTAAACAGATAACTGAACATATAACTGCTACCTCTGCGGACTGGAATGGTTCTCGCTGGATTTTAAAGGATTGTGATATTAGAAGATTTGCTAATGGTAAGCAGGTTTTTATGGCTCATTATCCGCAAACTGATTTAGTTATTCTGGATGTTCAGCCCCAGGATTTTATCCGCATTTCTCAAAAAACCCTCTCTCTCAATTTTTGGCAGTTAAAAGAATATATCGGCAGGATGAAAAAACTGGGAGATAATCCAGCAAGAGAAATTGTGGATTTAAATATGAAAATTTCCTTTCCGCTTACCAATCTCATAGTTATCTTTTTCTTCATCCCGATTGCCACTTCCAATATTCGCTCCAAAGGACGCGGCTGGATAATTATGCTCGGTTTGGTTGTCTGTTTTATCTACTTAATTGTGGTAAGGGTTTGCCAAAGTTTGGGCTACAACAGCATTATCAATCCCTTCTGGGCTGCCTGGTTTCCTAACATCTTCTTTACTCTTTTGGGCTTGGGCTTCCTCCATAAAGCCGAAATTTAGTGTAGTTGGAGCTCGCCGAAGCTCCGCATCTTTAAACCAGGTTTTGAATGGATGTAACTTTTTAACTGAGGATTGGCATCCTCCTGCTACACAAGCATCACAATAATGACATTCTGTAGGTCTGGCTTTATTGGCACCAGTAAAATTGCGTAAGGAATAAAATCATAATGGTGTAAATAACTCCTAACTTTCAATAATTCAATTACCCTGTTTTTCATTAACTCCATTGCTACAATTACTGCTTGACAAACAGCCAAGTACAAAAATTGAGGATAGAATAAATAATAGTAATGTGAGGTTAGGTGCTAAAACCTTAAATGAATGAACCTAACTTCCTTATATAAGGAGTATTACTTTGTTGGCAGATAACAATCGTATTGCCATTCATCCTATATTGCCAATTCCTGAAAGAGAAGAGGTCTATTTTTACTGGAATGGGCAAAAACTAAAGGCAAAAAGGGGAGAAATGATTGCCTCAGCTCTTATTGCCAATGGTATATCTATTTTTGGTCATCATCATAAAGATGGCAGTGCACAAGGCATTTTTTGTGCTAATGGTCAATGTTCTCAATGCAGTGTAATAGCTAATGGCGTAGCTGTAAAGTCCTGTATGACAGCTGTTAGTGAAAATATGATTGTGCAATCGCTGGAAGGGCTACCTATCCTTCCTGCAGAAGATACACCCTTAAACTTTGAGCCCCTGGAATATATTAAAACCGATGTTCTTATTATTGGTGGAGGTCCTGCAGGGCTTTCTGCTGCTATTGAACTGGGCAAACAAAATATCCAAACATTGTTGATTGACGATAAAAATGCTTTAGGGGGAAAACTTGTTTTACAAACGCAAGCAAGTTCTTGGTTCGCAGGAAGAAGAACAAGTGCTGGAACCAGAGGTATTGATATCAGCAAAATCTCTGAGGAACTTGCCAAATTCAGTAAAATTTGGCTAAATAGCACAGCTGTTCGTGTTCAGTGATAAAAAAGTAGGTATCTTGAAAGACGGTGTCTATAAAATAGTTGAACCTAAGTTATGCCGAATGATTTGCGGGTGAGCAAGAGAAAAATTCTTAAGATTTGGGAACAATTTAGCCAGAATTTTGTGGAGCAGGAGCTAGACCTTTTTGCGGCCAGAGACCTTGTGTCCTACCAATCGTTTCTTTTATTATTGGTGGTGGTAAATGCGAAGCTTAATTGCAGGTTACCATTCGTATTGCAAGCAGGGATTGAAGTTGTGGAAGGCAGAAGCAATGCCTGTTTGCGGGGCTATAAAGTCTATCTTGATAACCGAAACGCTTTGAGTTGATTTAGTAATACTGCATTCTACATGAAGTTATCGGTAAAGTAACGATTTAGAAAGCATCACTATTGCCGAAATTGATAAACCAACCTATACCTAAAACGGAAAAGACTCGTCAAAAGAGATATTATTTAATAGCTGTAGGGCTGAATCTCAAATGAATTCACTTGGGAAGCAATGGAGGCAGGAATTAGAAGCTGCAGGTGATATTTTTAGAAATTTCGCAGAAGAAAAAGCCTGTGCAGTCGTTTAACGGCAAAATTGCCGGAGAAAATCGCTGCAGACCTGAAAGGAAATAAAGAGGGACCCTATTCAAGGAGTGGTATGCCAAAGCAGCAGCGAGCTAAAGTCGCCTCCGTGAATTGCTGCAAAGCTATCAGACCGAAAAAGGAAGAAGGTATTCTGTTTTGCGCATTGCTTGCAGGAAATTCCCTCACGTAATCCCCGCACAACTGTCATCCTACAAATAGTATCAAACCGAGAGGATGGGTTCACTTACGGCTGCTCCTGTTTATCAAGGTGTTCTCGGGCCAGCTGTGGAAAAATGCCTTTTGATTTGTCCCGGTTTAGCTATAACCTTAGTGGACTACCGCAAAGATAAAGAAAATCCCACAGTCAGCATTGTTTACGAAGTAACAAACTATCCAGTCCAAATAGGTGATAAAAAAATCCTGAACGATATAGATGCCAACGAATTAGGTGAATATGCCATTACCGCTGTTCAGGATTTTCCCAAACAGCATACCCAAATAGTAAAATTCCAGGTGCCTAAGGCAATTGCTAAAAAAGTAGCAGGTTTTAGAATTCAGGATGCAAGTGTCTCTGCCCCAATAGATAAACCAATTATTTTTGAAAAGACATCCGATGAGGCAATGATTTGCTTATGTGAAAGAGTCAGTGTAGGGCAAGTGCAAGCCCTTATTAAAAAAGGCATTACGGACTTAAATCTGATTAAAGCGATTACCAGAGCAGGAATGGGACCTTGTGGTTCTAAAACCTGTGAGGTTTTGATAAAGGGTTTGCTTCGTGAAGAAGGCATTCCTGAAAAGGAGGTTGTTGCCAACACCAAAAGACCTCTTTTTATAGAAATCCCTTTAGCAAAATTTCCTGACGGGAGCGCACAATGAAGAATATCTATGACATAATTGTAATTGGAGCTGGTTCAATCGGATTACCGACCGCTTATAATTTAGCCAAAGCGGGAATGAAGGTTTTAGTTCTGGAAGCGGAACATAGTCCCGGACAGGGAAATAACAAAAAAGCCATCGGTGGAGTACGAGCTACGCATTCCGATTTTGGGAAAATCAATGTCTGCCTTCGTTCTATTGAAATTTTGAAGAACTGGCAGGAAGAAACGGGTGAAGATATTGGCTGGCTTTCCAATGGCTATAGTTATCCTGCCTATAATGAAAAAGATGCCCAAGAATTACAAGACCTGATGAAGATACAACATAGTTTTGGACTTAATATTAAATGGCTTAGCCCTGATGAATATAGTGAAATCGTTCCTGGTATTTTGCAAGAGGGCTTGCAGGGTTCAACTTATTCTCCGGAAGATGGTTCTTGTTCACCGTTACTTGTTTCTGCTGCCTATTTTGAACATTCCCAAAAAGCAGGAGTGGAATTCCATTTTCGGGAACGCGTTACCGGATTTGACATTTGTGCCGGCAAAATCAATAAGGTTATTACTAATAAGGGTATTTATTCCTGTGTCAAAGTGGTTAATGCAGCCGGAAGTTATGCACGCGAAATTGGCAAACTGGCTAATCTGGATTTACCTGTTTTTCCGGAGAATCATGAAGCAGGCATAACTGAACCGGTAGAAAGGTTTTTTGGTCCGATGGTTATAGATATGCGTTTAGCATTAGGAAGTGCCAATTTCTACTTTTACCAGAATAATGAAGGGCAGATTGTATTTTGTATAACTCCCGAACCACCGATTGAGGGAATTGATAATCGTTCCACTTCTGTCTTTTTACCAATGTGCAGTAAAAGAATGCTGACAATTTATCCGCGTTTACGCAATTTGAAAGTGCGCAGAACCTGGAGAGGACAATATCCTATGACTCCGGATGGTTTTCCTTTAGTAGGAATTATGCAGGAGGCGGAAAACCTTGTTAATGCAGTAGGAATGTGTGGTCAGGGCTTTATGCTTGGTCCCGGAATGGGAGAACTGGTAACCCGTATTTGTTTGGAAAGTGCTACAGATAAGGATTTGAAGATATTGGAGAGCTTTGATCCTTATCGGCAGTTTACGAGTCAGGAAGCGTTTAAATAGATTTCTTTTACAAAAAGAAAAAGAAAATTTAGCCACCGAAGTAACCGAACTTACCGAAAAGGAATTTTTGCAGAAGAATGAATATGTAGAAAGGATTATTGAATAATTTCGGTGTTCTCAGTAACTTCTGTGTTCTCGGTGTAAAATAATTCCTTTTCACCTCTCACTTTTCACCGTTAACCTGTTCACTATTTCTACTATTTCTTTCGGTTCATTTACAAGGTAGTCGGGTTTATAGCTTGCCAAAAATTCAGCTGTATGAAATCCCCAGGTAACTGCAATGACTTTTAATCCGCAATTATGGGCCGCCTCTATATCTCTAGCTTCATCCCCAATGTAGATTACAGCGTTAGAAGAAATTTGATGTTTTTTTAGGCGTTTTTTAATATCTTTAGCTTTATTGAGAATACCGAGAGTTCCTTCTATCCAGAAAAGGGATCATTCTATAATTAGTTAGAAAGAGATGGACATTTTCTACGGTATTAGAACTTAACAAAGCCATTGGTATCTCTTTTAGGGTGTTAAATTCATTAAGCATTTCAATAATTCCAGCACAGGGTTCAAGTTCAGAAATAAGGCGTTTGTATTCTTTAAAAATGCCATAGTGACTATTTTTAGAATTTTGTAAAAAGGGATTTTCATTTCAGCGGCTATTTTATGCCAGGTTAAAGTGCGAAAGTGCTGAACATCTTTTTCGGTAAAGGTCTGGAAACCAAATTGAGGAGCAGATTATTGGCGATTTTTAATCCAGTTGGACAGAATCCGCCTATTGTTCCATCAAAATCAAAGAGCAGAAAGGGTTTCATTTTTCTTTTTCCCTTTTTTGTTTATTACCAATTGTGCTTATCTCTTGCAGAAAGTGAAGACATTAGACAAACAATTTCGCTTATCTCTTTAGTTTTTAGTCCAATATCCAAGGCACTTGTAATATAATCAATCAGTTCGTCTTCAGTTAAATCTTCTCTTTCTTTTTCATCTTCAGCTTTAATTTTCTGTCCATCCAAAACCAGACAAAATTCACCTTTGATTATAAGGGACGGATGCTTATTAATTTCCTCCAAAGTAGTATAGATATGTTCTTCATAGAGTTTACTGATTTCACGACAGATACATATTTTTCTGTCTCCGCAGGCAGCATACAATTCTTCCAATAATTTCAATATCCGATGGGGGGCTTCATAAATAACAGTAGTATAAGGATATTCTGCAATTTGTTGTAAAATTTCCCTTCTGTTTTTAGGTTGTTGAGGTAAAAAACCTACAAATTGAAACTGCCTAGTAGTAAATCCGGAAACGCTTAAAGCAGGTACAATAGCACTAGCTCCTGGCAAAGCAAAAACCTTTATGCCTTTGGCAATTGCTTCCTTCACAATATGCTCTGCAGGGTCACTAATAGCTG
>JAXGIH010000017.1:0-25321 GCA_040770845.1 Cloacimonas sp. (SeqCode)
GTTTCTCTTGTTCCTCAAAGAGAAACAGGAATGACACCCTATGAAATTATGCTTTCGGAATCGCAGGAAAGGATGCTCGTGATTGTGAAACCGGAAAATCTGGAACGCATCAAGTCCATATTTGCCAAATGGGATTTAGATGCAGTTCAAATTGGTAAAGTTACCGCCGATAAAATACTCCGGGTTTTTTACGGAGAAGAAAAAGTAGCGGAAATTCCAGCTGAAACACTTATTTTAGGTGGCTCGGCACCGGTTTATAAACGCGCAAGCAAATACCCTGAATACCTTGAAACATTATATAATTTTGATCCGGATAAAGTTCCCGAGCCCTCAAATTATGCAGAAGTTCTTTTTAAGCTTATTTCTTCTCCCAATCTTTGCAGTCGCTTTCCGGTTTATAATCAATATGATTATATGGTGCAAATTGGAACTGTTGTAGAACCAGGTTCGGATGCCGCAGTAATTAGAATTTTGGATACGGATATGGCAATTGCCTTAAGCACCGACTGTAATGGCAGATATTGTTTTTTAGACCCCTATTCGGGAACAGTTTCTGCCGTTGCAGAATCCGCAAGAAATGTTGCCTGTAGTGGAGCTAAACCAATTGCTATTACTAATTGCCTTAATTTTGGCAATCCTTATAAACCTGAGGTCTATTATTGTTTCAGTGAGGCAATCAAGGGAATGGCAGATGCCTGTAAAATTTTAGGTACTCCCGTTACCGGAGGTAATGTATCTTTTTATAATAAATCCGAAGAACAATTTATCTCACATTGTTATTGGAATGCTTGGTTTGATGTCCGATTTTCGTAAGGCAACAACTCAAAGTTTTTTTAAACACGACAATGAAGTAAATTATCCTTTTGGTTCATAAAAGCGGACTTGGGGAGATAGTGAATATCTTAAAATTCAATTTAATAAAGTAATGACAAACACCAAAAACAGATTTGAAGAAAATTTACACCTAAATTTAATATTGGAACAGGTGTTAATGACAAATCAATAGCGCTCGTCATTTCCGATGGTGGATTATAGTAGCTGTTTTGGAGTGCTACAACAAATCAATTTGAGGCGATACTTGTTGAACTTCCATAGAGCCGATGTATATTTTGGTGAGGCAGGAAGTAAATTTTAATTAGTGCTGAAGAAAAAACTGCCAGGTAATAAAAAAATGCTGGCCAAGAAAATATAATATTGAGTATAATGAACTGGGATTTAATATTTCAAGGCAAGGAGAGCTTAATTAATAAATAACATATATAGCGGAAAATATAGAGGTTCTTTACTCTGCGCGGGGGCAAGGATTAAAAATATAATAAAAAGGATAAGGAAATGAAAATGTTTTATTTTCAGCAATTTTCTTTTTAGACATACTATTAATCCTTTTAGGATTGTATTTTTTGAAGAGTTTAACATTCACCTGCCGCTGGTGAAATTATTTATTGCTGTTATTATTATTATGCTGGGCATTAAACTGCTCTTTGGTATTAAAACACATAAATATAATAAGCCAAAACATTATTCAGAGAGAAGTTCTATTAACTACAGCAGTTCCCGCAACGAATATAATATTGTCTTTTCCTCAGGTATAATTGACCTTACCGATATTCCTGCAGACGCAAAAGAAATACAGAAATAAGTGTGGTTTTTGGTTCAGGAACAGTTGTTTTACCTGATAACATCGCCTTTCAGATCAATCCTACCTCATTTTTTGGAACTACTGACTTTCCAAAAATGCCTGTAGCTCAGGGAACACCTGTTGATATAGAATCAACGATAGTTTTTGGACGAATGGAATATAAAATGTCTCAAGCTGAAAAACGCAGCAGATACAAAATCAAGTTCCCGAAGAGTGCGCTTTTTAATTTTCAGTCGGCTGTAATGAAAAAGATATATATTCTGCTGATGCTCTTCTTTTATCAATATTTTAGCTGGTGAAAAGCTTGGCTATGCCTTAAGTGGCGGTGGGGCAAGAGGTTTTGCTCATATCAGGGTCTTAAAGGTTTTAGAAGGTATTCATCCGGATTATATTGCAGGAGCAAAGTATTGGAGCTGTTATTGGGGCTTCTTTATACGTGGGTTGTTAACCAGCTGGTGAATTAGAAGAAATATTATTAAAACTGAAATGGATGAATTAACGCGGGATACACATCAAAGGAAAGACCTTTATATTGGACAAAAACGCTGGACACCTTACGGCAATGCTGTTTTTGAACTGAATGGTATCATAATGGGTTCCGCAACTTCCTTCTTCGGTATTTGTAAGTAATAATCTTAATCTGGAATTGTTTAAATTAACAGCATCCGCTTCTCAGATTCAGAATTTTAATGAACTGCCCATTCCTTTTATCTGTAATGCAACCGATTTATTAACCGGCGAAGCTGTTTCTTTTACAGAAGGGTCGTTACTTCAGGCATTGCGTGCTTCTATATCCATTCCAAGTTTGTTTGAGCCCTTTGAACTGAATGGTCACTATTACATTGATGGCGGTGTTTCCCAAAATATGCCAATTGACCTTTTACACCAAATGGGAGCGGATAAGGTTCTGGGTATAAAAGTTAATTCTACCTTGCGCGATGAGGAAAGAATTAATAACCTATTAGAAATATTAGACCAGACCATTAATATCGGTATAACTCGCAATCTGAAAGAACATTTGGATGAATGTGACCTGCTGATTGAACCGGAACTTACTCAATTTGTTTCTACTGATTATCAACATCTGCAGGATATTATTGCTGCCGGAGAGGAATCTGCCAGGAAAATGATTGATCAAATCAGGGCTTTTAAGAATGAATATTATCGCTCCAGTCCCCCCCAAAACACATTCAATAAAGGTCTGAATAGTTTTTACATAACCCAAATCAGAGTTCAGGGAAATAAAAATATCAGTCCTTCCAAAGTAAGAGAATATGTGGGTTTGGAAACAGGGAAGACCTATAGCAGTGAAGAAATTGCTAATGCTTGTATTAATGCCTGGAATTCACAACTTTTTAAGACCATCTATCCGGTTCTCCAAAAAAATCAAGACAATCAATATGATCTCTATATCTATGTGAAAGAACGGGAACGTAAACAACTGGCTGTAAACTTAGTTTACAATAGCGAAGAAAAGCTGATGGCAGGACTTGTTCTTTCTCTGAATAACTATCTGCTCAAAAATTCCCGCCTTTTGGCAGAATTAAAACTGGGTGGAAGAAATGAGTTAAATGTTGATTATGTGAAAAACTTCGGTGAAGAGTGGGGTGCCTATTATCGTCTTTTCCCTTATGTAGGCGAAAGAACTATCTATGAATATAGCGAACACCATAAAATCAATAGCTTTAAATCTACGGAATTCGGTATCAATTCGGGAGTGGGAGTTTTTGCTAAAGACCTTGCTATTGCGGAATTTTTTGTTTATACGGATCAAACAAATCTTCACAGCGATATTTCCCAAACCCCATTATTACCTGAAAGTTCGGTAGTTAGCGGTTTTGGTATAAAGGGTTATCACGAGAGTTTGGATGATTTTATTTTTCCGACTTCCGGAGCCAGGGTTTTCGGAAAGTTCAATTTTGCTCGCTATAGTGAAATTAGTGATTTTATTTATAGCTGTTTTCAAGGTAGGGCAGAGTTTTATGTTCCTGTTAGAAATATTTTCAGTGTCCATTCCTCAATCTATTATGGCAGTTATTTAAATTCTACGGAACACGATATACTTGATCCTTTTATAATCAGTGGTACAGATGGTTTTATGGGATATTCCAGATATGAAGTTAGTGCTCCACACTATCAAATTTTATCATTTGGGTTTTCTTCATTGCCTAAAAACCGATATTTTATTGATGTCGGATTTCAAGGTATGCGCTATTCCGAAAAGGATGTTTGGAGTAATTCTGAAGATTGGGAATATTGCGGATATTTAGGATTGGGCTACAAAAATTCTATTTTACCTACCAAACTATATGTTTCTTTGAATAAGGATAAGAAAGTGCATAGTTTCTTAAGTATCGGCTATGATTTTGATATCTTTTTCTTCTCCCGCAGGTAGGGTTTTAGCTCTCACAAATAACACAGATAATAAAGATAACACAGATATTTTCATTTAAGATAAATGGCTGATAAACCCTTTGCCCTTTGTCTATATTTTCTACGCACTATTCCTCGCCAAGTTGAATCTTTTATGCTTCTTTAAAACTTCTTTAACGATTCCTTAGCGAAGTTAGGGTATTGTTACAGGATCGTTAAAGTGTCGTTAAAGAAATGACTATGCAACAGGTAGTTAGACGAAGTCCTCAAGGTAATTTTTATAAATCAAAATTATGACGGGAGCACCGCTTCTGTTTTGTAAATTCATTTAAGATAAAGCTGCGGTTAATATAATCTTACGAACGACGGGACCATCGGGTAAGATATCTATTGCCAGCTTAATTTTGTTTACTATCTGGCAATCAAGACATTATTTTCGTCTTTCTATGGAATTTATCCTGATTTTTATTATCACAGATTGTCTCAAGCCGCTTACATATTTCTTTCGTTATTATCCGTATCTTTGAAGGTATTTATTTCTCCAAGCATTGTTTTCACTATCTCACAGAGTTCACGGGATTTTTCCGGGGAATCGCTTTCCACATAAATACGGATAATGGGTTCGGTTCCTGATTTGCGAATATGGATGAAGTGTTTCTCTCCAATTGCTTTAATTCCATCCCGAGTATCCAGTTGATAGTTTTGAAAGAAAAAAGGAGCATCATTCATCAATGTCTCCATCAATGAGGCATCCACCATTATTTTATCCTTGGCAAAATAATACTTTGGCAAGCTATTAACTATAGCGGAAAGCGGTTTATTTGTCTCCGCAAGCAAGCCTAAAATCAGAGCCATTCCGGCAATGGCATCACGGGTGTAATGTACATCAGGACAGATAATTCCGCCATTTCCCTCACCCCCGATAGGAGAATTTATTTCCTGCATTTTTTTTCCGACATTTATTTCGCCGACTTTTGTCCGCTGAACTTGCACGCCAAAGCTTTTGGCAATATCATCCGAAAGCATTGAACTACTAAGATTTACTACAATATCTCCCTTCTTTTTGGGAAGCACAAAAAGCTCGGCTAAGGCAACGCTCAATTCTTCTCCGATGCATTTTCCTTCTTCGGAAACAATTGCCAGGCGGTCAACATCGGGGTCTGTAGCAAAACCTATATCCGCTTTAAAAAAGCTAACAGTTTCTTCCAACTGACCTAAATTTTCCTTCAAGGGTTCTGCTATGTGGGCAAAAATACCATTGGGCTCGCTATTTATTTCATAAACAGTGCAGCCAAGTTCTTTCAGTAAAAGTGGGGAAATCAAACCACCAGCGCCGTTTACGGAATCCAGAACCACTTTAAATTGACGGGAACGGATTTGTTCAATGTTCAAATAGGGAATGTTTAAAATTTTGGCTATATGTTCTTGTATGGCAGTATTATCTATTTTTAATTCTCCCATTGCTTTCCACTTTGCCCAGGGAATATCTTTTTCTACCGAGGACAAAAATATTTCTGCCTTTTCAGGGCTTAAAAACATTCCATCGGCATCCACAAATTTCATTGCATTCCACTCTGGTGGATTATGTGATGCAGTGATGGCTATACCTCCAATGGCATCCGATTCCTGAACTTTCAATAGGAGAGTAGGAGTGGAAACAATGCCCAAATCCGTTACATCACAACCTACACTTATTAGGGCAGAAATTATGCTGTGCAACATTGCTTTACCGGTTGTACGACTATCTCTTCCTACAATAATCTCCGGTTTCAGTTCAGGATAACTTTGTTTCTGCAGAATTGCAAAATGAGCTGCATATTTTATTGCTATAATAGGATTAAGGGTGTCCGCAAAGACACCCCTAACACCACTAACACCAGTCATTAATTTGTTCATTTATATAATACCGTATTTTGCGCGGTTATCAATTATTTTAGCCGACTTGCGCATTTGGTCATACCAACGGTTCCAAGCAGCATCTTCCAATGTTTTACGAATTTGTTCCTGTCTATCCTTATCTTTGGCGAAAGCATTGAAATCGGGCTTAATTCTTTCCGTGCAACTGATTATGAAACTTCCTTCTTTGGTATGAATAAGTCCGCTTGTTTGTCCTGCTTCCAAAGCTAAAGCTGCATTGGTAAATTCTTCGCAAAGTCCTACATTAGGAACGCTTAGACCCCTTTTATGATTGTTCAATTCAATTATTTGCCAGCCCTCCTTGGCAGCGGCGGAGAAATATTCACTGGAAGGATATTTGGCAACGAATTCTTCTGCTTTTTTCTTTACATTGGCTACTTTCTTTTCTTTTTCCAGCTGATATTTAATTCGTAGCTTAACTTTTTCAAAATCCTCATAATAGACCTTTTTGTTATCTGTTAACACGGCAACGATTTTGCGGTTTTGTTGATCGGTAATTACATCAGATATTGCTTTTTCTTTACCTTTACGCATAAATTGTAACAAAGCTCCGTTATTGCCAATACCGGGAATATAATCCTGATCATGAGGCACCCAATCCGTTTCCTGAACTTCAACTCCCAATTCTTTGGCGGCAGCATCAATTCCTTTTTTCTTAATTAACTTGGCAGCAGATTCAGCTTTATCCAAAATAGCATTTTTGGTTTCATCGGATGCTTCAACTTTCAATAGTATATGACTTGCTTTGATTTGGGGATTATCTTTACTAATTGAAGCGATACTGTCACAGCGAATAATATGCCAGCCAAAACTTGTTTTAACCGGCTTGCTGATTTCTCCAACTCAACGCTAAAAGCTGCTCGTTCAAATTCAAACCATTTGCCCTTTACCAAAAACACCTAATGAACCGCCATTATCTTTTGAACCCGGGTCATCCGAATTATCTTTAGCGAGGGTAATGCAAAATCCTCTCCTTTAAGAACACGGTTATAAAGCTCATCAGCCAAAAGTTTACTGCGGCTAATCCTTATCTGGCGGCTTTTCTTCAAAAGCAAATATTTAATCTGCAAACACCTTTTTTAAATTCAGTTTCTTTATTTTTATCATAATATGCCTTTATTTCTGCATCAGTAAGGTTCCGGGGTCGGACTTATTAGGTTCAAACCAAATAAATTTTCCGGAAACGCTATCGGTTTCTTTGGCATATGCGCTTTTAAACTGTCTATTGTGATTCCTGCTTGTGCCTTTAATTTTTTCCTGCAGTTTTTGACGAGGAAGATATCCCGACATATTCTTCCATTGCAGCAAAGAATTGAGGATTATTCTTTAGGCAGAAAAAGATATTTGGATTTATCAAATCTGCCGTTGGTTTGTAAGGATTCGTTTTATCAATTCTTGTGGCGGATTATTTTGCATTTCAGTTAAAACTTCATCTTCCGTAATTTTAATTTTGTGTTTCTTAACCTGCTGCTGCAAAGAATATCGTTGACCTTTTATGCTTGATTTTCAATACTTTTACGAGTATTTTCATCTATGGGCTGATCTTTATACATTTCAGCATAGCGTTCATACATTTCTTGTATCTTTTTCTGATACATCTCGTAGGTTATGTATCATTTTTTCCCTAAGATATGGTTTCGGGGATAATAATTCTCCAATTCCCAACACCAGCCATACCCAGAATAAATACGATAGCTACAAATATAACTATCTTCTGTTTCTTTTGCTTGATCCAGCATTCTAACCCCTTATAGAGATTAAATTACTCTTATAAAAAGCCACTTTTTTATAGCTTCATTTTTTAACAGGATTTTTTTCCGGAAGGTTGACCTCCCGTCAACAACATAAACGATGAGGACATCGTTTTTTGAAGCTTGACCTCAGGTCAACCATAAAAGTCAGAGTCATTTGCGCCTTGATAACTTTCTCTGGAGAGATAACTTTTAAGGCGCATATGACTTATGACGACTATCTCTCACAGATTACACAGATAACACAGATTTGATTTTAGAAACAAGGATTGAATAGGTCTGGGATGAACAGGGGTAAAGGAATTTTGGGAATTATTAAATAGTAAGAATAATTAGGGATGTTTTTGACTCACAATTTTCACCTGCTTTCAATGTAACCACAAACCACAATGTTTTTCACTTACAACTGCTCTATAACGCTTTACGAGCCAACAAATTGTGAACAAAGCAGAAAGTAGAATGAATATCGTTACCAGAGAGAGCCCAAAATTTTCTCATTAACAATCCGATATGAATTATCATTCCCATATCGGATATGGGAATAATAAGGGAATCTTATACCTGCATAGTGCAAAAAAGGAGGAATAATTACACAACTATTTTTTGGGGGGCAAAAGAGAATTTTTTGAGGATAGTGTTTTTTATCGCTTTGCGGGGTTGTGCATTGTTACCGTGAATAAATAGGGGGATTGGTTGTTGGGTTGTATGGGTTTGTTGCTTTTGTTTTATTACAATTTTTCGGTTGGCAGACCATTTGTAGATTGGTTGTAAGGGAAAAGAGTTTGAGGTGTGTGGTTACATTTGAAAGCAGGTAAAAATTATGAGTCAAAACCTGCAAACATTTCTCTTGACGAATAAGAGCTAATCAAAGTTTTGGGTCAGAGTATAAAACTGTTATATAATATAGAAATGCAAAAGGGAGCATAAGCAAATGAAAAAGTTTTCAAGGGAGTACTATTCATAATCATCTTTGTAACAGCATTTTTTTTGGGTCCTATGGTAATTCCAATCTGCCAAGTTGGTGGTCAAAACATCATTTGAGCTTGGTTTGGACTGTGAGGTGGAATGCAGATACTTTTGGAAGTTGATACTTCTGAGCTTTCCACTACGGATCGAAATGCTGTAGAACAGAATATTAAAATTATTCGTGAACGAATTGACCAGTTTAGGTAGCTGGCCTCAATTCAAAAAATTAGGTGAAAAACAGGATAATGGTCAGAATACACTGGTGTAACGGACTATAAAGCAGCTGAAAAATTTAATTAAACAAACTGCTATGCTGGAGTTTAAACTGGTTGTTCCACAAGATGAAGCAAAACGGGTAATAGAAACAATTGATAGAAATATCAGCAGTAATCTGATAAATTTCCGGTTTTAGCAGAAATGGCGAAGAAGGGATAAGAGCATTATGGCTGATACTACATCTACAGATAGTTTGAAAGCCGGGGAAGGGATTTTTCAGCTCTTTAATCCGTCTGGAGAAAAATGGACTATGAAGTTCAATACAGTGATGTGCGTTTGATTCAGGATTTGCTGGTTGATACTCTTTTGCACAAATAATTGGGTTATCTTGCTGCATAAAGCAGATACAGAAAAATCCCTCGGGCTGATAGAGCCCTTTATGTTCTTTCTTCTTCAGCACAGCTTACCGGTGGTGACACAACTAAAGCCAAAGTTGAATATGGTTCTGCTACTTCAACCGACCCCAGAATAGCCAATAAACCTTATATATCTATAGAAATGAAAAGAGAAGGAGCTCGTAAATTTGAACGCGTAACTGCTGATAATGTAGGAAAGCGTTTAGCTATCGTTCTGGATGGAGTTGTATATTCTGCTCCTAATATTAGAAAGATGCCGGAGGCAGAAGCTCAAATTACAGGTAGATTCACTGCTACAGAGGCAAACGAACTGGCAATCGTGCTCAATACAGGAAATCTGATTGCTCCATTAAACCGGTTTCTACTTCCATAATTGGCGCTACTTTAGGTGCAGATAGCATTGTAAGGGACTAGCTGGTTTTTAATTGGTTTGATAATTGTTGTCCTATTTATGGTTATCTATTACAAGTTATGCGGTTTTTATTGCTGATATTGCCCGTTTTAAATGTGGGCTTTATTTTAGCTATGCTAACGGCTTTTGGTGCTACACTCACTCTGCCTTTTGGAATTGCTGGTATTATTCTTACTATCGGTATGGCTGTTGATTAATGTGTTAATCTATGAACGTATAGAGAAGAATTGGATTTGGGAAAAAGCCTCGCAGTGCGATGCCGGCTTCAAAAGAGCTCTGGTAACTGTTTGGATTCCAATCTGACTCGTTATTGCTGGTATAATTCTTTATTATCTTGGCACTTATCCTATTCGTGGTTTTGCTGTAACTTTGGTGATTGGTATTATGGGTTCTATGTTCTCTGCTATAGTAATTGTGCGCTCTATTCTGGATAACATTGTTTTAAGCGGCAAAAAGACAAAACTGAGTGTGTAAGGAGAAAAAATGAGAATACTACAGCATACTAATATCCAATTCGTTAAGTATCGTTACTGGTTTTATGGTATCTCCATTACTTTGTTACTAATCGGCTTAGGGGGAATAATTTTTAGAGGTTTAAATTGGAGCATTGACTTCACAAGTGGAATAGCTGCAACTGTAAATCTGAAGGCCTTAGACCCCAAAATCCAACCTCTTCCTATTGAGGACTTACGCTCAGTTCTTACTAAAAACGGTTTTCCGGAAGCCGAAATTACTTATATCGGTAATCCCGATAAATCTACTTTCCAGATTAAAATAAAGAGCGTGGGCAAAGGAACTGACCTTTCTACCGAAACCCGTAACAAGCTTTTGGAAATTATTCAGGATAATTTTCCCCAATATGTTCAAGGACGAGACCTGAACAAAGAAGTAATAGAAGAAATTTATGAAGTTGGACCTAAAGTAGGCGGTGAACTACGCTCTCAAGCATTTTGGGCGGTTATGCTTGCTTTAATTGCGATGATTATCTATATTTGGTTTCGCTTTGAATTAACTTTCGGGTTAATGGCAATTCTGGCTCTCTTCCACGATGTTTTGATGATTGTAGGTATTTTTGCCCTTACAGGGAAAGAAATTACAATGCAAATTATAGCTGCGCTATTAACTATCGTGGGTTACAGCATCAATGATACAAGTGTTATTTTTGACCGAATCCGCGAAGATATGAAGAAAAACCGCAAAGACCCTATCCAGGAGGTCTTCAATCGTTCTATCAACGATACGCTTTCTAGAACTGTTATTACTGGTGGAACAACTTTTCTTACTTCTGCCTGCCTTTATTTTTGGGGTGGAAGTGTAATTCACGATTTTGCTTTTGCTATCTGCCTGGGTATCTTCTTTGGTACCTATTCCTCTATCTTTGTTGCCAGCAATTTGGTTATAGACCTGAATTTGATTACCCACAAAGAAAAGAAGACAATGCAACACTTAACCAAGAAAAAATTGTAAAACAATACTGCATATATACATAAAACCGCTCAAATTCCGGGCGGTTTTTTTAACCACTGAAAACACCGAAACCACCGAAACCTCCGAAGAAAGTAAGAATAGGCAGATTGAGCAGATAAAAGAATAGAACATTGAGTTATATATTTTTTAGATAAATTATAAATGGTTACCTCTAAACTTTTTTGAGCTTTCGGATAACCCTTTTCAGAATCAGCATATTAGATTTAGAATGGGGGTTATATCTCTCTTCTTCCGAGGGGATTATGCACTCATCACTATCATTGTTTCACCCTAAAGGGCTTTAATGTATCTCAACTCTCTAAACCTTCTTAACCCTCTAAACCTTCTAAACCTTATTTTACTTTCCTGTCAGCTTTTTCAGGATGCCTCACTTTTTACATTCTTCATTCCAGATGCGAGTGTTCCAGTCGTTCTTTGAAGAGATAAAGGACAGGCGAAAAACGGGAAATATACCTTTTAGCGGTGTCAAGGACTTTTTTAGCGTTTTTATAATCATTTCTTTTCAGATACAGGCGAATCAGTTCCTCATAAACGGCATTGATATAGGGATTTATTTCCTGAGCTCTTTGTAAAAGTTCAATAGCACGGTCGTTCATTCCGATATTTACAGCTGCATTGGCATAAGCCATAAGATGGTCGGGGTTGGTTATTTCTCCTAAGGATTCATATTCTACAAAGCAGTGGTATGACTTCAGCCAGATACCCTTTTTTCCGTAAACCAATGCGGAAAGGAGCAACAACTGTCTATGTTTACCAAACTTATTTTCAGCAGTTAAAATGATTTCATAAGCGCGGTCGTAGTTTTGGATGCGGACATATTGTTCAATCAAAAGAAAATATATAAAAGGATTGTCGTCCATCACCTTCAAAATTTTATGAATTATATCAATACTTTCCTGGTATGAACCCAAAAAAGCATAAGACAAGGCAATATTATAAAGGATTTCCGGAGGTGGGTCAGGAATCCGATTATAATAGCTATTAGCAATTCTATATTCCCCTAAGGAAAAATAGCAAGTACCAATCAAAAATAGCAACTGGGGATTATCTGGAAGCAGGGAAATTGCTTTTTGATAATAGCTGAGGGCTCTTTCATAGAGTTGGCGTTCCAAATAAATATCACCAAGGTTAACAAGGAGGGAAAGATTATCGGGTTCTTCTTTCAATGCTTCCTGAAGGATATAGACAGCTTGCAGCCAGTTTGTTTTTAGCAGGGCATTAGCCCTTTGAATAAGATTATTTATTTCATTTAAGTTCATAATTTACTTTAGCTCTTTCATCAGTTCTTTAACGGCACGAATGAGTTGAGGGTCGCGTTCTGCAATAATATCTTCGGGTAAATTTTCTACTACTATATCGGGCTTAACACCTGTTCCTTCCATATTTGTGCCATCCAGTTTATACCATCCGGTTCCCGGCATTCGCATAGAAGAACCATCCTGGAGATAGTAATGCCATGTGCCAATAACTGCTCCGCTGGAAGGAGTTCCGACAACTTTTCCCAATTTCAATTCCTGATACACAGTAGGGAAAATTTCTCCGTCGCTGAAGGAATCCTCATTAACTAATACAATGCTTGGTTTATCCCAAATATTATGTGGTTCGTAACACATAACACGACTGTATCTACGGCTTGTTGTGTAGGCATATTTCTTTTTCTGGAGCAGGGTAATAAGTTTGTCGTGAATATGTCCGCCATAGTTTCCACGCACATCAATTACCAGTGCATCTTTATCAAAATTATCAACTACAAAATCACGGTAGAATTTTTGCCAATCATTTTCTCCCATAGCGGGAATATGGATATATCCCAGTTTTCCGTTGGAGAGTTCATCCACCAGTTTTTTGTTCTTAGCTATCTGATAATCATATTTCAATTCAGACATTTGGGAATAGCTTAAGCCCGTAATTACGGCTTCGGTAATATTTCCTTCCTGTAGGATAGTCAGTTTTATCTTTTTCCCAATTTTTCCTGCCAGCAATGAATCTAAAGAAGTATGTGCAGTAATTTTAACTTCATCAATATGAGTTAAGATACAGCCATCTTGAAGATGATAGAAACTGCTCAAACGGGAGGTTGGATAAATTCTCTCCAAGCGTATTCCTTCTGCTAAAATATCCTTATAATCAAAATCGGCTCCGAGCCAGGCAACAGGATTGGTAAAGGGTTTATATTCTTCCCTGGGGTAAAAACCAGTATGGGAAGCGTTTACATCTCCTATCATTTCTTCTATAATGAAAGCCACATCATAGATATCCTTTGCTTTTTCAACATAAGGACGGTAGAGTTGAAACAGTTCTTTCCAGGGAACATTATGCATATCGGGGTCATAAAAGTTATTGCCAAAGGCGCACCATACCTCTTCAAACACCCGCAGATTTAAAAGTACCTTATCATACTTGTAATCGTATTTAATTTTTTTATATCTTTTCGGGCTGAAGTATCCAGATTGTAGGACTTCAGTTCTTGATTAATAAGGTAATAAACTGTATTATTAACCTTATTGTAATAACCTGCATCTCTACCGAAATTAAACACTTCTTTCTGATTTTTTCCGTAGATATTGGCTTTTTTGAGGATGGAATTCTTTTCCTGCTGTCTGTTATTTTCAATATAATAGAAGGTGCTGTCACTTATTATATCCAATACGAAATTGTAGTTATCTTTTGCAGTGATAACAGGATAAAAGCGTTTTTCAGTCCTTCCCACACGATTTCCAAATGTTTGGGTTTTTCTTCTTTTCTCTTTCAAATTACTTTCAATTTCCTGAATGCCATTTTTGCCTTTCTTCATTATTACTATCGGCTTTACTCTTTTCGGATGCAGGATTTCGTCCCAAGGGTCTGTATCCAATTCAAATTCATCTCTGGGAACCAAATCCCCAAGCGTAGATATCATTATTGCGGGTTAAGAGGATGGACTTATTATCGGAAGTCCAGAAAAGATTTTGCCACCAACCGTTATCAGCCAAAGGCGTTTACTGGAATCTGCCTGAACATCATACAGATATAATTCTTTCACATAATTATCTTCGCGTAAAGTTCCGTACACTGCATATCTACCGTCTTCAGTGAAAGCAAAATTGGTTGTAACAGCCCAGGGTGTATTAACTGGACGGATATTAACAAAACGAGATCGGCAATAGCAATTTTTGGTGTCTGTAATAATCATCATATTTGAAATACCAGCGTCCGTTTTTATCTTTATAAAGCTCGCGCTTGCATAAACTATCAGCTCCAAACCAATCCACAGGAGAAGAGTGATAACCGAATCTGCTGTTGCCGTAAAAAAAGTTTCACAATTCCATTATCCAGCTTGCTTATTACCATCTGTCTTTTATCTAAAAATTGCAGACCAGATATTGAACCGTGGTCAAAACTAATCTGTTTTGCCTCTCCACCTTTAACTGGAGCAAAAAAACTATCATAATTATGTGTAAAACCAACCAATAATTCATCCGTAGAGATAGTATAATCGTCAATAGTGGTATTTTCATAACTGCGGACAATATTTTTCCTGCCATTCGTCTTCGGCAAGGTCTATGAACAGTGGACTTACTTTCTCTCCCGTTTTGAGAGTAGGATCGTATTTGTAAATAGTATTAAAATATTCAAAAACCAGCCGGTCATTATTTCTTGCCAAACTGATTCTGCGAGCGCTAAAGGGTTTTAGATTGGTAATTTTTTCGGGTTGCGAAAAGATAGTTTATTCACCTTGTTAATCTGAAAACAATTACCATCGGAGGCACAATAATATAATGCTCCTGTCTGCGAAAAACGGGGATACAATTCCGAAAGTTCCGTATTGGTAAGCTTTGTATATTTCTTCGTAGGAAGATCAATTAGCCAAAGTTCTCCGTTGCCACTACCGCGATATGCTTCTCTTCTGGAATAGCCACCTTTTTGAAATACGATTTGTTTGTTGTCTGGACTTAAAGTAGCAAAGGAACTGCCAATTTCAGCAGCAAGAATAGGACGGGAACCATCAATAGGAACTTTATAGAAAGATAAACCCCAACGCGGAGAATATTTGGTACATAAAAGATTTTGGGAATCAACTAAACCATTCTGAAATTCTGAATGACTCATAATTTACGGCTTTTGCTTCTCCTCCCGTAGCTGGCATTATATAAATCAAATTCTGCCACAGGCGGTCAGAAGAAAAGGCAAGCATTTTACCATCAGGACTAAATTGGGGATTCCATTCCTTAAGAAGTTGTGTTGGTTATTCTACGAGGAATTCCTCCTGCAAAAGGAACCAGCCAAAGGTCATTACTATATACATAACACACTATTTCTCCATCTGGAGATGTAAGCAGGTTCACTCGTAAAATATGCCTCCTGTGCTACCAGAGGACAAGCGCAAATCAGTATGCACAATAGCTCCAAGATTTTTTTGCTGTTAACACTAATCATTTTCCTTAGTCCTTTTCCTCAAATTCAAGACCTTTTTCCTGTCTGTTAACTTCATAACTGTGTTTTAAGATGCGAAATACAACAGGTGGTCTGATTACATCCTGCACTTTTATTGTTTTCGGTTTTTGTTTTTCGCTTTTCAGAATATGATTTAGTTTCTCGTCCAAAGCTCTTTCATATTTTTCAATGCGGTTTTCCAATTCTGCAATTGTAGTAGCATTTAATTCTTTATCTTCTTTCAGATGAATAAGTTCCCTGGTTAAAAGCAATAGCAGATTACGATAAAAGGGGCAAAGTGCTATTTCTATTTCGGTTTTTGTCCGGTCATAAGAACCTGCTTGAAAAACAGTAATTGATTCCCCTGCTTGAGTTAAGCCACCGCAGATCTCACTGCTGTTCAAGTCACCTATTATTTCTCCGTCACAAACTACGGTAGAATTCTCAATTTTATCCGTGAAATGGATGTTATTCAGGCAAAGAACATAAGAATTGAGAATACTACGGCATTCCAGGTTTCCCCAAACGATAATTCCTTTCCTGTTTGAGGAAATTATATCCCCTGCTATAAACATATTCTTAGCACAGTTAATAGTTGAGAATTGAATATCGCCCTGAACGCTTATATCTGCCTCACAATGAATATCGGCATAAGTTATGCTTCCTTCAATAATCAAATTGATAGGGCATTTAACTTTTGTTTCCGGTGGGATTTCATTTCCGTTTAATAATACCTTATCCAAGAGGCAGATACAGCCATTTTCATCCAGATAAGGAAAGCCGTCTACAAGAGCGGAAAATTGTTTGTTTTGGACATTATAAGCTATATTATCACCTGCCAGAGCTTTTGCCTGTTCCGTATCTACCGAATTGGCATCAAGCAAGTTTCCGAAAATATCATAGATACTGCCACCTTGTGCAAAAATATTACTGGAATATTCTGCTACAACATCTCCTGAACGAAAAACCTTCAATTTCTCCAAAGTGCTAATATTTATTCCGTTTTCGGGACGGGAAAGCAAATCAGGATTAAAGTTATAGCGTAACATACTGGTAACTTCTTTTTTATTGCACATAGCAATAGGAAAGGGAACTTCAAATTCCTTTTCCAGTGAATGTTTGCATATATAATCAATCGCTTCGTCAAATCCGCTTTTAATGCCTGCTTCTTCAATAAGGGCAAGAATTTCGTTTTCATCTATAAGAAAGTCCGTTTTTTTGATTGTTAGCCAAGCAGATAGAGGTTCCTCGCGGATTTCCAAAATCAGATTTCCTTCTTTATTAACATAAGTTTTAGCCATAAAGGATACCCACAATATTTATTTGACGGTTATTGGTTTTTTCCCGACGATAGGAATGATAATTGGAACTTTCAAAAGTGCAATCATTAACATTTTCAATATTGATTTCCGGAATTCCTTCTTTAATAAGTTGAGCATTGAGAATTTTCCTGAGGTTAAGATGCCTGTTTTGTGTTAAATCCGGTTCCAATCCCATTTTTCGGAGAGCTCTATTAAAGTTATCAAAGAGTTCCTGGCTTACTTCATAATGTTTATGACAAATACCGGCACCTACTATGGCTATGATATCGGTCAACTGGCAATAAAAATGACTTTTCATCTTTTTTATTGCTTCTCCAACTATATTTTTCTGTGTCCCTTCTCTACCGCAATGAAGACCTGCAACTACATTTCTGCGACTATCCATTAATAAAATTGGATAGCAATCAGCAGTCCGAATAAGTAAATATTGATAGGGTATATTGGTAATTAAACCATCTGCTAAAGTGAATTTGGGGCTTATTACCGATGCCTGCTCCACAATCAATTTCCCGACAAATGCACTTCTTTGGAATGTGTTTGTTCAGCAATAACTAAACGCGAAACGGGAATTTTTATTCCTTCCAACATAAAATCCTTTTGAAGGTGCATCAAAGTGCGGTAGTCAGGTTCTCTTTTCCCCAAATAATAGAACAATTTCATCGCGTTGAAATTCCCGTTACTAAAGCTCTTTGCCTGTAAACATCCGTATTATCGCTAATAATTAACATTCTTAAGACACCTCGCAAAAATTTCGGAACTATCCTCAAGCCGTTTAATGACCACAATAATAATACCAAACCACACACAATCAAAGTGAAGCGAGCTCCAATTCTGCTGGATAAAGTTCCCATTAGCAAACTTCCTAATGGAGACATACTCACTGAAGCCATTGTATAAAGTGAAATAACTCTTCCTCGCATTTCCAGAGAAGAAATACTTTGAATCAAGGTATTTGTAGTAGCCATTGTCATCATTCCCGCTAAACCTAAAAATACCATAAAGAACATACTAAGCGGAATTGACCCGGAAAGCGAAAACAATATACAGGCAATACTGAAAGTTAAACATAAATAAACTAAACGACTTGGCATTCCCCGAATATTTTTGCGCGAAGCTAAAAAGAATGAACCACATAAAGCTCCTACACCCATTGAAGACATTAGCAAACCCTGCGTTGCTGAAGTGCCGTGTAAAATATCTTTAGCAAAAATTGGCATCAAAGTGGAAAAAGACATCCCGAAAACAGTGAAAACAGCAAGGTTACTAAGCAAAAAGCGAATAGGCATATTCTCCCAGGAATACTTCCACCCCGAAAATATTTTCTTCAGCGTCGGTTCTTTCTGAGGAGGAAGGGGAGGATAGCTTATCTTTATGAAACACAATGAAATAATAACAGGTATATAAGAAATTGCATTAATAGCAAAACAAACTCCCTCACTGAACATCATTATTAAAAAACCTCCAATAGCAGGTCCAATCAAACGCGCTCCATTAAACATAGCGGAATTGGTTGCTATAGCATTGGGCAATAATGTTCTGGAAGAAACAAGGTCCATTAAAAAGTTCTGACGAATAGGAGCATCCACAGCATCAATAATTCCTTGAATAAAAGATAAAATCAAAATTGGATACCAAACCTGCTTATTGATTACTCTGGTTAAAACCAATAATGCCAAAATACCTGTTTGCAGGCAAAAAGCAATTTGCGTATGAATCATTGTCCGATGACGGTTTAAACGGTCTGCCCAAGCACCTACAAAGGGACTTACAAAAACCGAAGGAATCATTGAGAGAAAACTTACTAAGCCAAGTAAAAAAGCAGAACCGGTTAAGCGATAAACGAACCAGCCCAGAGTAGTTCGCTGTATCCAAGTTCCGATTAAAGAAATTCCCTGCCCTATAAAAAAAATGCGGTAGTTACGGATAGTTAAAGAGACAAAAATTTCTTTTATTTTATTGATTACCATCGCTATAGGATAAATCGGGAAAGGTCCTCACTTTCAATTACGGGACTAAGGTGCTCGGTTACCATTTTTTTCGTGATTTTAACGCTTTTTAGTGTCTCGGAAGGCATTTCAAACAGAAAATCATCCAATAGTTTATTCATCACTGTATGCAAACGCCGAGCTCCAATATCTTCCATTCTTTCATTAGCTAAAGCAGCAAAACGAGCTATTTCCCGAATCGCTTCCGGCATAAATTTCAGTTCCACACCTTCACTTCGGAAAATTGCCTGATACTGTTTAGTTAAAGAATTTTCCGGTTCTGTTAAAATGCGTTCAAAATCCTTCTGTGTTAAACTATTCAATTCCACCCGGATAGGAAACCTGCCTTGCAATTCCGGAATGAGGTCTGATGGTTTTGCCGTGTTAAAAGCGCCTGCTGCAATAAACAAGATATGCGAAGTATCAATCATTCCATATTTGGTAGGAACTTTACTGCCTTCAACAATAGGAAGCAGGTCTCTTTGAACACCGCTACGCGAAACATCAATTCCTACCTGCTTATCTGCATTGGCTATTTTATCAATTTCGTCAATGAAAATAATACCGTTTTCTTCCACTGCTATCTTAGCTGTTTCAACAAGTTTGTCTTTACTTATCAGACGGTTAATTTCGTTTTCCACATTGCGTTTCCAAGCAGTATGCACAGTGGTTTTGATTTTCCTGGGTGTTCCTTTCCCTTGAAAAATATTGGAAAACATTTCGCTGAGGTCAAAATCCAGTAATTCCAGTCCCGGTCCCGGAAAAATCTCAAAACTGGGAAGGTTATCCGTTTCAGGTTCAACTTCAATTTCCTTTTCATCCAAACTACCGGAAAGCAGTTTTTTGCGCATTTTTTCCCGACTGCGTAAATAGCGTTCATATTCAGGTGTATCGGTGTTATTAGCATTTTGCTTCATCTTTTTACTACGAGGAAGCAATATATCTAAAATCATTTCCGTAGCATTCTTTTCCGCTTCGGGACGCACCTCTTCAATCATTGCTTCGCGCACTTGGCTAACCGCATAGTTCATCAGTTCACGCACCATTGATTCTACATCGCGTCCCACATAACCTACTTCGGTAAATTTGGATGCCTCCACTTTGATGAAGGGAGCATTTGTTAAACGGGAAATTCTTCTGGCAATTTCTGTCTTACCAATACCGGTAGGTCCTATCAGGATGATATTATTAGGCATAATTTCACCCTTGATGTCACCGGAAATTTGCTGACGCCGCCACCGATTGCGTAAAGCGATTGCTACACAGCGTTTTGCCTGGTCTTGGCCAATAATATATTTATCCAGTTCCTCAACAATCCGTTTAGGAGTTAAGTATTCATTAATTAACAAATTATATTTCCTCTACAAGATAGTTATTATTAGTATAAATGCAAATTCCAGCAGCAATATTCAGCGCCTCAACGGCAATTTCGCTTGCTCCGAGTTTGGTTTTATGTGCTAAAGCGCGAGCTGCTGCTAAAGCATAATTTCCGCCACTACCAATGGCTATTATATTATCATCGGGTTCCAAAACATCGCCTACTCCATTAATGAGAAGTATAGAATCTTTGTCTCCTGCAATAAGCATTGCTTCCAAGCGTCTCAAGATTTTATCCTGACGCCAGTCCTTGGCTAATTCAATAGCCGCTTTTTTCAAGTTACCCTTATTGGTTTTCAGTTTTTCTTCAAATCTTTCCAGTAAACTGAAAGCATCAGCAGTAGCACCGGCAAAGCCAACAATTACTTTTCCCTCATAAATTTTGCGTATTTTCTGAGCTTTACCTTTGACAATAGCATCGCCCATAGTTACTTGTCCATCACCGCAAATTGCTGTTTTGCCATTGCGGTGAATGCCTATTATAGTAGTACCGTGCATTGTCATTTATGCTGTTTCCTCAGATTTATTATCCTTGTTTTCTGTTTGTTCAACGGTTTCCGTAGTTTCAGCGGTTTCCGTGGTTTCGGTTGGTTGGGAAGTTGTTTTTTCACTGTGTTCAAAGCGTAGTTCCAGGGCTTTTTTATATTTTTCTTCTACCAATTCTCGTTCTTCTTCACGGCAATTTTCCAAAATTAAATTAAAAATTTCATCAGTGCCCAAGGTTTCCTTTTCCTGCAGTTCTTTAGCCATAATATCCATCAATTCCCGGTGCTCGTTCAAAAGAGAAATTGCCTGCGAATAAGCATTACTAATAATATCCCGTATTTCTCTGTCAACCAGTTGGGAGGTCTCTTCACTGAAAATATCGTGAGAAACGAGTTCTTTACCCAAGAATATTTCTCCCTGCTCCTTGCCAATGGTTATAGGACCTATCTTATCACTCATACCCCAGGAACAAACCATTTTTTTAGCTATATCGGTACAGCGCTCCAAATCGTTACCGGCTCCGGTAGTATATTCTTGAAAAACAACTTCTTCGGCTGCTCTTCCTCCTAAAAGTGTTACCAGCATTTGCAGTAAATAACTTTTGGAATAGTTGGTTTTATCGGTCATTAGATAATGCGTTGCACCACCTGTAAAACCCCTGGGAATAATAGAGACCTTATGCACGGGCTCAACCTTATCCAGATACACGGATGTAAGCACATGGCCTGATTTCGTGATAGGCAGTAAGCTGTTTATCTTCTTCAGGAATAACTCTGCTTTTCTTTTCCTTACCCAAAAGAAGCTTATCTTTTGCTTCTTCAAAGTCCTCCATTTGGATTTCCGTTTTATTTTTACTGGCTGCAATCAGAGCTGCTTCATTTACCAAATTAGCTAAATCCGCACCACTAAAACCGGGAGTTCCTCTGGCTATCAATTCCAGATGGACATCGTTTGCCAGAGGGACTTTAGCTGTATGCACCTTCAATATTTCCGTTCTGCCTTTAATATCGGGTAAATCAACTACCACTCTTCTGTCAAACCTTCCCGGACGCAATAATGCCGGGTCAAGAATATCGGGACGGTTTGTAGCTGCAATAATGATTACTGCTTCGTTCGGTTCAAAACCATCCATTTCTACCAAGAGCTGATTTAAGGTTTGTTCGCGTTCATCGTGTCCACCACCCAAGCCGCTTCCCCGATGCCTGCCAACAGCATCAATTTCATCAATAAATGTAATACAGGGTGCATTTTTCTTAGCTTGGTCAAAAAGGTCACGCACTCTGGCTGCTCCAACGCCAACAAACATTTCCACAAAGTCCGAACCGCTGATAGAAAAGAAAGGAACTCCTGCCTCTCCGGAAACAGCTTTAGCAAGCAGGGTTTTTCCTGTTCCAGGTTGCCCTACAAGTAAAACTCCACGCGGTATTCTTCCACCTAAGCGTTGAAACTTTTTCGGGTCTTTCAAAAATTCCACAATTTCCTGCAGTTCCTCTTTTGCTTCATCTACTCCGGCTACATCTTTGAAAGTGATTCCCGTTTTACTGGCTTCGTATAAGCGGGCTTTGCTTTTTCCAAAACTGAATGCTTTGGCATTTTGAGCATTCATTCCCCGGATGAAAAACACCCAGAAGATAATCAGCAAAAGAAATGGCAAAAGATAAGATATAACTCCAGCCCAACGAGAGGGTTTTGTAGCACTTACCTTTATTCCCAAGGCAACAAGTGAATCCACCAGTTGAGGATTTTCATAAGGCATAGTAGTAGAGTATTTTTTATTTGCTATATCGGTATAAAGATGTCCTTCTCCGCAAATTGCACCTGTAAAAAAAAAAAAAAAAAAAAAAAAAAAAAAGTTATCTGACCATTGGCAACCCGCGCTATAAAATTGCTGTAACTCTCTTTTTGGTAACGGCAGTTCCACTGCTGTTGTAGGTATGCGAAATATAATCACTATCAAAAGAATTAACATTATAATTAAAGGCAAGTGAGAAAGGCGATTTCTAGAGGAGGATTTTTCGGGCTTTGCGGATTGCGTAAATTGGGATTGGGATTGGGTTTATCCTTTCTGTTAAGGGTTCTTTTTTTCACGATTATCATTCTGATGATACTGATTACCGATATTATCAACAGAGCCGCAAATAAACCAGTTCATCAGCGTGGAAAATTGCATAACGTTTTCCCGCTTCCGGAATTGTTTCCTGTGGAGTAATTAAGGTATCTGCGGGAATAAAGCGTTAAGAGCAGCACTGAATGTTATCAGGCATGGGCGGCAATAAGTATGTATTTTATATTTATAAAGCTCTTCTTTCAAAATTCCGATAAAGGGTAGGTTACGGTATTTTTCTGCAAAGTCAAGTCCATAACCGACCACAAATTCATTTTTAATGGAATAACCGATATAATCAAAGGTCACATCCGTCTTATGTGCTTCCGGCTTATCCAAAAGCACACAGGTCTTCAAGCTGGAAGGTTTATGCTGCCAAATATAATCCTTGATATATGCCAAAGAAAGACCGGTATCCACAATATCTTCATAACTACAATCACATCCCTGCCTGTAATGTCAATATCTATATCCTTCCGAATTTTTACCACTCCACTGCTGCTGGTTTTAGTTCCATAACTGGAAATAGCCAGAAAATCCACTTCCACAGGGATAGTTATACTGCGCACTAAATCAGCTAAAAAAGATGAAACCGCTTTAAAATGCCTATCATCACAGGTGTGCTGTTTTTATAGCTGTTAGAAATTTCCAAGCCCAGTTCGCGAATACGGGCTTGAATTTGGTATTCGTCAAAAGAACAGCGGAAATATCACAATTCATCTGATTCATTGTTTCCTCTTTTCTTTTTCAGGATTGCTTTTCGGGATTTTACTGAAATATTTCGTTGCCGTTATTTGCAAATAGCGGGTTGTGCTTTCATCATAGCGCACCCGATTATCCAAACGGTATCCCGCAATCCAAAATAACTTTTCCCCGTCGTCAAAAACGGGAATTAAGTCCCTCTCATATCTGGGGACTTTTTCGTCAATAAAAAATTCTTTCAAGCGTTTTAATTGTGTCATTCCTAAGGGAATAAACCTGTCACCCGGTTGGCGAAAACGAATAACAAAAGGAATATTTATTTTATCCGCATCCAGAATAACCCGGCTTTCCAATTCATCCCCTGTTTGCTCTTTGGGCAACACACGTAAGTATTTAAAATTAAAACGATAATTTCCATAAACTGCCATAGTGCGGTCGGCATCAATAACCAATGGTTCAGTTTCTTTTACTTCTTTTTCCGTTTCTATTTGCACTATAACTTCATCATATTGTTTGATAACGGTTATTTTATGAGGCAAGTTCAGACATTTGCTGCCTTTCCCATTCAATATATTTTCAATTGCCTGAAAGTGAACCGCAAAAAAATCGTTTTCATTACCGCAAACATACTGAAAAGCACTGCGAAACAAATAATACCTTTCAATTGGGCTTAGTTTCAATAAAGGGGTAAGTTCAAAAATAACTTTTCCCGGTTGAATGTCTATACATATACGTCGGAATTGAGTTTTACTCCTTTGCTTAAAAATTGTCTCTGCCTGTGAAAAAAGTTCCGCTAAAAAAAAGAGATGCGATTTTAATGCTGGATTGAATTCCTTTTCTAATTGGGGCATAATCTCATTACGCAAAAGATTTCTCCGAAATTTTGTCTCCAGATTACTGGAATCCGTTCGCCAGGAAATTCCCGCCTGCTTAAGAACCTCTTCCAATTCCTTTCTGCTGAAACATAATAGCGGATGGACAACTTTTCCTGTTATTCCTTTAATTCCTGCCATTCCACTTATTCCTGCTCCTCGTAAAAAATTTAGCATCACTGTCTCTGCTTGGTCTTCTTTTTGATGTGCCAACAGGATTTTATCAAAATTATAACTCTCTAAAATTTTATTAAAAACCTCAAAGCGCAATTTTCTTGCCTGATTTTCCAGATTACCCGTTTTAGGAACTACTATCTTCCGAATAATTACCGGGATATTTAAATCTTGACAAAGCTGTTTCACAAAGTCCTCATCTGCATCACTTTCCGCACCCCGAATTTGGTGATTGATATGAATAACTAATAAAGTTAAATTCAGCGGAACTCTAAGTCGTGAAAAAAGATAGAGCATAGCATTGGAGTCCGCACCTCCGGAACATCCCAGTAAAAGCTTATCTCCATTATGAATAAGCTCATTCTCTTTGATGTTTTTTTCCAGCCGTTTTAATGCTTCGGCAATCGTCATTACTTATTTTTTTCTCCCCTCATTAATCTGTTTTACTATCTTTTTTTATCTTGCTTTCAATGTCAACTGCTTTTTTTAATCCGGATTTTCTCTTTGTAAAAAATATCTCGGTGCTCTCGGTGTTTTCGGTGTAAAAAAAATCAATTCCTTACCGAACCATCCGTTTAAAAAATAGTTTCCCCTGGTTTCCAAAATTAATGATATAACCTATTTTCAATCCGGATGCAGTTTATTATCATTATCTATTCCTTAATAATTATCAACTTATCTCGGTGTTCTCAGTGTTTTCGGTGTTCT
>JAXGIH010000018.1:0-24506 GCA_040770845.1 Cloacimonas sp. (SeqCode)
TATAAAACTATATGGTGACCCGCGCTTCTGATAAAGTCCCTAAATATTTCCATATCCAAAAAAATACATTCATTAAGATCAATTTTCTTATCTTTTATCAGGATTTTACCATCATAAAAGCCAACTACTTTCCAATTCAGATAATTAGACATAAACAAACCACATAATAATCCATCCGAATCAGGGCTTAAAATGCAGTTATGATCTCTTTCCAAAATCCAGCTATATTTCTTAATTAGTTCTTGATAATTGAGGACATCTAAATTATTTTCCAAAGCTGACTCCTTGTAAATTTTAATCTCCTTAACTTTAAATTTGTTTTGCCATCATCTGTCAATAATTATAGTCATAACCCAATCAATCTTGTAATTTGGAAAATTCTGAAATCGTTATTTTTTTTTGTGTTTGGTATTTTGAACTTGACATATACCTGTTGATTGATTAGATTGTATATTTGACTATAGAGTATGAAAAGCAAAAAGAATATTTAACCCTAAAGGGAGGAAAAATGAAGTTACACAAGATGATGTTACTCTTAGTTTTAGTGGCTGTAGTTGTGATGATTGCATCTTGCAGTTCAAACAAAAAAGCCAATATTAAACCACAAGGTGAGGAAGTTTACCGTCCAGCTTGGTGGGCTACCCAACCTGAACAGGATTATGTTTGTACTTATGGACAAGCAACCAAGGTTTCGGAAAATTTATCAGTGGAAGCAGCCAGGGCAAATGCTCTTCAAGAAGCAGCACAGTATGTAGAGGTTTTGGTGAATAGTATGCTGAAAAATTATGAAGAAGAAGCAGGCGTTAAAGACCCTCAGGTTTTAGCTCTTACGCAAAATGTGGTAAAAGCCGTCTCTTCTGCAAAATTTACCGGTGTTCTAATGGGTAAAATTGAGACCAGAAAGGTTAATGAACCAGATGGTGTTCGCTATAAAACCTGGATTCAGTTGAAAATACCTAAAGATGAAATCAACAGAAAATTGGCGAACAGCATTCGCAACGAAGAAGCACTTTACAATCAGTTTAAGGCATCTCAGGCATTTCAGGAGCTGGATAAGGCAGTAGAAAAATACTAATAAATAAATAATGTGTAGCCGGAGAACGCCATTTCTTCGCAAGAAAAAAAATGCAGAGCTTCAGCGAGCTCCGACTACATTGCAAGTGAAAATTTATAACGAAAAAAGAGAGCTACAAAAGAGAAAAATTCCGTAGGAACGATAGATATTAGAGAAGGGTTTCAACTCGGAGAAGAAAAGACAAATTTTGTATGTGGTTTGCTGAATTCTGATTTACCATAAATAGAGGAAATTTATTTCTCGGAGCTCTGCAAACTCTTTGGCAAATAGGAACTTGCCAACCCATTTTTGCTCAACTATATTATTTGGGATAAACTATAACAATCTGTGAGAGATTGGCACTATCTAAGTTATTGTGCCCAGCAAGATACATAGTGACTACTCATCCTCTACCCAACTTTGAGGATGGGTTGATGTTGACAAGCAAGCAAGGAAAAAACAAAATCCCTTGACGAAACAAGCAGTTCCAAAAGTAATGCAACGACTTTACTTTTCAATATATTGGAGCGATAAATGCTAAAAATAGGTCTTAATCAGGAAATGGTATCCAGAGCCCGGAAAGCGGCATTTCAGATAACAAATGCTTTTACTTGGCTGTTTGAGGGCTATACTACTGTAGCTACAGAAAGGACAGTATTACGATTGATGGGAATAGATGGTGCCCTAAAAGACGGTAAACCCTTGCCCAATGTTGTGGTAGATCATTTGGTGGAAAATTCTGCTCTTCAGAAAGGAGCAGCAATTTGGGTGGCTAATGCTATGTTAAAAAAGGGTTTAACAGCACAGCAAGTAGCAGAAGAAGTTGCCTATAAAGGTTTAGATATAACCCAAATTCCTCTTGCCTCAGGCGAAGCAATTTTGGAAACTCTTAATCCTTTAGTAGATAAAATGTTGGGTCATATAACAGCTCAAAAACAAAAGCGAGAGGAACTTCTGGCTAAATACCAGCCCCGTCCCCAACCAGTTATCTATGTAATTGTCGCTACTGGAAACATTTATGAAGATGTAGTCCAAGCCAAAGCTGCAGCAAGAGAAGGTGCTGATGCTATTGCAGTTATCCGTTCAACAGCTCAATCCTTATTGGATTATGTACCTTTTGGTGCCACTACGGTTGGTTTTGGAGGCACTTTTGCCACGCAGGAAAATTTTAAAATAATGCGTAAAGCGCTGGATGAGGTAGCTGAAGAAGAGAACCGTTATATTTATTTAACAAACTATGCCAGCGGACTTTGTATGCCTGAAATCGCGGCTATGGCAGCAATGGAACGCTTGGATATGATGCTTAATGATGCAATGTATGGCATATTGTTCAGAGATATTAACCCCAAAAGAACCTTGCTGGATCAATATTTTGCGCGAATGATCAATGCCTATGCGGGAATTGAAATTCAGACCGGTGAAGATAATTATTTAACTACTTCCGATGCTGTAGAAAAGGCATATACGGTTACTGCGAGCCAGTTAATCAATGAAAGTTTTGCTTTAATGAGCGGTATTAAACCCGAAAAAATGGGATTAGGACATGCTTTTGAGATTGATCCCGAGCTGGAAAACAGCTTTAGTTTTGAGTTAGCACACGCTCTTTTAACCAAAACCCTCTTTCCTGATGCGCCTGTAAAATATATGCCACCGACAAAATTTGCCAGCGGTAATATTTTTAAGACCTATCTGCTCAATGCGATGTTCAATTTTATCGGGCAATTAACAGGGCAAGGTGTTCAGCTTTTAGGTATGATGACAGAGGCAATTCATACTCCGCATTTGGCAGATCGCTTTCTGGCTATTGAAAATGCCAAATATATATTTAAAGCGGTTAAAGACCTGAACCAAAATTTATGTTTAAGCGAAGATAGTTTTATTAACAAAAGAGCAAATGAGGTCTTGGCTCAGGCAACGGAATTTTTGGAAAAAGTAGCCCGGGAAGGTCTTTTTAGTGCTATGGCTAAAGGTGAATTTGCTGATATTAAGCGAACCGAAAATGGGGGAAAAGGTTTGGACGGTGTAATTATGAAAGATAAGGACTATTACAATCCCTTTTTGGAAATTATGAAACAGGAGCTTGCTTTATGAGCAAAAATATAATTCGTCCTTATGGCGATACCTTAAACGATGGAAAAATGCAGCTTTCTTTTACATTGCCCGTTTCCTGTGATGCTTTGGGCAAAGAAGCAGCCAGAAAATTATTGTTACAAACAGGTTTTGACGAAGCGGAAATAACATCTATGAGCGATTTAACGGAGGGCTTTACACATTTTATTGCCTATGCTGTCACTTCCACAAGTGTAGATATCAGCAAAATCAAAGTAAAAGTAGTAGAAACACCGGTAATGACAATGGAAGAAACAGATGCTTTTGTGGCAGAACATTTAGGACGGAAAATAACTGTTGTCGGTGCTTGCATAGAAAGTGACGCTCATACTGTCGGAATTGATGCCATAATGAATATGAAGGGTTACAATCATCGTTACGGATTAGAACGCTATCACAGTTTCAATGCTATCAATATGGGAGCTCAGGTTCCCTGTGAAGATCTTCTTGCTAAAGCCAGAGAAGTGAATGCAGATGCTATTTTGGTTTCCCAGGTAGTTACCCAGAAAAATATCCATATCAAAAATTTAACCCGCCTCATAGAACTTGCCGAAGCAGAAGGATTAAGAGATAAAATGCTGTTTATTTGCGGTGGACCGCGCATTTCACACGAACTGGCAATAGAACTTGGTTACGATGCTGGTTTTGGTCAAGGAACATATGCTACCGATGTTGCCAGCTATATTGCCATTACTCTGGCAAAACAAAAAGCGCAGGAATAGGCATTTATAATGAGGGCATTAGCTTAAGTATATGTTAACTTTGCTGGTAACAATAATTGCCTTCGGGCTGATGATTTTTGTGCATGAACTGGGTCACTTTTTAGTGGCGCGCTCCTTTAAAGTAGGCATTGAAAGATTTTCCATAGGTTTCGGAAAAGCAATTTGGACAACTGAGAAAAATGGTATTCAATATCGCCTGGGATGGATTCCTTTAGGTGGTTATGTAAAAATGCAAGGGGAAAATCCGGAAGAAGAAATAAGCGTTGATAAAGAAAGCACTTTTTTAGGCAAACCGTGGTGGAAAAGAGCTCTTATTGCCTTCAGCGGACCTTTTGCCAATCTGCTATTCGGATTGTTACTATTCATTATTGCTTTTATGCTGCCGCAAAAACAGGAAGACCTTTTTCCGGTTATTCAAAATAGTAAAGGCATTTGGGCAGAGGTTTTTAGTCCTGCAGACAGTATTATTAGCGTAAACGGGGAACCGGTAAAAGGTTTTCAGGAATTTTTAATAGCGCTTTCCGCTAAAAAAACCAATACCATTTCCTATATTCATAAAGGGCAACAAACAGTTTTAGAAATTGCTCCAACGGAAGTTGATTCTTTAATTAAATCCCTGGAGCCCAAAGTAGATACAACAATTGGAGAGGTCTTTACCGGAATGCCTGCCTGGAGAGCAGGGTTAAAACCCGGAGATAAAGTTCTGGCTGTAGATAGTGTAAATGTTTCCAACTGGTATGAAATGCGGGAAAAAATTGTGGGTTCAAAAAACGATGAAGTTCTGTTAACCATTTTACGGGACGGAAAAATCCTGCAACGAAAAATAGCTCTGGAAGAAAATGTCTCTATGGGTGATCAAAAAATGATTGGGATTAGTCAATATATGCCGGTGAAAAAAGTTACCCAATATAATCCGTTACAGGCAATAAGTTACGGCACACAAAGTACATTCAGTTTTATTGTGCTGAATTATGTGGGCTTATACAAACTGATTATGAAACCAGAGCAGTTAAAAAACAATGTTGGGGGACCTATAATGATTGCTACAATGGGTCAACAAGTTGCTCAGCGTAGTTTCAGTTCTCTAATTATCTTTCTTGCTTCCATAAGTTTGATCACAATGATAATGAACCTTTTGCCCATTCCAGTTTTGGATGGAGGATATCTTTTGCCTTTCTGGAAGGTATTTTCGGGAAACCTGTACCGATAAAGGTAGAACGCATTTTTACAGCGTGTTGGTTCTTATTTTATATTTTGATGTTTTATGCCTTCTATGCCGATATTTCCAAGCTGCTTATCGCCAATTCTTATTGAGGTATGTCATTTAATTTCTTACAAAAGACCAGCGCAGAAATGAAACCAAAGATAGTAGTAGAACGGCGAAATTTTGCTCCTGTTTTATGCCTCTGGAGCTTTTGCAGGAACAGTGAAGGTATGTGGCTTTAAAGAACTGGAAAAAGTTCAAGCACAAAATAATTTTAGGAAATACCTACCATCTCTATATAAGACCCGGGCACACTTTAATCCAAAAAGCGGGTGGTTTGCATCAATTTATCAGTTGGAATCATCCAATTTTAACAGATAGCGGAGGTTTTCAGGTAATGAGCTTGGCTGCTTTACGCAAAATAAGCAAAGAAGGAGTAAAATTCCAGTCCCATATTGATGGCTCTCCCCATATATTTACACCGGAAAAAGTGATTGAAATTCAGGAAGCTCTTGGCGCAGATATAATTATGAGCTTTGATGAATGCCCTCCCTATCCTTCTACCAGAAAGTATGTGGAAAAATCGCTTGCTACTACATTGGACTGGGCTGAAAGAGGAAAAAAGGCCTTTACGAATTATAAACATCAGGCACTTTTCGGAATTGTGCAGGGGGGAATTTATGAGGATTTGCGTGAAAAATCCGCTTTGGAACTAATGGAAATGGATTTTGACGGTTATGGAATTGGTGGACTTGCCGTAGGTGAAGAAAAAGAGGATTTATTAAGGATTACTTCCTTTCTAAATGATATCTTGCCAATTGATAAGCCACGCTATTTAATGGGTGTTGGAACTCCGAGCGATTTGCTGAATAATATAGACCGGGGCATAGATATGTTTGATTGTGTGATGCCCACTCGGAATGCACGCAAAGGCAGTATTTTTACCAGATATGGCAAAATGATAATTAAAGCAGCTCGCTATAAAGACGATTTCAGCCCTATTGATCCTCTCTGTGGGTGTTATACCTGCACTCATTTCAGCCGTGCTTATATCAGGCATTTAATCACTATGAATGAAATTTTGGGAATGCGACTTACTACTATTCATAGTTTATGGTTCTATCAGGAACTGATGCAAATGGCAAGAAAAGCGATTTGGGAAAATAGATGGAATGAATTTCTGGCAGAAATGCTTCCCGCGCTGGACAGAATTGTTCAGTAAGAAAACTTTTTTAATATATCTTGGCTTTCTTGCTATAATACTTGTAAGAGGCACACTCTTTTGCCAGGAAACCGAATTCACTTCTCCAGCCGATTCTATTAAAATAACGGTTCCCGAACCTTGGACGGAAAACTGGCTGTATAAAAAGGTCTATCCTCTAATTTTTAAAATGGAGGCAGAACGCCAGCAGGAACAAAATCTCTTTTCCATTTTTGAGCAATATAGCGGGAAAAAGATAGCCAAAATTTACATTGTTAATCTGGATGTGTTTGAAATGCTTCCTGATAAACCGGAAACACATATCTATAATAGGATTTTGGATTTAGGTAATTCTCTTCACTATAAAACCCGGGATTGGATTATTAAAGATATGCTGTTTTTTGCCGAAGGCGATGATTTTAATCCGGAAATAATGAATCGTAACCTTGCCTATTTGAAGGATTTACCCTATTTAAGAGAAGCAGAACTGCTGATTAGTGATAATGAAGATGGCACAGTTGATGTTTTTGTCCTCGTGCGGGATAAATTCTCTCTGGAACTGACCGGCAGGATTATTTCCCAAAGTAAATACCGCTTGAAGATAAATGAACAAAACATTCTGGGTTTGGGTTTGGGACTGAAACATATTTGGCATATTAACCCCAAGGAAATGAAGACACTAAGCTGGGAGACATATTACAGCGATTCTAATATCAAGAACACTTTTTTCCGCGTTGATGCTTTTTGGAAGGAATTTTCAGGTAATTCAAATCAGAACTTGTATTTAAGCCATCCTTTTCTTTATCCTGCAACTCCACATTCCGGAGGTATTGAAGGAACAAGAAATTATATTCACCCTCCTGCCGATACTTTAACTACGGAAAAATGGACTCTTGGCTCCTGGTATGCGCATAGTTTCGGCTTTTCCGATAATCTGACGAATGCCTATAAATATGTTGCTCTCGGGTTGGAGAAAAACTGGTTTACCAAAAGTCCGCAAGTTGATGAAAATACTGGTAAACCCTGGCAGGATAATATCTTTGCCTTAAGTTCTTTTGCTTTCACCAAAACGGGCTACACTTCCTTTAGAAACATCAGTTTTTTTCTGGTTAACAATGTTTTGCCTGTTGGCTATTTAACTGAAACACTTTTGGGTTATGAATTCGGAGAATACCATAACCGTCTTTTTACCGGTTTGCATTATTCTCGGGCAGATAAACTGCCTCGCGGTTCATATCTTTATTTTGCCAGTGCTTTAGAAACATATATTGGCAGTGAAGGAACGGAACAAAGCGTTTTGGCTGTTGAGCCCCTTTTTATTTCTCCTTCACAACACATAGGAGATTTCCAAAGCAGAGTATTTTAAACAGCAATTTAGTTCTCGGAAACGCCTATCGTGAACAAATGAATGTTTCTTCCACCTCCGGCTATCATGGAATCTGGAATTTACAGGGTGATAAACTGTTACGCTCTAATTTGGAAAACGATATTTACTACTCCTTATCAAATCTGGAGCTTTAAAATAGGACTACTGCCTTTTTGGATTGTGCCTTTGCTGAAATCTTTCCCAAATAAGCACCAAAAAATGTTCTGCCTGACAGAAGGAGCCGGTTTTAGAATTCATAATCCCGCTTTAATTTGAGATAAATTGAACTCTGTTTTGCTGATCAAAAAGGGGAGTAAAGGTGAATGGAAAATTGCGCTCTCCACGAAAAAAGGACTGGACAGCTCTGATTTTTCAGGTAAAGACCCACAGGTGCTCTCTAAATTTCAATGAAGAATGATAGAATGCCACTGTTTGATTAATAGGTTTTGCAGTGGTTGGTTGATAGGACATCAACTTTCCGGAGATCAGTTTTCGAAGGTTTTCCAAAGAGGTTCTAACTTGCTGTTCAAGTTGCAAGTGGATTAGACATATTACGGCTGCTCATAATTGTGAATAGCTTTATCTATAAAGTCCTGCTGAAGTCAAATTTGCGTTCTAAAGGCAGGGGACTTTAGCCAGGTATAAAAGTCATCTTTGCTTATTTGCAAATAGCTGAACAGGTAATCCAGTTCTTGCTGAACAGCAGGATAATAGAGCTCCATAATATCTTCCATTACCATAGCATTTGCCAAACCATAGAATACCATAAAAGAGGTTAAAGGATAGCCAATGAAATGTTGAAGAGTAGTACTTCCACGAGCTATAACCATTCCTCCGTAAGTGCATCTCTCATCAGTTCTTCTCTTGCCAAATAATTTTCACGGTTCGGGAAAGGGAACAATAAACAGAAACTTCATAATAGAGCAATACCTTTATAGATAAAAGGGATAGACGATTGGTGAACGCTGATTACTATAAAAAAGCCCCTCCAAGAGATGACTTAAAACATCCGAGGCAGTATTACAGAGTCACTTTTAGCGGCAAAGTTAAAAATATATTTCGGGTCTAAAACAGCTAAACAGGAAAAGCTAAATCACTGCCAAAACCGGCTTTCTTTTGGGTAAGGATCAGAAAGAACACTATATTGAGTAACTTCTGTTCCAGTTCCTGCTGTAGGGGAATACGCGCAAAGACAGGATATACCCTTTTAAAGCGCTGAGGGTAGCGCCTACATTTCATCTCTCTGTTGTAAGGAGTGGCAGCTAAGGAGGCCACACACACGGGATCAACAGGGACACACCCCCTCACACGATAGCAGAATCTGATTATTTAAAAAACCAGAATTTGCAGCACCATTCAGCTATCCAGAAACAGGACACCCTAGGCAAGGAGTTGAAGGAGCAACACCAATAAAAGCACTAAAAAAAAAACAGAAATGAAACCGCTCGGACTCAAGCACCACTTTTTTGACTTCATGCTAGGCCTGTTGGCTTTCAGACCACAGTAAATATTTTCAAACTGTCCCTTTGCTGGCAATATCACGCTAACTCTGCAAAGATTGAACATAACAAAAGGGGTTTAGACCCCGCTAACTGACAAAGGGCTCGTCACCGTACAACACCATGGGATCTTTGCAAGCAGAAAACAGAAAACGTAAATTTCAAAGCTAAAGGATACACGCTTTTTTTTTAAAACAAGCACAGAAAAATTCAGAAACTCAGACTTCTTCCTGTTGCCCAGGAGCATAAAGACATATGGGACTCAAAAAAAATAACTCCAGCACCTACGCTCCCGCATTCAGGATTTACATAACACCGGAACCCCATAACACCACTAACGGAGCAGAGCAAGAAACAAAAAAAAAATCTGATTAAAGGATGCAGGAAAAAACACAGGAAAAGTTCTGAAAAAAAAAAAAAAAAACTCACTCTGGGAGACACAGCATCAGATTTAAACAAAGCAGGGATTCCAAAAAAAACCAGGCAAAACTCATGAGGCCCTCAAATAATACATTACATAATCCTGATGCATAAAATGCAATGGACAAAGAAAACAAAGTGCAAAGTTAAAATCAGTGGCAAAAGCAATACACTGTCCTGCTCCATTACTTCCTTCCATCATATTGGCAAAATATAAAGGTTCTTCAGCTCCACCTGAAAGTAAAAATATGTGGTAACAAATTCCAGGAGAAGGGTCTTATTAGTGTCCACTGTTAAAGTTGGATAGATATCGGATTGAGCACTGATTAAACAGGCAAGATTATCGTAAATAGGAGTTACTCACCTCCAAAGCGGTTAAAATTCCGTCGTTAAAACTGAAGGGTTTTCCAACCGGAAATAACTATTTTTCCTCCACCTGCAATATAGCACAACAACCGAAGAAGAATTACTTGCAGCAAATTTTGGTTAAAATCATCCAAAGATACAAACACCAGATTTATAATTCCCCAAAGTTTCCAGATTGGGAAGACCACGAGTAGCACAATCCCGAATTTATCAATCGGGCAGGAAAATAAACTTAAGGCGGAAGCATAAGAAAAGTATCAACCATTTCATCATCGGGATTAATAAGAGTTCCTATTCCGTCTCTGGTTTCATCAACAACTAAGAAGTTCCCTTACGTAAAACTGAATGCTTGAGGTGCAACGGAGACGGTCTCTGAAGGTCTGGAAAAAATATCCGTTTACATCAACTACTCTAAATTGATAATCATAACTAATACCAGAAATTGCAGTTGTATCTGCACCCAAGCTGAAAATGTCGTTATTTAAGGTAGCAAGTAAAGACCAATTTTGTGCATTGCTCAATTTACGATAGAGCCGATATTGATGATCCTTTGTTTGGTATAATCATGTTAAGAAAAGGCAAAACGCAATTATTGGTGGAGGAAGATATTCCCGTAAAATGAGGAATTTGTTCCGCTAATTCCTTTAACAAAGTCCAATGATTATAATTGGAAACATCTTGATATTATCGCTCAAAACGGAATAATTAAATCGTTGGAATAGCCATCAGGCGCGGCAATTTTTCTAATAAGAATCGCTAATTCCATTTGAAGTAATCAAAGAATTTCACCGTGAAGAAGTGAAGTTGGAGAAGTAGTTTTGGCATATATTTCCAGATGGTTATTAGTTTCATTTTGCCACAGGGAATATTTCACAAAAGAATTAAGAACCGTAAATCCATTGGTTGAAGAACTAGGCTAAGGTCTTGTCCACTAACTTGTTCATATGATGCTTCAAATTCTGCAGTAATGGCATTCCCGTTTTTATAGGTATTATAATAAAGCCGAAGCAAGTTGAAAAAATTGGTGTCTCCAAGCTTTAGCAATAACATATGTAACATGGCTGCTTTTTCATAAGAGGGCGACTGAAAAATAGTTATAAAAGAAGGGTTATATATAGTTTGAGGTCGCAATTTCTTCCCAATTCGAATAATACTGATGCAGAATTACTATGTAGATAATTACAGGCACTTTGCCAGTCAAAATCTTTTATCTGTCCAGAAGAAATTCTCCGTAAGTAGCAAAACCTTCAGAAAGCCAAACATCCTTAAAAGTTAAAAAACTGACTGCATTCCCATACCATTGATGAACAAGTTCATGGTATAACTGTTTCATAAGCTCCGTTTCCACTAATAATATAATTTCTAGTAGTCATAGTTTGATGTTCCATAGCTCCGTAAGTGCTCATACTGACAGCATTGCCATATTTTTCAAAGGATAATCACCGAAAAGTTGAAAACCAATCATCCAAGAAGATTTTTTGCAGGTCTACTAAAGCATTATTATATTGATTTTGCATTACGAAATTCTGAACGGGCAGATTATTCTGTTCCGGAACTGTCTGATTTATTTCTACATAAGGACCAGCAGTTATGCAAACCAGATAAGTAGTCATCGGGTTTTCTCCAATCCAATGAGTTGTAGAAGTGCCATCACCATTATTCACTATTTCCGTTCTAATTCCATTAGCGGCAACTTTCCAGTCACTGCGCATAGTAATGTGCAAATCCACAATTGCTTTATCCCAGGGGTGATCATAACAGGGCCACCAAGCACGAGCAGCATCAGGATCGGATATGGTAAAAACGGTATTATTACTAAAAATCATTCCGATATTATAGTAACTATAAACTAATTGAGGGGTACCTGAATAAAAAACCTGCGTTGTAAATTGCTCTCCTGCAGATACATTAACCGGAAAAGTAAAATAAGTTCCATAGTTAATACATGGTGTATGAATTCCGTTTACCAAAACATTACTCACATTGAAACCGGTTAATTCGTAAGACATACTGGTAAGATTTTCCGTGGCAATCACCGTTGCTAATACATTACCCCAAATATAATGTAAAGCGTCATTGATAGTTAGGGTAATTTCATATTTTAGCACATCAAAACCGTGAGCAGAATCGGCACGGCAAATTTCTTCTTCCAGATGTGCGTTTTGAGGCATAGGAAAACTATATTTATGGCCAGGTTTCACATTTTCAATTGGTTGACAAAACAACACCCCTATGCTGATAAATAAGCTAAGAGTTAGAAGAACTTTTTTAACCTGCAATCTCATAATAACCTCTGAATTAAAAAATGTTATATTAATTTATACAAGCATATTTGTTTCCACTTCTTAAAAATAACTTATTGGAATAAGCGGAAATACTATATTTACCACCCTGTTTTTCTTCAATTGCATTATTGGAGTTCAATATCTCATATTCTCCCAATAATTTTTGACCTCTAAAATTTCGCAATCTTCTAAACCGTTTTTCTTATAGAAATATAACTCATTACGCCAAGAAGCATTAGTTACGCAATACGGACTCATTGCTAATGCCATCCGTAATGGGTAAGCAATGGGTAAGCAATGCAATTAGGGAAGAACAGAAAAAAGGGGATAATAGCTTGTAATAAAAACAGATATAAAGCTAAACCCCAAATATGTGTTTTTAAAAATGCCCTAAAGGAATTAGCAGGATAAAACAAAAAAATGTCTTTACTAAAAAGGGCTATTTACAATTCTGGCTATTAACTCTTGAGTGGAGGAATAATGCGAAGAATAATACTATGCAGCATCTTAATTTTGCTGCTTGGCTGTCTTGCCCAAAACCTGTATGCTGTTGGAGAAACCATATATGAAATAAAAGTAATCGGAGCTGTAAATATAGATCCGGAACTGGTTACTTCCGCACTCAGTTTTAGAGTTGGAGATACTCTTGATCCTGAAGCCGTGGCAAAATCCATTCGTAATTTGTATAGAATGGGATATTTTCTGATATTCAAGGGGAATCTGAACTCTATAGAACAGGAGTAACTATACTGATAAAAATCCAGGAAAATCCGATTGTAAGCAAATATTGAATATATTGGTTTCAAAGCGGTAAAGCAGGAAAGAATAGATGAACTGGTAAATGTTAAGGTTGGCAGTTACTGGAGTGAAGGAGTTAAAAATCATTTAGTAAACAAGCTGAAAAATGAATATGCCACCAAGGGTTTCAGTAATGCTGAAATTCAGATATTTGAATCCCGTTTACCTAACAACAAGATTGGTTTGAAGGTTCAGGTAAATGAAGGTAAAAAGGTCTCTATCAAGCAAATAACCTTCGTAGGGAATAGCTATTTTGAAGATAAAACCTTGCAGAAAAAGATGAAAACCAAACCTGCCAGTTTCCTTCGCTCAGGTCATTTTGAGCAGGAAAAATTTGCTGCTGATCTGCAAGCACTCACCGCTTTTTATAAGAAAAACGGATTTATAGATGTAGTGATAGGTCCCTACGAAATTCAACCGCTGGGGGAGAAATACATTGAAATCGTTATTAATGTTTATGAAGGAACCAAATATAATTTCGGGGGTATAACTATTGAAGGGAATGATTTTTTCTCTTCTGAAGAACTGCAAGATATTTTCACGATGAAAATTGGCGAACCCTTTGACAGGAGGTCTTTGATAACGAACTGCGTAATGTCTATTCCAAATACTTTGATGAAGGATTTATCTATGTTTTTTATTGTGCCGAATTATGTTAAAGAAGGTGACCAGTTAATCGTAAACCTGAAAATCAACGAAAACAACCATTGCCGAATTCGCCAGATACATATTACAGGCAATAAAAGAACAAAGGAAAAAAAGTTATCCGGCGTCAGCTGGAAATTTCACCTGGTGATTATTTTCGTCAGACACAGGTGATGCGAAGTCAACAAAACATTTACAATTTAGGTTTTTTTGAACAGGATATTCGTTTAGATTATACTCCCATCAATAAAGATGGGGACATAGATTTACAGCTTGATGTTATAGACCGTGCAAGTGGAACTGCTAATGGAGGAGTGGGTTATAATTCCCAGGATAAATTTGTTGGGCAACTATCAGTGTCCCAAAATAATCTATTCGGGAATAACTGGTCTACCAGTTTAACCTGGGAATTTGGAGGCAACACCCAAAACTTTGAATTTGCTTTCACCAATCCTAATTTGCTGGATACCGATATTCTTTTGGGAAGCAATCTCTATTACACTAAAAAGACCTGGAGCTCTTTCTATTACGAGATTTTTACTCGTGGTGCCGGAATCAGGGTTGGTAGAACCATTCCCTGGATAGATAAAACCAGAGCTGTAGCGGGTTATTCTCTCTATTCCAAGAAATACAGAATAACCAATATGAATGCTATTATGGCAGATTCCACTGCTAATGCCAACTTGATAGAACTGAATAAATTGGATTGGAGATATACCAGTGCAGCCAGTTTAACTTTAAGCAGAGATACGCGTGATAATGTATTTTTCCCTACAAAAGGCAGCCAGTTTACTCTTTACAGTGAAGTTGCAGGTGGTATGTTTGGCGGTGATTTTGATTATTTCAAGGAAATTGCTCAAGTTAACTGGTATATGGATACCTGGGAGAAACTTATTTTACGCACCAAATGGCGTTTTTGTTATGTTACTCCTTATGGCAGGTCTAAAGATGCTCCTCCTGATGAAAAATTCTATTTGGGCGGAACAGGTGCAGATGGAATAAGAGGTTTTCCCGATAGTTCCATTGGTCCTGCCGGAGGCGGAACAAGAGCAATTATTTTTTCTACGGAATTAGGTTATCCTTTAGGTAGCGACCAAATAATGGCTGTTGTCTTTTTTGATGCCGGAAACAGCTATAATAAGATGCGTGATTTCAATTTTCTCAATTTTAAGAAAGGCACCGGACTCGGAATCAGAATTCGCAGTCCTTTTGGTTTAATCGGTTTTGATTATGCCTATAACATAAATGATGGCGGTTGGGAGCCGCATTTACAATTTGGAACCACTTTTTAAGATGATTAAGTATAAACACCTTTTTGGTCCCGTAATGTCTCGTCGTTTAGGTATTTCTTTAGGTATAGACCTTGTCCCCTATAAATATTGTCCCTTAAATTGCGTATATTGTGAAGTCCAAAGAACTACACATCAAGTAACTAAGCGGGAAGCATTTTTTGATATAAGGGAAATTTTGGATGAACTGGATAACTTTATGGTTACTAATCCGCATTTGGATTATATCACTTTTTCCGGAGCCGGAGAACCTACATTAAACAGTTCACTGGGGCAAATTGTAAATTATATAAAAGCCAAATACAAGGGCTATAAACTTGCTCTGCTTACAAATGGCATATTGTTTTCGGATAAGGAAGTCCGCAATGAAGTTCTTCCCTGTGATATTGTTTTGCCTTCCCTTGATTCTGCTACTCCAGAGGGTTTTGAAAAAATCAATCGTCCCTGTCCGGAATTAAAAAAGTGGCAGACCTCATTGAGGTTTAATTCAATTCCGACAAGAATATAAAGGTATTATTTGGCTGGAAGTTTTTCTGGTTTCAGAATTAAGCTACTCCTGAAGAAATTTCCGCTTTGGCAAAAGCTATCAACAGAATTAAGCCGGATTTGGTGCAGTTAAATTCGTTTAGATCGTCCGGGGCAGAAGAATGGGTTAAACCAATATCTTTGCATACACTTAAACAGGTTAAAGCTCAGCTCTCCGAAAAGGTCTGTGTCCCTGTAGAAATTATTGCCAAAGTTAAATATCAACCTGGAAAGTCAACCGGATATTGAACTTATTGAACTTTTGGAAAATACACTTAAAAGGCGTCCCTCTACTGCTGAAGACCTTTCTGCTATGCTGGATATTCACATCAATGAAATCAGCAAAGTCTCAGTAACTTATATCAGGAAAAAATAACTGCTCAAAGAAGAGTCAGGGGTTTTTATAAATGGACTTCCTGAATAATACAACTGCCATTATTACTGCTGCGGAAGCGGTAAACGCCTTCCAGAGAAAAACAATTTAGGGAACTGGAAGGAATTCTATTTTAATTAGAAGTATGGAGCCCTTTATGGCTGGGAATTGATTGATAACCTTAATTACTGTTCCAGAAACTGATATTGTCCATACGGAAGCCCTTATAGAACAATGGTTTGAAGGAATAAATAAGCCCTATATCGTAATTGCCGGTGGGTTAGGAAAGGCAGGATTCTGTTTTCTGCCCTGCAGGTTTGTCGCAAGGGCACAGAATATGTAGCTATTCACGATGGAGTGCGTCCTTTTGTATCGCCGGAATTGCTGGAAATTCTTTTTTCGGCAGTGATTATTGATGAAAGCAGTTATTCCAGCGGGGAAAATTACATGCCGTGATGCAAGTTGAAGGAATTGTGCAGTTAAAAACACTTCCACGGCATCAGCTCATCAATGTTTTCACACCTCAGGTTTTTGATTATAATATAATTATGGAAGCATATCACCAAGTTATAAAGACAATTTTTTTTCTACAAACGATGCTTCCTGGTTCAACATTTGGGAATGAAAATTCGTTATATTTGGGATAATGCTTTCAACATCAAAATAACCGATGAAGCTACGATCTTTCTTTGCCAAGGCAGTTAATTGAAAAAAAATTATAGAGGACATAGCAATGCCGAAGTTTTTATATTTTTAGCTTAAATGCATATTATCCAAATTCAGAAACAAGGAACTGCATATTCCAATACCTGTTTTAGGGTTGGGTTGTGGTGTTTTAGGTTTGGCATTACCAAAAGTCTCATTAAAAATGGGTCAATATGCTTCCAAACTAAAAGCATTGGAATATAGAGGTTATGACAGTACAGGAGCTGCTTTTCAGGGAAATACAACCGAAATAACGCTGTTAAAAGATGTTGGCGCTCCCAGCACTTTAGTAAAGACCTTAGGCATAGAAAAACAGAGCGGTAAAATATTTTGCGGACAGGTGCGTTGGGCTACTTTTGGCTTTGTGGATAAGAAAAATGCTCAGCCCCACGAAGTTAAATGTAAAAGGCATATTTATGGTGCACATAATGGTAATATAACTAATACCAGAGAGTTAAAGTCCTTTTTAACGAAAGAAGGTCACTTTGTGCAAAGCGATAACGATGGTGAAATGTTAGTGCATACTGTAGAACATTATTTTGACATAGAAATGGATAAAGCAGGAAATCCTACGGACATTGATTTACGTAAGAATTGTATGCGTAAGGCAATAATTCAGACCGCAGATAAACTTGTGGGAAGCTATGCCGCTGTAATTGTTGATCCTGTTACGGAGACCTGTTGGGCTATTAAAGCAGGTAGCAGTTTATATTTTGGTCTCGGAACTTTGGAAGATATGCCTTTTGCGTTGGCATCTTCCGATTTAACAGCTGTTTTGCGTTTTACTAAGCAACTGGTAAATTTGCGTGAGGGTGAATTTATTGAATATAATGCAGATTACTATCAGGTTTATGCACAGAAAAACTTAAAATTCAAGCGTTTAAATCAACCCGATGAAATGTTTTGGCATACAGGTGGATAAAATTCCTGCCAAACCTGTTTACTCAACTGCGTGCTGAAGATGTTGAACTTTTGCCTGAATATGAATATTTTATGGGCAGAATTTGTAAAGCGAAACTAGGTAACTGGTTAAGCTTTTTCAAGGTGTATTCCGGGAAAAAGAGTTGTCATTATTAACAAAAGCAGAGTGCGATATTTTATTAGAGCAGGTTCACTAGCGGAAAAATTTTTGAGGAACGACGCCGGATTTTTACCGAACTTCTCAATTCTGAATAAAAAAACACACACACACACACACACACACACACACAACACCACACACACACACACACACACACACACACACACACACACACACACCAATTTTTTCAATCAAGTTTTCAGCACTTATAGGAGTTTTTGATGTTGCTGTGAAGGATTTTGGAAAAAGAAATACTTCTTTTCCAACGAAAAAGAACTTCTTTCTGGAAATGGTGAATGGAGAATATGATTTGAAGAAAATCTCGCTGGCTAAAACTATGGATGCTTTAGCTGAAGAAATGAATGTGAAGGACTTTAATGCCAGCGTAGACGACTTTTTACAGCTGGTTAAAAACACTATTTTAAACAGCCGCAATGCCTATTCTATTGCCTGTGGAACCAGTTTCCATGCCACTAAGATCGCTGCTCTTTTCTTTAATTCTATTGCCGGTATGGAAATAATTCCCATTTTACCAGGCGATTTCAGAGGTGAATATTCCAACTGCATAAAAGATAATGACCTTATTATAGGCGTTTCTCAATCGGGTGAAACCAAAGACCTGATAGATATTTTCAACGATATAGATGCTAAGGACTTGAATGTCCGCAAAGTGGTTTTGGTGAATAATATGAATTCCACTTTGGGTCAGGAAAAAAGCGATGTGGCAATTCCTATTTTATGCGGACCGGAAATTGCCGTTCCTGCCACCAAGAGCTTTATGAATCAAATTACTCTGTTCTATTATCTTGCCATTAAAACAGCCCAGATGAAATTGAAGGAAATAGATAATAATCTTACTCAGGAACAGCGTATACGGCGTCAACAGGAACTTGATGATTACTTTGCTTCCCTTGCCAAAATTCCTTCCCTTTTGAAAGAGACCCTGGATAATGTGAGTGGTGAAATTGAATTTATGGCTGGTAAGATTTATATGGAACCCTCCATTCATATTTTAGCTACCAAAATCAGTGGCGTGGCTATGGAAGGTGCTTTAAAAATAAGAGAGACAGTTTTAACGCATGCCGAAGGAAGAGAGGCATCCGAATTCAAACATGGTCCCAATACAATTTTAGGGAAAAACACCGTTTTTGGCGTTAAGCATCTGCGTTCCCTCTTGCGTTATTTTAGTGAAAACATTGATGAAATAGAGTCGCTTTGCGAACAAGAAGGCATTCCGCACAGCGAAACAAAGGAAGTTTATAAAGCATTGGCTGATTATATTTTTACTCATAATCAGCCCTTCAACCTTTCACCTCAAGGGACTAATATTTTCAACCGGTTTGTTCAGGATAAGGATTTCTTTGAACATCTCTATCGTAATTATCCATTAATTTATGTTACAGGACCGGATGAGCGCGATGTAAATCTCACCATCTCTCAGATAAATACCCATAAAATACGGGGTGCCAATACTTTTGTGATTGCTGAAGAAAATGAGCAACTGCTGAAAAATGCCTCTACACGACCCAGTGAAAACAGCTATTATGCCTGGGCTTATATTATGTTGCCCAAAACAGGTTCCTCTCTATTAACCTGTTTTTCCGCAAGTATTGTTCTGCAATTGCTGGCTCTAAAAATGAGCGTGCGGAAAATGAAAAAACTGGATAAATTGGGAGTTCTTGATCATGGTGTTGCATCCTGATGTTCCCAAAAATGTTTCTAAAAGCATAACAGTGGATTGATATTATGTTCCGTTGCGGTTTGGTTACGATGTTCATCGCCTTGTTTCTGGTAGGGAACTTATTTTGGGAGGGGGTAAAAATTCCTTATTCCAAGGGGCTTTCAGGCAATTCGGATGCTGTGTTAATTCACAGCATTATTGATGCTCTATTTGGTGCTTTAGCATTAGGGGATATTGGGACATTTTATCCCGATAACGATTTGGCTTACAAGGATATAGATCTCGCATTTTACTGCGCAAAACATATACTCTAATCACGGAAAAGGGCTGGAAAATAAACAATCTGGATGCTGTTATCTGCTGTCAACAGCCCAAACTGCAACCATTTATAAAAAATATGTGCGCCAATCTTGCCGCTGATTTGCGTTGTGAAATAGGGCAAATATCCGTAAAAGCAACTACTGAAGAAGGACTTGGTATCAGTGGACAGGGAGAAGGAATTAGTGCTTTTTGTCAATTACTGCTTGTAACGGAATAATTATGAAGGCATTAGGAATTATTGGATACCATCAAACCGGGAAAACAACTTTGGCAACCTGCTTGATAAGAGAATTGACAAAAAAGGGCTATAATGTATGCTCTATCAAAGATATACATAGTGAAACATATCATTCCGACACTGAAGGTAAGAATACTTTTCTGCACACTCAGGCAGGAAGTCAAGCTGTTTTCGCTAAAGGATTATATGACAGTGCGTTATTATTTCCAAGACCGTTAGATTTGAAAGAAATGGTTTCTTGCCTGCAAGCTGATTATCTTATCATTGAAGGTCTGCAAAATGCTCCTGTTCCTAAAATTGTCTGTGCGGAAAATACGGTTCAACTGGACGAATTGATTGATGATACCTGTATTGGGATTTCCGGGGTTATCGCTTCTCCAATAAAGAGTTTTAAGGGCTTACCCGTTTTTTCTTTGCCGGATGATTTGGCTGTTTTACTAAGCACGATTGAAGCAAAATGCTTTGATATTTTGCCTTTAGCAGAGCCGGAATGCTGTTCTGCCTGTGGAAAGGACTGTTATACTATGGCAGAAGATATTATTCAGGGCAGGGCAAAAAGGAGTGATTGCGTTTTGGCTGAACAAGCAGAACTCAGACTTTGGGTGGGGGATAGGGAAATTGTGATTGTGCCTTTTGTGCAAAAATTATTACAGGATATCGTTATTGCTTTTGTGAATAACCTTAAAGATATAGACCCCAAAGGCAATATTAAATTGGAGATAAAGCGTTGATTTCCCGGGAAGAGTATTTTTCCAAGCGCGATCCTTCCGCCTTTCCTCTTTGGCAAAAAGCAACTGTAGGAATTGCCGGAGCGGGAGGTTTGGGTTCAAATATTGCCTTTTCCTTAGCCAGAGCCGGAATTGGAACTTTGATTATTGCCGATTACGACATTGTTACGCTGGAAAATCTTAATCGCCAGCAATATACTTTAGCCCAAATTGGCAAATTAAAAGTGGAAGCATTAGCAGAGAATATCTATTCCTTTAACCCGTTTATTACTCTTGTTTTGCATCCTGTAAAAATTACTCCTGCCAATTTTAACGCTATTTTTGGAACAACAGACCTGCTTTTAGAGGCGTTAGATGAGGCAGAACAAAAAGAAATGTTAATTTCCTGCTGGACATCTAATTATCCGAATAAACATTTAATTGTGGCTTCAGGATTGGCTGGCTACGGCAAAAACGAAAGCATACATACGGAACATTACGGTTTTTTGCATCTTGTAGGTGATATGATGAGTGAATTAAAGGCGGAAATAAGCCCCGTTGCAACCCGTGTTGCCGTTGTAGCCAATATGCAGGCAAATTTGGCTTTGGAACTACTTGCGGAAACAAAAGGAATGTAACAAATGACAGATAAACCTGTTTTCTTTGTAAACGGAAATAAATTACCCTGGAAAGAAGGACTCGTTGTTGCAGATGCTTTGAAAATGATGAATTACACCTTCAAAATGCTGGTTATTAAAATGAACGGTGAACTTATCAAAAGAGAAAACTGGCAGAATACTCCCATTCCAGAAAATGCCGATATCAAAGTTATTCATCTGATCAGCGGTGGTTGAAAAATATAAGCAACTACCTGTATTTTATATAATCAGCCCCTTGGGGAAAACATCCTTACTTGATTCCTGTAAACAACTCATCCTCTTCTCATCATCCACCCAACCTTGAGGTTGGGTTGAAATTGGGTAGAAATCAACGACGGGGACATCGTTATTCCGGAGTAAATAGTAATTTTTCGGAACTTTGTTAATTAAAACCTGAGCCCGCCTGCAATACTCAAGCCCCCAATATCATCATATTCTTCTTCAGCTCCCCAGGTACTTTTAAACATCGTGGAGTATTTTACTTCAACGAATAAAATCTTATATTGTAAACCGCATAAGCAATGAAAACCGGTCTCATCATCGGAATATTCTTCCGAATCGTAATAACCGTAGTATTTATATGTTACATCTTCGTTCATAAAATATTGTCCAATACCTAAACCAATATATGGCACTATTTTATTATTATAATGCTTATAATAAACTGTTAGAGTAATAGGAATAATAGAAATATTATATTCATAATTACCCTCATTATAGAACCAATATTCTGATTTTTCACCGAATTTTTCAACATTTAGTCCGATTCCGTATTTGTTTTTCAGCCAAAAAATCAGTTCACCCATATACAATTCCATTACTGTATTTATCAGAAATAGCATTTGAATTGGGTTTTTGAGAGCCGAATTTTAGTCCAAAAATCAAAATTATAGGTTTTTTCCGCAGAGTGGTAACAATTTGCGTTTCCGCTTCTATTTCTGTTTCTGGTTCTTCATAACTTTTAATAGTAATTGGTCTTTCGTCCGGTTTATCTAAATCAATAACAATATCGCGAATATTGCTTTTTGCTATTTTCTTCTCAATTCCCGATTCATCTTTGATAGTTACGCTGTTAGCATCGTCCAGGATTAAAGTTCCTTTAACCTCAATTCCGCTCTTTAAAGTAATAATTACTTTCTGAACCTCTCTTGTTGTCTCTAATTGTTTATCAATAAAGATGATAAGGTTACGTGGAATGATGTTTTCAATTCCATTTTGATCTACAATTGTAACTTTGTCTATGTCTTCTCTGGTGATATGTCCATAAATTACAGTTCCGTTAGTCAATTTAACAGTATCGGATAGCAAAGTAGGACTAAAAAAAACCAGAATGACACCCATTAAAAGTAAGCCATAAACACTTTTCATAATTTGAACCTCCATTATGTAGTCGGAGCTTGCTGTAGCTCCGTAATTTGTGTAGCTTGAGTTTGCTGATACTCCGTATTTTTTTGCGGAGGAAAAGCATCCTCTGTCTACATTGAATACAAAAACTTTTAATCATCTTTTCTCATCCTTCGGGAACATAATAGGATAAAGTCAATTTTTCTCTTTCCTCTTTGTAAAAAACTATCTCTTTTTACTCTTTAGGCAAGGTAATTTTATGCCATCCCGATTATTTTATGCAATTGCAATGTCAATCTTGCTTCAAGTCCATCTTCCAGCATCCAGCAAGCCAATTCTTTGGGGTTTAAAAGTTCTGTAACCGGTGAAAAATGAACACACCTAACTTGGGGTTTATACTTTTTTAAGAAATCAACGGCAAACTGATAGTCAACTTTATCAGTTATCACAAACTTCAGTTCGTCCTGGGGATTCAGATATTGCAGGTTTTCAGGAAGAAAACTCTTTTCCATTCCACTGCCGGGGGTTTTTACATCTACAATTTTAATTACATAATCAGGAACTTTTTCCAGAGAGATAGCTCCGTTAGTTTCCAGCAAAATTTTGTAAGAGAACTTATACAATTCCTCAAACAAGGCATCCACATCTTCCTGTAATAATGGCTCTCCTCCAGTAATTTCCGTCAGAGAACAAGGATATTTCTTCACTTCTTCCATTATGGAACTGATAGCCATTGATTTTCCCTTACCGAAGGCATATTGGGTATCACAGTAAACACAGCGTAAATTGCATTCAGAGAGACGGATAAAAATACAGGGATAGCCACTGTAGGTAGATTCTCCCTGTAAAGAATAGAAAATCTCTGTTACATTCAAGTGTTTTTCCATCTTTTAACCCGATAATATCCTCTCACAGATTACACAGATTTCAATAAATAAGAAGTTTTTCAAACTCCTCATTCAGCTAAATTCTATATGTTTCGTTTTTACTACCCTAAAAAGGCAAATACGGAAAATCCTTATGATACCCCAAAACCTCATCAATCTGATCATTCAATTCCATAGGGTCACCAATCACGAATTTCTCCTTGTTTCCAGTGCGGAAGGTGCTATACATATTTTCATCCAAATTTAAAATTTCCATCCATTCACTATCTCCGAAACGGGGTATTCCTTCTACCAATAAAAGCTGTATGGTTGATGCTTCCAAGGCAAAAAGGTTTTCATAGGGATCGCGGTCAACTTTATCCACCAGCAATAGATTACGGCATTTATTAGGAATAATAAAAGCAAAATGTTGAGGCAGATAAAGTGCTGTTGCTGCATTAACAGTAGCCATGCGGAAGATTTCTTTAGCAGGAATTTTGGGAAAATGTTCCCTGATTTTGAGGAATTCTGCTATTAAATTCACTCCTCCGGACATAGTGGAATCCGTTCCAATACATACATTTGCCTTATGCTTAAGAACTTCATCAATCTTTAGTGTTTCTCCGATAAGGAAAAAATTGGAAGAAGGACACCAGCAAAGAGAAGCACCAGCTTTAGCAACATCACCAATTTCTTCTGCAGTTAAAGCAATGCCATGAATAATCAAAGTATTTGCTTTCAGCAATCCCATTTTTTTCAGCTGGGAAAATTCCCCTTTTGTAATTTCGTCTTTTCCTTCACCCAAGTGAACTATAAAAGGCATTTTCCCTTTAGTTAATTCCATTTCTTTTTCCGGAGTTTCACCTCCCCACCAGTTACCAAGAGTTATAGAATGACACTGACGGAAATTTTTAGGCACAACAATTGGCATTGCTTCATAATAGGCATCCACCTGATTGGATGAATGGTCCTGAACTACACTGCATCCGCAAAATAAGCTTTTATAGGCACCCAGCTTAGCCAAAATAAGCGAATTGGGCTCTTCCAA